>JAKQIZ010000093.1 GCA_029561465.1 Deltaproteobacteria bacterium | reverse complement strand
CAGCACCTGTTTGAAAAGCAGGACGAATTCCTTCCGTTCGGCGGGGGCGAACTTGTTCCAGTTCCGGGCCAGGGTCCGCCGGGACAGCTCGATCTCGTCGAACATGACATCATAGAGGGCCCGCAGTCGCGCCTTTTTGGTCTCTTTGGCGGCCTCCCCCTTGAGCTTCGGATCGCGGAGGATGGACAGCACCTTGTTGACGTTCTCCTCCACGGTGTTTCGGGGCGCCCCGGCATAAACCGGCAGCGCCGCCAGCAACACCAGGACGATCACCAGGACCGCAACAGTCTTCTTCATCATGGTTTCTCTTTTTGCTCCTTATTTGCGTCCCCCGGCTTCTTCACGTCGCCGAAGGCGTATTTCCCCACGAGTTCGCCGATATCGAGGGGTGCCTGCGTATCCGTGATGACGCCCCCCGGCTTGAGGAGGTCCCCGCCGCCGCCGGGATCGATGCGGAGGTGCATGTCGCCGATCAATCCTTCCGTCTTGACGGCGGCGATGGCGTCGTCGTAAATCCGGATATCTTTCCTGATCCGCATTTCCACCACCGCCTGCTGGTTTTCCTGATCAATGTACAGCCGCTCCACCCGGCCGACCTCGATCCCGGCGATATAGACCACGCTGCCCGCCCGGAGCCCCGTAACGGAGGTAAACCGGGCGGACAGGGGATAGGAATCGTCGCTCAGGAGCGATACATGCCCTAATTTTACCGTCATATAGCCGATGCAGACGAGTCCCAGGACGAGAAAGACGCCGACTACGGTTTCCAGTTTGTATTTCTGCATGTCAATTCCTCCCGGCCTTGCGGCGCGGCGCCGTCCGGCTGTTCATCCGTGATGGTTTTCCGCGGGCAAGACGTGAATGTCTTTGCCGGTTCTTCTCTTTTCCAGTTCCCGGTGGGCCATGGCGAACCGTGTGCGGGCGTAAGGGTCCGTCAGTTCCCGGTGCAGCCCTTCCAGACTGCGGATAATGTCATCCAGGAAGGGATGATCGAAATCCTCCAGCTCCGCCGGCGTTCCCTGAAAGACCACCGTCCGGTCGTAGAGGGCCAGGATGCGGTTGGAGATGAAGTAAACGTCGGGAATCTCGTGGCTGACGAGGATCGCCGTGAAGCCGATCCGGCGCTGGTACTGGGCGATCATGCCCAGGATCGCGTTTTTGCGGATCGGATCCTGTCCCGAGGTGGGTTCGTCGAAAAGGACGATTCGGGGGTCCGTGACGAGGGCCCGGGCCAGGGCCGCCCGTTTCTGCATCCCCCCGGAAAGCTCGGAAGGATATTTGTTTACCGCGTCGGCAAGCTCCATCTGCTCCACCCTGGCCTTTACCCGCCGGTTGATCTCGGACCGGGAAAGATCCGTGGTTTCCCGCAGCGGCAGGGCGATATTGTCGTAAACAGACAGGGAATCGAAGAGGGCGTTGTCTTGAAACATATAGCTGATCTGGGCGAGACTGGATTTCCGTTCGCTTCCCGTCATTTCATCCAGGGGTCGGCCCTGAAAGAGGATCCGTCCGGAGTCCGGTTTGAGGAGCCCGATGATATGCTTGAGCAGCACGCTCTTGCCGGCTCCGCTGAGCCCGATGATCGTCGTTACCTGCCCGGTGTGGATCCGGAGGTTCACGCGGTCCAGAACCATCCGGGGTCCGAAGCTTTTGGTGACATCCTGGAATTCGATCAGGGGGGCGTCCATGGCGTCTGCCTCAAATCAACAGGGATGTGACGATATAGTCCGCCACGAGGATGAGGACGCAGGATATGACCACCGCCGCGGTCGTCGAGAGTCCCACCGCCTTGGCGCCGCGGCTGTCTTCCCGCATATGGGCGAAGTAGCCCTGGTAGCAGCAGACGGCCGTAACGATAACGGCGAAGACCACCGCCTTGATGAAGCCGTCGGTGATGTCCTTCAGTTCCATGCTGGCCTGGACGCGGTAGATATAGGCGCCGGCGTTGGCCCCCATGAGGACGACCCCGGAGAAGTAGCCGCCGATGATGCCGATAATGTCGAACAGGGCGGTGAGGATGGGAAAGCTGATGACGGCGGCGACGATCCGCGGGCTGATGAGGTAGCGGAGGGGATCGATATGCATGGTGTCCAGGGCGTCGATCTGTTCCGAGATGCGCTGGATGCCGATTTCCGCCGTAATGGCCGAGCCGGCCCTAGCCGTGATCATGATGGCGGTGAGCACCGGTCCCAGCTCCCGGACCAGCGACAGGGCCACCAGGGTCCCCAGGGCACCCTGGGCGCCCACGGTCACCAGGGCGTGGTAGGTTTGGAGCCCCAGGACCATGCCGGTGAAGAGACCCACCAAGAGGATGATCGACACGGACCGGGCGCCGATTTCATAGATCTGATAAGCGATCTTGGCTAACTGCTTGGGGTGGACGACCTTCAGCGTCGCGAGGATGAAGAAGATCGCTACGGCACCCAAATGGTTTACCCAGCGGATGGCTCTCCGCCCTACGGCGGCAAAGGGCCTGGTCCATAATGGTAATGTCTGCGGGCTGCTGCTTTCCATTCCGTCCTCTCATGAAGTCGTCCGTCTATTCCTCTTCTCTAAGATCATATTAAGGTGATTTTTTCAAGCCCCTCCGCCCAGGGCCTTGTACAGGGCCACTTCATTGGCGAGGCGGAGGAGCTGGATGCCGATCAATCCCTTCTGGGCGCCGTAGAGGGACCGCTGGGCATCGAGGACGCTCAGGTAGCTGTCAACGCCCTTGGCATAGCGGATGGCGGAAAGGCGATAGGTTTCGGCAAAGGCCTCCACCAGGGATTTCTGCGCTGCAAGCTGCCGGTTTACCGTGCCCCGGACGGCCAGGGCGTCGGCGGTTTCCCGGAAGGCGGTCTGGATCGCCCGCTCGTATTGGGTCAGGCTGATTTCCTTCTCCACTTTGGTGGCGTCGTAAGCGGACCAGAGGCGGGCGTCGAAAATCGGCATGATGATCTGAGGCGCGAAGTTCCAGGTGCTGGAGCCGTCCTTGAAGAGCCCGGACAAATCGGCGCTGGCGGTGCCGAAACTGGTCGTCAGGGAGATGCGGGGGAAGAAGGCGGCCCGGGCGGCGCCGATACTGGCGTTGGCGGCCCGAAGGCGGTGTTCCGCCGCCAGGATGTCGGGACGGCTCAGGAGGACTTCGGAGGATAGGCCGGGGGAAATATCCCGGAAGGGATTCAGCCCGCCTAACTCCGACGGCAGCTTCAGGACGGTCAAGGGAGCGCCGACGAGGAGCTGCAGGGCGTTCTCGTCCTGGGCGACGAGCTGGGCGAAACGGGCGACGTCTCCCCTGGCGGTATCCGCCTGGCTCTGGGCGCGGCGGAGGTCGATTTCCGACGCCAATCCCACGTCGTAACGCTTCTTGATCAGTTTATAGGCCCCCTCCTGGGCTGCCAGGGTCGAGGTGGTCAGCTTGAGACTTTCCCGGTCGGCGGCGAGGTTGAGGTAGGCGTTGGCCACTGCGGACACCAGGAGGATCTGGGCGCCGCGGCGGGCCTGATCCGTGGCCAGATATTCCTCCAGGGCCCGGTCCTTCAGGCTGCGGATCCGGCCGAAAAAGTCTATTTCCCAGGCCATGACGCCGAAATTGACGCTGTACTGCTCATATGTCGTCTCCGTGCCCGAGTAGGAAAGGTCGGCCGGCGTCCTCCCCTTGCTCCCGGCGCCGACGGCGTTGAAGGCGGGAAAGAGTTCGGCCCGCTGGATCCCGTAGAGCGCTCGGGCCTTTTCCACGTTCAGGGAGGCCAGGCGGAGGTCCCGGTTGTTGGCCAGGGCCGCGGCAATGACCTGGCGCAGCTCCGGATCGGTGAAGAATTCCTCCCATTTCATCTCCGCGGCCGCCCGATTTCCCGGCGCGGCGGCCTCCGTGCCATAGGCCTCCCCCGTCGGCCAGTCTGCGGGCATGGGGGCCGCGGGACGGGTGTATTTCGGGGCCAGGGTGCAGCCGTTCAGGAGGGCCATGGCGAAAACCAGGACAGACAGACAACCGGTGAAGACCATTCGGCTTCTCTTCATCTTAGCGATCCTCCGTGACAATGTCACCGTCATTTTCCGGGGTCTTTCCCGGCCCTCGTTTTCCCGGGATCCGTCCCGCCAGTTTCTTCAGCAGTGATCCGAGCCCCCCGGAGACGACCGCCGCCCCGTGATTGTGCTTACCGAAAAGCCTTTCGATGACCACATAGAAGAGGGGGGCGAAGAGGACCACCAGTACGGTGCCCGTGATCATTCCGCCCAGGACCCCGGTGCCGATGGCGGTCATGGCGCCGGCGCCGGCACCGGTGGCCACGGCGAGGGGAAGGACGCCGAAACCGAAGGCGAGGGAGGTCATGATGATGGGACGAAACCGCAGCCTCGCCCCCTCCAGGGTGGCCTCGATGAGACCTTTTCCTTCCTCCAGGCGGGCCTTGGCGAACTGGACGATGAGGATCGCATTTTTCGTCGTCAGGCCCAGGGTGGTCAGCAGACCGATCTGGAAATACACATCATTGGACATTCCCCGGAGGCTGGAGGCGATGACGCCGCCGATGGCGCCCAGGGGCAGGGCCAGGATGATGGAGATGGGGATGGGCCAGCTTTCGTAGAGGGCCGCCATGCACAGGAAGATGACGAGGATGGAAAAGGCGTAGAGAAGCGGGGCCTGGGCCTGAGCCATCCGTTCCTGGTAGGAAAGTCCCGCCCAGTCATAGCCGATGCCCTGGGGCAGTTTGGCGGTGATCTCTTCCATCGCTGCCATGGCGTCGCCGGAGCTTTTCCCCGGCGCCGGCTCACCCCAGATATTCATGGCCGGGAACCCGTTGAAGCGTTCGAGGCGCGGGGACCCGGTGGCCCAGCGGGTGGAGGCGAAGGAGGAGAAGGGGGTCATCTGACCGGCGCTGTTACGGATGTAAATCTTGTCCAGGTCCTGGGGAAGCATCCGGTAGGGGGCGTCGGCCTGGACATAGACCTTCTTTACCCGGCCGGCCTGGATGAAGTTGTTCACATAGGACCCTCCGAAGGCCGCGGCGATGGTATTGTGGACGGAAGGCAGAGGGATGCCCATGGCCCCCGTCTTTTCCCAGTCCACGTCAATGCGGAACTCCGGGATATCCTCCATGCCGTTGGGACGTACGTTGGCCAGCCGCTGGTCCTTGGCCGCCATGCCGAGGAGCTGGTTCCGGGCGTTCATCAGGGCGCCGTGACCGAGGCCGCCCCGGTCCAGCAACTGGAAATCCACCCCCCGGGCATTGCCCATCTCCACCACGGCGGGGGGCGGAAAGGCGAAGA
>JAKQIZ010000074.1 GCA_029561465.1 Deltaproteobacteria bacterium | reverse complement strand
GAGGATATCGTCGCCTGCGTCGCCCGCGGCGCCGACATGTTCGACTGCGTAATGCCGACCCGGAGCGCCCGCCACGGATTGTTATTTACAAGCGAGGGAAAGATTGTTATAAAGCACGCCCGCTACCGGGAGGACCAAGCGCCCATTGATGAGCTATGTGACTGTTATACTTGCAGGAACTATTCCCGGGCCTACTTGAGGCACCTGTTTGTAAGCGGGGAGATTTTAGGGCTGATCCTGAACACGATCCACAACCTCCGCCATTATCTGCGGCTCATGGAGAGGATCCGGGAGGCGATCGCCGCCGGTCGCTTCCCGGGAAATATATGAGATTATTCTTGGGAACTTTACGGGAAGCGAAGCTTATTGTTCATAAAAGAATCATTGGGAACCTGATAACGTCGATATAAAAGGAGGTTTTGAGAAGTGATCGCTACTGCCTACGCAATGGGAAGCGCCGGAGGAGGAAAGATGGGAGGAGGGGGAGACTGGAGTTTCATCGTGGTGATGGTCATCCTCTTCGCCATATTCTATTTTCTCCTCATCAGGCCGCAGCAGCAAAAACAGAAGGAATTGAAGACCATGATCGACAACCTGGCCCATGGTGACACGGTGCTTACCTCCGGAGGAATCCACGGCAAGGTCGTCGGGCTTACCGACGCCATCGTCACCCTCGAAATCGCCGACAAGGTCAAGATCAAGGTATCGCGAAGCTTCATCAGCGCCGTGCTCCAAAAAGCAGGGAAAGAATAACAACCAAGCGAGGTAAGGCATGATTAAAAGTATCGGCATAAGGGCGCTCATCGTTTTGGCGGTTTGTCTCGTCGCCCTTTTTTATCTCACTCCCTCCGTCATGACGGACCGGTTGCCGCCATTCTGGAAAAACAACCTGCCGGCGGACAAGATTCATCTCGGCCTGGATCTTCAGGGCGGCATGCATCTCGTCCTGGAGGTGCAGACGGACAAGGCCCTGGAGGGAACCATCGAACGGATGGCCAACGACATCAAAGAGACGATGATGGAAAAGAAGATCCGCTTCCGCGGCATCGCCAGGACGCAAATGGACTCGATAACCGTGGAATTTCCCGATCATCCGGCTCGGGAGGCCTTCGAAAAGATCCTGAAGGACAACTATCCTGATTTCGAGCCGGCGTCATCGAGCCAGCGGGACGGCAAGGAAATCATCCAGATAAAGCTCAAGGCGAAACGGGCCCAGGACATCAAGAAGCTGGCCATGGAACAGGGCCTGGAAACCATCCGGAACCGCGTGGACCAATTCGGCATCACCGAGCCGGAGATCATCCCCCAGGGCGAGGACCGGATCATCGTCCAACTCCCCGGCATCAGGGATCCGGGCCGGGCCAAGAACCTCATCGGCAAGACGGCCCTCCTGGAGTTCAAGCTCTTAGATGAGGAACACAGCCTGGAAGAGGC
>JAKQIZ010000061.1 GCA_029561465.1 Deltaproteobacteria bacterium | reverse complement strand
GTGGCGCAGGCTGTTCTGGTTGCCCGGAGCCGCGCCACTGCCGGTCCGCGCCTTGGCGGTCTTCCGGACTTCCTGCTCGGGCGCGGCGTTCCGGTGCCAGCGTTTGAGCTGACCCGCGTCGTGTTTTCCGATCCTGTCTTGAGCCTTGTCGTCTGCCATGATCACCGCGTTTTTCGTTTCGGCACCTCGGGGTTCGGGGCGGAAGGCGGATTTCGCCCTCTTCAAGGGAAACCCCCTCGATACCTACCGGAGCGAATCGCGATGCGTCGGAATGGATTCCTCGCGGCTCTGAGCCACGATCTGGCGCACCCGTCGGGGTGTCACGCCGGACAACCGGGCAATTTCGCGGGTAGGCACGCCTTGTCCCTTGAGCGCCAGCACGAGCTTGCGGCGTTCCTCGTAAAAGCCCACGTCACTCGGCACCCAGAGGAGACCGGTGAAATGCCGCCGGACGGTATCGAGCACCTCGGACGGCAGAACGTCCCTGGCGTTGGCATAGACTCGTTTCATGTTTTTGGATTCGTTCTCTTGAGCCATGGCTGATCCACGTCCGGGTTGTGGAAACGAAGACGGTTCTCCCGCGGGGGCGGGCCGATGATCTCGATGTACTGCCGGGTCACTTGGCCGATGCGTTCGTTGGCATCGACGAAACAGACGAGTCCGAAATCCTCGCCGCATGGGAAGCGGAACCGTCCCCGGTTCTGATAGAGCCGCGCCTCGGACCAGCCGAGGGAAATCGCCTGATCGCGGACGGCATCGACCTTGTCGATAGCCGATTGCGGGACCTTCTCCGTGAAGCGCCACTCCCCGTCCTTGGGGTAAAGGTATTGCTCGACAGCCGGTCCAGGGGGACATGCAACCGGAGAGACGGGTGCGGCACAAGCTGGACGGCTCTGGGCGGGCGGGTCAATCGCCGGCGGAGGATAAGTCTTGGGATCGAGGCTCCGAACGGCGGCGAGAAGCTCGTCCTCACCGAAACGTGCGACAGCCCATGCATGGATGTCGTTGAAGCGGATTCGCAACCCGTCGAAGGCGGCGGAATCGAGTCGTCCTGCCTCCAGCGCTTTTTTGGCCAGCGCCATCTTGTGCCGGAGCCAGGCGTAGTATTCCGGGTCCAGACGGCGATAGCATACGCCGTCGATACCGACGTCACGCGCGAAGTGCCGGGGCCTGTCCGTTTCCCAGGAGTCCAGATTCGTGGCCGCATAGAGGGCGGTGCCATCGGGATCGGCGGTTTCCCACGGATCGTTGCGCTCTGGTATTTCCGCTGTTTCCGGCCTGGAGATATCGACCGACGGGTTGCTCGCATCGACCGGGGCCGATCCTCCGGCGGTCTGTTGCATCATGAGTTCGAGAAGGCTCACGTTTCCTGCTCCAATCGGGTGGTTTCCGTTTCATGGGATACCTACCGGAGCGGGGTCCGTACCGCCGGGATGCGAAGGTGCGAAGGTCAATGAATGCGGCTCGAACCTTCGCAGGGGACCTTCGCAGTCCTGTAGATGATTGATATTGCTGATAGATATGAAGAAGGAAGGAGAAGGTGCGAAGGGTACCGGGAGAATCACTCCCGCGCGGACCAAAAAAACAACCGGTGGTCCGTCGGGAGACACTGGGTCACGACATGCGATATTTTTTTCTGAGTAAGGGGGGTGAACCCCTGAAACCCTTCGTACCTTCGCAGTGTCGGCGCAATATCTTGATATGACGATGTTTACTGGTGCGAAGGTCTTTCGCGGTTTGCGAAGGGTACCCTTCGCACAGGGGAGCGGCATCAGGGGAAAGGATCAGACGAGGTAGGTGATGTCGTAGGTGGCGGTGCGCCGGACGGAATGCTCCGACCGGTTGACGGCGATCTCGAACCCGGCTTGTC
>JAKQIZ010000058.1 GCA_029561465.1 Deltaproteobacteria bacterium | reverse complement strand
GGATATCGTCTTGGGTGCAGTAAGCCATTACCGTTTACCTTTCTTCCCGGTTTTGGCCGATTCTTTGCCGGTTTCATCCGCTTCAGCCTTTTCGGTTGCACCGGAATCCTCGGTTTTCTCTTTCTTGTCCGGGACGATCTCAACGGTCAGCACCGGTTCCGCTTTGAGAATGGCCAATTCCTCCTTGCTGAATCGGTCATCGGGATACTGCGCCTCTTCCTTCGGATGGGCGATGCCGCAACGTCTGAACCCGGCTTTTTTGCTTCTGATTTTGATCATCTTAAGCTCCTCCTTGTTGAGCGTTTTTCCCGCTCCCCCTTCATCCGGACCGATCATCCGGGGGGGAGCGGGGCGGGCCCGCTCACCCGCAAGGTTTTCGTTACGCAAGCCACGGCACGACGACCAGCTTCGCGGTATTGAACCAGACGTTGCTTGCCCCAGCGGAGTCGAACTGCGCTTCGACGACGGCCCGGCCATTGGATTCCAGGGTCGGAGGAACGACCAGGTGGGTCGGTGTGATGCCCAACGGGACGCCCTCGTCGTTGGTGAAGGCCATCATGGCCGCCCTGGCCGCTGCATAGTACGTGGCGTTCAGGGTCTGCTTGCTGCCGTAGCCAAGCTGCCACAGGCCGTAGCCGACGTTCTTCCGGTCATCGACGCCGTAGCGGAACTTCTTCCGCATGAAGACGTTCTCGTCGTCCGGCTTGTCCATCGACACGAACTGGGGGCGCTTCCGGATCTGCAGGACGATGGGCTTGATCGGCCGTGACAGATCGAGGAGGTACCAGGGGGTTCCCGCGCCGCCGCCGGTATTGGAGACGGACGCGCCGTTGACGCTGTGGTCGGAATCGAAGAAATACTGCCCGTCGAAGCATTCCGTGTCGAATCCGGCCTTGAGCAGGGCGAAGACCAGGACGTCGGGATGCACCTTCGCCGCCTGGGCCAAACCCTGGATCATGGGCGTATAAACGCCGATCTGGTCGTCTTCGATGTCGTTGCGATCCACCTCGATGGTGGCCTCGTAGTCCTTGTTGGTAATCTCATACTTGAAGGCGGACAGGTCCTTCAAAACCCGGTCGCCAAGCCATTCCCTCATCATGGGGAAGTCGCCCAGCCACTTGTAGTCGACGCTCCGTCCGGTGGAAGGCGTCTGCATGGCCACCAGTGGCCACTGGCTGGGTGCGGAATCGAACGCCTGGTTGAAAACGGTGCTGAACGATTTGTAGATTCCCTGCAAATTCGCTTGATTGACAATCATTTTAAGCCTCCTTCTTTTGGCTGTGGGGAGAGAACGACGTTCTCTCCCCGGTCAAGGTATTGGTTACGCCGTCAGCAGCTTCTTCTTGTACTCGATCCACGCTGCCAGCATGATCACGTCATCGGTGCCGAGGGTGCCGTCTTTCGGTTTGATGGTCAATTCCACTGCCGCCGGATAGGCCGCGAGGTTGGCCAGAGCCAGGGTGAGCGTCACTTCCTGGACGTGCTTGGTCGTGGCGTCGCCGGTCATGGCGCTGGTGTCGCCGCCGAAAGTGGAATCTGCGTCATATGCAGCCGCCTTCACGTTGTTGTAGGCGGCCACGGTGAATTTCGTGGCGTCGCCGACGGTCGCTCCGTCTTTGGCAGCCAGGATATGGAGCACCGCGTTGGAGGTCACATCCATGTCGGGCGGCACGATCACCTTCGTTCCCACCGCGCCGGGAGTGGCGTGGTTGTTCCAACGAATGCCCAGGCCCTTTGCCGTGACGCAGTAGCCGGGCACTGCGCTTTCTCCGTTGGAGAATGCGGCCAGGGCAACGCCCGCGTCGGTGATGACCGGCATGGGAATCTGGATGACGCCCTTCGCAGACTTGAGATGTTGATAGATCTCCTGAAGGGCCGCTTCCACCTCGGTTTGATCGGTAAACAAACCGGCGTCGGCGACGGAGATCGCGCTGGCGGCATGGGCAGCGCTCCCGTCGGCGATATGCGCGGCGGCGTCGGACTGGCGGATGGCCGGTTCGATATCGATCCAGGCATGGGTCGTATCGATGTATTCCGCGATGATCCCGCAGAAGATGTCATGCGTGACATTCCCCACGAGATCCACGTTGTTGTCATCGGCGATATAGACGCTGTCGCCGACGTTGGCGATGGTGATCGCCGTGGCGAAGGACATCTTGAACAAGCCCCTGCGGCGAACCGTGACATTGATGTCGCCGTCCTGGCCTGCGCTGTTGTCCGCCTGTTCGCGTGCAATTCCGACAAAGAGCGTGCTGGCCGTGTCTCCTGCCGCTACGGCGTACCCGGCGGCATTGACGCTGACCATCGCTCCGGCATAAATAGTGTCCCCGTCGTCCACGGGAATGGAGATGTCGACTCCTTCTCGGTATTCGGTTTTCTTGTCTTCAGCTAATGCGGTCATGTGTTTCCTCCTTTTCCTTGTTCAGGATTGGTTTATTTGTTGTATTTCTTGAAGGTTTCCTCATCGATGCCCATCATCTCGTTGATGGAGCGCTGAGCGGCATCAACGGCTCCCTGGGTGTCTTTGGCGGCGATCTTGATGCCGTCCACGGGAATCACGCTGCCCGCCGGGCGGGACAGGACGATCTGCCGAAACTGCTCCGGCGCTTTCCCCGCCAGATCCCGTCCCCATTTGTCCAGTTCTTCGGGGCTCGTCTTGCCTTCCTTCAAGGCCAGGGAAATCAGGTCCTCCTGCTCCATCGCCGCGATCTTCTGCTTGAGGGCCGTTACTTCCAGGCTGAGGGTCTTGGCCACATCCGCCGGTGCCTTGAGGGAAGCGACGATCTGCACGACCTCGTCTTTCCCCGCGTCCTCTTTTGCGCCCAGGGCGACCATAACCTCTTTGCAGGCGACGACTTTCGTTGCATCGGCCTCCAGTTTCGTATTTTTGGCCACGAGCTGGGTCACAGCCTCTTCGATCTTGTCCTCCCCGGCTTCATTGGCCAACCCCAACAGCTTTTTCAGTTTTGCGATCATAATTTCCTCCCTTTCCTGATTTTGATTGTCCTCGTGGCGCATCTTGGCCATGAGCGGTTTCAAGTTGTTAATCTTCGGCTGGTTGGTGAGGGCGACGTTTTCCAGCAGAATGACGCGCCGGTCTTTCGCCGTGATCCAAATCACCGGCGAAAAGTAGCGATACTCCCGGCTTGACAGATACTCTGCCGCCTTTCCCGTCCACTCGACCACCGCCCACAACCCTTCCGTTCCCTTCCAGACCAGGCGCTTGATCCAACCCGCCGCCGGTGCCTGGACGTCCTGCATCGTCTGATGCTCGTAATCGACAACCATGTCGTTGCCCCGCTCCTTGAATTCTTCAATCAACGCGGCAGCTTCCTGGTCGTAGAGGTAGGCCGGTTCATCGCCGGAGATATCGATCTTCCCCCAGGGGAGAATCTGAAATTCCGTCGGCGCGCCGGTCATCTCCTTCAAAACTGACAAGATCAAATGTTTCATGGTGTTACCTCATTGACAAATAACGGTTGATGATGCCTACGATCTCCGTGCTGTCCTGGGCACTCACGCCCAAGAACGGCCTGGCGGGGATCACCGATCCCGGATGGCGCACCGATTTCACCGGATGCGCAGCACCCGGCCAGAAAAGCGCCTTTTTCGTTTTCGGAACGATTACGCTCGGCGAAGTCTTCCCGCCCAACTGGTGAATCGCCGCGTAAACCCGATTCGTCCCGATGGCGACGCTGAACGGTCCCTGAAGCTGATAGCGAATGCTGCCGCGCAAATGACCGTATTCCGTCAAGATCTTGCTGTGCTTCTTCCGTCTCAAGGTCGATGCCTTCAACGGAGCCCACGGCGATCCGTCCGGAGCAGGGCCCTGTCTGTCGAACCGGTTTTCCGTCGACCGCAGCATGT
This sequence comes from Deltaproteobacteria bacterium, assembly GCA_029561465.1. GTDB lineage: Bacteria > Desulfobacterota > Syntrophia > Syntrophales > UBA8958 > UBA8958. Next base: position 39,140 of record JAKQIZ010000058.1, on the reverse strand, counting down.
ATTCACCGATGATCTTCATCGCCGCAGACGGGTCCTTGACCTTTTGGGCCAGGTTGTTCAGCGCCTGGTTGACCGGTTCGTCGTGAACTGTAATTCTAATTTCCGGCATTTGCCCTCTTGCCTCTAAAAAATAATGCTTGACAAACGATATACAATGTATATCATATAGCCATGAAGAAAACGGAGCTTCTCCCCATCCGGGTCGATCCGGAAACCAGGCGCATGGCCGTCGAAAAGTCTGAAGCACTCGGCATCAGCATTTCGGCGTATATCCGCATGCTCATCCGCCTGGACAACCAGCGGGCGAGCGCCGAAGCAAAACGACGAGAGGAGTAACAGGAGAAGCCATGTGGGTTTTCACCAACAGGGGTTTTGTCTCCATTGTGGAGAATCGGGACGACCCGGAAACGATGGTCGTCAGATCCCGCTTTGCCGGGCATATCAAGAGCCTTTTCCCAAAAGCGAAGGTGCTCAAGACCCCGCAGGCCGACTATCTTTACCGGGCCTTCATTCCCCGGCCTCTCGTTGTGGAAAAGCTGTCGGAAGCCATTGAAGAAATCGACTATCCGAACTTCAAGAATTCCATCGGCGACGACCGGTACCATGACGCCTGCATGGACGTGTGGTCGGCCCTTTACAGGCACCAGAAAAGGACGTAAACAATGGAACAGAACGCCTTGAAAAAACGCTATGAAGCGTTGACTCCGCTTCCCGAAACGGCAATCGGTGACTACACCTGGGTTGACCGGCTGCGCACTTGGGAGGATTTTCTTGAAAACGGTCATAAGACCGCACTCCTCTTGCGCAAACTTCAAATCAGCGCCGCCGATTACACTGAGGTTCGTGTCCTTTGTCCCGGCCTCCATGACCTTCTGCTGGAGGCATTCCCCGTCACGCCTGAAGATCAGGTTGAACTGGACGAATGGAAAGCGGAACTCGGCTTTATCGAATGACGTTCGCACTGGCCGCCCTCCCGACAACAACATATTCAGACTCGCCCTTGCCGAAATGCATGTACTTCCGGCCCTGGTAATAGGTTTTCACCGTGTCCTCCACGCGGATGCTCATCCTCACGCATTTTGATCCGCCAAACCCGTCCACTTTGACCGTCACGGATTGGACAGAATTCCCGGAGAAAGCACCCTTCTTGAAATTCGAGGCAAATTCTCCTTTCGACATGAACCGGACCGCCGGGATCTCCTCGTAGCCGTGCAGCCGCCTCATGAGGTACTGCTGAAACTCGTATTCTGCGTCGAGCAGCGAAAAGACCGTCTCCTGCGGCAGTTTCGCTCGCTGTAATGACGTTCGTAGCCCCTCTTTCAACGTTGTCACGACCTCGCCTCTCGATGTCTGTCCCGAATGGTATTTCGTAACCTTCCCGAACCGAGATTCCGCCCAGAGCTTGATCGTCGCTCCACCCTTCGAAGAAGAACTGCCGGACCACTCAGTAAATAAGCCGCGCAGCACTCCACGTCCCCATTTGTGAACGTTCTGCATCGCGTAGGCTTCGAACTTTCCGACCAGCGCCTCGACCTCCGTGAAAAAGTGGCCGTCTTTGGCCCCATTGACCAGGCCGTTGACCTCGTTCGGCTGCCATCGCGTTACTCCCCATTTCTTGAACTCCTCAAGGTGCTTGCCGAATCCCTGGGGAACCAGCTTGCTTTCCAGATCGTAGCGGTCGATCAGAGCCTGGCGTCGCTTCCAAAGGGTCTCCGTAAGGTCGGAAACTTCATCTTTCGCAAATCCCGCCTGCTCAAACGCCTTCTTCACGTCCGTCTTTTTCAGCTTCAGCAGACCCTCGGCACCGTCCCGCTCCAACCAGGCATTCTTGTCGAAAATGGCATTGAAGACGGACGCCGATTGACGGTTCAACTGAGCATCCCGCAACGTCTTTACCTCGGCAGGAACGGCTTCATAGGCTTTCGCTCCCCCCTGGGCGCGATATTTGAAGCTCCCTCCGGCATCGATCATGACCAGGCGCCCATTCTTGGCGAGCATGACGTTGTCGAATTCCAGGCCAACGACGTCCCAATTCTTGGTCAGAACGGAGGCTTGGAAGATCTTCGCCATCTCTCCTGGGCGGCCGATCATGTCGGCGGCGCTCATGGCCTTCAAATCCGTTCTCCACTTGCTCACCAGGGCCAGTTTCCCGTTCCAATCCCTCAAGGTCAGTTCCGGCATCTCCACGCCGAGCATCTTGTGGATCGCGTTGGAGGCAAATTCCGTCCTGGCCTGGCCTTCGTCGGCGTACAGCTTGACGTAATATCGCTGCTTGTCCGGGGCCTCATAGAGCCCGCCGGGATTCGACCCTTTCTGTCCCTCGACCTTTTTCCAAAGAGCAGTATCGTCAGCCGATGTAACTGCTTTCTTTTCCTTTTTAACCGTGCTGCGGATTCGCCTGGCGACCTTTCCCGCCTCTTTGTCCTTCGCCTCGATCTCCTTGATCAGGGCCTGGGCGATGTCGTCTGGAAGCCGCGCCAGGGACCCTTCCAAGATGCTGTATTTCGCCTGGGTAGCCGTTCCGACGTTGTATCCCCATCCTTTGTCGATCCCGATCGGCTCTCCCGTCTTCGGGTCGATGGGGGAGGGAGGAGCTTCCCCATTTCCGCCTGCTTTCGCCCGTTCGAAATCCTCTTTTGTCGCCGCGAAGATCTTGCACTTGCAACCCCAGCCGTTCGGTACGTAATGCGTCTTCCACCAGGGATCGTCGGCCGGAAGGGTGATCCCATTCCATGCCAGATGATGGGGCCTGGGAACCCGGCTGTCGCCGTGGCGATAGGTCAGATAGCCGTAAAACTTCTGCACCTCTGGATCCTGAAGCTGCTGCCACCGCCCGGCGGCATAAGACGTCCGGATATTCGTGGAGTAGATGACCTCGCTTCGCCAGTTCCGCCCGCCCTTGTACGACCAGCCGTGTTTGGAGATAATGTTGTCGAAATCCTTGCGGAATTCTTCCAGGGTGACCCCCTGGCTGATCGCCTTGTCCACGGCGGCCCTAAAGTCGGACAGAAGATCTGCCTTATAGGCTCCCGCGATCATGAACCCCTTTGCGTGCTGGTCTTTCCAGAGATCCGTCCACTTTTGCGTCGGGATGTTCAGCTTGTTGCGAAAGAACGATTCCTGCTCTACAAAGGGCAGATTAAAAACGGTTTCGATGGCCATTTAGACCCCCGTTTCATCACTGACTTCGGACATCCCTGCCATTTCCGCCACGGCCATCGCCCGTGCGATCAGCACGCCGAGATCTTCCGGGTCCATTTCTCCCCAAAGATCGATGATCCGATCACGCAGATCCGCGAGGTCCCGAACATTCGGGTTGTCGATGAGGCGGCGGACCTGGTGCATGAAATGGGCATCTGTAATGACACCAGCCTCGTCCGCCAACCGGTTACTGATCAGGTCCGCATCGTCAATTTCGCCTTCTAAGGCGTCTTCTCCCGTTTTGGCTATGATGACCCTCATCCCAGGGAGTTCGCTCGACACGGGCTTGTTTTTGGCCGCCAGCGGGGCCTTTTTGCCTGGCGGTTCGGGTCTGACATCGCCGAGAGGTGTCTCCCCGGACTTCGGCAGGGGAATCTTGAACCGGTCGGAAACGTGTTCGGCAGACATGGGCTGCCCCATTTCGCGGAGATTCTTGTAAACGGTGCTCAACGTTTCCAGATCCTCGGGCGGCTCGAACATCAGCTTGAACCAGGGCAGAGGCTTGTCCCACCCGAAGTTATAGCCCACCAGTGGGCGCACGATCTGAAAACGGACTGCCTTTTCAATGGCCTGGCAGTCGGCTTTCGTCAGATCCCTGCGCACCCGGTCCTGGGCGTCTTCATTTCCCAACTTGCCGGGCGTCCCTTCCGTCGTTGCCGTCTGGCCGAGAATGGCCTTCGACATCTGCCGGTCGCAGAAGTTGGACAGGGCCTCGTAGATATTCTCCGTCCCGGAGTTCTTCATGGCCTGGACAAACTCGATCTCGGTGCTCTTGGATATGATCCCGGCGGCATCAGAGCCCAATGACTGGATTGCCGACACCAGGGCGTCCTTGTCTTCCTTGCTTGCACCAGGGTCATATTTTCCGAGGCGCAGCGGCATTCCGAAGACCTCGGAGAATGCCACCCAATCTTTCAAAGAGTAGTTTTTGAACAGGTACATCCAGGCGCAAACCCTCAAGACGCCAGCACGGGTGTCATAGCCGGATCTGGCCTTGTACCGATGGTAAACCAGCTTGAAGGGCGGCATGATCTCGCCATAAACCGGCTCTGCTTCGGTTACGACGCGGGGGACCTCAAAGCTCTTGGCCCACATGTCGCCGCCCCGGTCATAAAACACGGCCTTCTTGGGATGAATCCACGGCAGGCCGCCAATGACGGCCTTGCCGCCGTCAATTGTCCAGAGAATCTCGCAGAGGGAATAGCCCTTTCCGATGGCATCGAGGAGATCCAGCAGGACATCGTCAAAACTGTCGAGGTTAAAAATGCAATCGGAGACAAAATCCCGAATCTTCTTGTCCTCGGCAGATTCCGACCAGGCCGTCAAATCGTAATCCAGTCCCAGGACCGCGTTTTTCCGCGTCTGAAGCTCCGAAAAGAGATGGGTGTCTTTCTCCTCCATCTCCTCGAACAGTTCGGCCTGCCGGTAAACGTCGCCGCCATCGGCCTCCTTGAAAATGTCGGCCAGCCGCTGAGGAGTCAGCCCCTGGCTCGGATAGGACGACCAGCGATCCCGAATCGTCGTCACGGCGATCTCACGGGTCTCCGGTTGTTTCAGAACTTGAATTTCCCTGCCGAATTGATCGTATAGAATTGCCATTACCAGGCTCCCTGCTGCGCAGCGAAGCGCCGTTTGTTGACAGTTTCGTATTCAACGGGACCGGTTTCACCTTCCGTGGTCGCAAACCAGGCCAACGCGCCGGCAACGCCTGAATCTCCGTGCCGCTGCTTGTTATCCTTGCCTTTCATCTTCGCTTCGGGAAGTTTCGCCACTCCGCGAACGACCTTGAAGGCACGGTGATCCTCAATAATATCGGCGTCCTTTGGGAGCAGGATGGAACGATCCTCGAAGGCCGATTTGTATTTCGGCATGTGTTCCCGGTACCAGGTCTCGCTCAACATGACCTGGGCGATCCGGGACGCTCCGTATTTCTGCATGGCCACTTCCGCCAGATATTGACCGTTTCCCCGTGCGTCGAGAGCGCCATAGCGGAACCTGGGAAGCCGGTCTACGATGTAAAACAGCACCTGCTCCTGCTGCTTGAAGGGGATATTTCGGAGTTCCACGATAAATGGAGCGCGGAATGTGGCGGATTGTTGCTCGCAAAGAAGCGTGATTACCGTCAAGTCGCCAGTCCGACCGAAGTCCTCCCCGAAATAGGAGGCACGCTTGGCATCCAGTTTTATCAACAAGGGCTTCAGGATCTCATCACACCAATCCTTCACTTCCGCGTAGCGGATGTGATCGGCGACCTCGGCAAACGCTTTCGATTGCTCATACCGGATGACGGGGATCTCCTCGGAGAGGCAGGTCTCAATCAGCGCACGGGTCAAGAAGGTACCGGTACCCTGGCTCGGGATGCAGAAAAGCTCCTCATCGGCGTCCTCGCCATAGGAATCGATGATGGACTGCCGCCAGGCCGCCTCTGCCTCTGCCGTCCATTCCCGCCCCAGGACCTCGCAGATCCGCCGGTAAAGGCCATCCTGCAGGGCGTCGTCAAAGTCCACCCTGTGGAGGCTGTAGGGCTTCTTCCCGGCACGGATATCCTGGATCACGGAATTGAATTCGTTCGTGTCGCCAAAATGCGTGCTGATGACCCGGACCTGGCCGCCCCACATCAGGAGGGCCAGCGCCGCCTTGAGCAGCCCGGCCAAATCGTCATGGAATGCCGCTTCATCGATAACCACACGCCCCTGCTTGCCGCGCAGGTTCGTCGGGCGGCTGGACAGCGCCGTGATCCTCCAGCCCGATTCGAGGGTGATCTTGTAGGCGAGGATCTTCTTTTCCTGGACGACGCCAGCCACCTCTTCCTCATCGATCTCCTCGTATTCCTCCATCGTAGACGCTGCCAGGTTGTAGGCCCGCGCCCAATTAGCGCAGTCATTGATGAATTCGAGGGCCATGTCCTTCGTGTAGCCGATGTACCAGACGTTCCTTTTCTCGCCGCTGCCGACCTCCGAAGCGTAAAGGGTATCGTCAGCCGCCTCGGCCCAGGAAATACCGACACGGCGCGATTTTTCGATGAATTTGACCGCAGATTTATCGGCGACCCAGCGGGTCTGATAGGGCAATAAGATGCCCGTGGCGGGTCTCGCCTGGTCAAAATCATTCTGGAGGTTCACTTCTGTCATACGATCCCCAAAATCTTCTTCCGGATCTCCTCGGCGGTCTTTTCGGAAAGCCCGCCCTGCTTGGCGACCTTGACGACCTCTTCAGCCGCGTCCTTCGCTTTGCTCCTGGCCTGCGACATCCATTTTTTCTGATCCACGCTGGCTTTGCTCAATTTGGCCACCATGATCCCCATTTTCGGGAAGATCTTGGCGAAGGCCACCGGGTCTTCGGTCTGAAGGTTGACCAGGACGTCGAATGCCTTTTCCTGCACCAGGCTGATCAGGGCGTCGCTCATGACGCCTTCGTTGTCTCCGACCGCCTCTGAAACGGCTCGCGCCTGTTCCGAGGCAATCTTGATCGCCGCCAGGCGATCCTCAAAGGCTTGTCCGTAACGGTGTATTGCCGCATGGGATATCTCAAACCCCTGATCCCGAAGCCATTCGGACAACGCTCTGTAATCAGAGAAACTTCCGTTGATCAGGCGCTTGTCCAATTCACGCTTTACGGCGTCGGGCAGTTTCGTGATCTTCGATCTCGAAGGCATATCACCACCATTTCTTGGGACGGGCGATTCCAGGGCGGCAATCGACGGTATATTCAACGATGTCGATCCCGTGATTGTTGATCTTGGCTCGCCACACAGGGCTGTCCCGATGGGTGACCGCGATCAGTTCGCGTTCCTCCAGGTAATCGAGTTCCCGGCGGATGTCGTTCAGCGTCACATCAAGGATGACGGGCTCGATGGCGTTGCGGATCATGACTTCCGACGTGCCGCTGGGCTGGGCTGCATGCAGCGTTCTCAAGATCAGCCAGCGCATCTCAAATCGCCTGGCATTTTCCATGTCGATGGGAAGAGGTTCCTTCATTACAATCTCTCCTTCAGTCTTTCGATGGAGTCATGGACGCGGTCCAGCTTGGCATTGATGACAACCTCAAACCGCACAAAATCCTCTTTCCTGACGTAGGAGAGAGGAAGGTCGGCTTTCATTTCCAGGACGTCCTTTTCCAGCTTGGAGATGTCCTTTCCCCAGCCTTCGAGGCGGCTGTTGATGTCGTCGCAATGGGCCTTGAACATGGTCCGCAATACCGCTACGATCAGCACACTCCAGGCCGCAATCAGACCGGCCAGGAAAATGAAAAGTTGCCAATTTTCACCCAAGAGACCTGTCCCTCCTTTCTTTTTTTTCTTGACAACCGATGCACCGGACGGCATTGGGCATGGCCTTCAGGCGCGCCGTTTCAATTTTCTCTCCGCAATCGCAGCAGGCTTTGTGGCGTGGCAGGGTCCCTCTCCCGCCGGATGAAGGCCCTGCCTTGCCGCTCTTCGCTGTCATCGCGGTATTCTGCCTACCGGCATAATGCGCTTTCAGCGCCGACTGCCGGAATAGTTCGTCATTCTGTTGGGCGACATCGATCTCGTCCATTCACCACCTGTATGAAATGCCGACCATCGCTTTGGCGTCCCCGCTTGTGTTCGCTTCCCCGTAAACGCCGAGATGGACGTTCCCAATCCTCAAGAAATCCCATCTCCCGTAAATGTCGGCCTCCATTCCGTTCTTTATCGTTGCTCCGTAGCGCACCCCAATTTCCTTCTTGTTTTCAAAGTCGATGAAGGGAACCGGCTGCTGCTTCGCAATGAGCTTTGATTCTCCGGTCTTCGTGTCCAGCACGGCGACAACGTTCGTTTTCCCTTCATATGGCGTCACTTCACCGGTCGTGATGACCTGCTTGTTCTCGTCTTTGGCCACCTCGTCGGGCAGTTTCAGTTTCTCCACAACCACTTCTTTTTCGATGGTGACCACTTCCTTGACCGGGACCTTGACCGTCTTGATTTTTGTCACCGTTTTTATTTCTGGAACCTTGACGGATTCCGTCCTCGAAATAACCGCCGGGTACTGGTCCCGATACCAGGCGACTACGGCAGCAGCTAAGGCCAGCGCCGCCAGGATGATCGCAATGATGGTCGTTCGTTTCATCGTTCATACTTCCGACCCGCTTTACGGATCTTGTAGGGATATTCGATATTGACCCGGCACATATCGAGCAGCCCGGTTTTCATCTTGATCACCTTTCTGCTGCAGGCTCCCTCGACCTTCTGATAATCGCAGGATCCTGCTTTCCTGATCTCCCGGTTCATGCGCTCCAGGCCCCCGTTATAGGACCGGTAGGCGTAATGCCAGTCCCGGCAGTCGACGTTTCGGTAAAGCCACCGGTCGTAGAGGATCAGCGCTCGGATCGACCATCGCGGATCGTAGGGCATCGGCTTCAAGGAGACGTCCCGGAGGGCCTTCTCCTTGCCCTGGATCCAGGTTGCCGTGTCCGGCATGAACTGTCCAAGACCCATGCCGCCGTCGAATGCCGTGATACCGGTGTCGCACCGGCTTTCCACCTCGATCTGGCCCATGAAGTCGCTCGCGGGAGCGTCCATGCCTACGTGATAGCGGGCTTCCCGAACCACCTGGGGCCAGTATTTCAAACAGCGGTTCCTGGCATCACAAACCGAGGGTGAAGGCCAGGATAAGAGCAGCGTAAAGCAAGCCGCGAAACACCATGACGCTCCGTTTTTCATCGCCGGACATCGCCTCCGTCGCCCCGTAAACGGGCTTAAAGAATGCAGCCCAGACGAGTTCGGCAGTGGAAACACCGATCATCGAAAGGGATATCTTGTAAAAAATAATGCCCAGGGCATTCGCTCCCTGGGTGAAATAGAGAATCGGAAGGACGACCAGGAGAACCAGGCCGAAGCGGATAACGTATTTCTTCATCTCAATCATCTTTCACCCTCAAAAGCACGGCTGCCATTTCCCTCGAAATGTCGAGATCGTATTTCTCGGAGATGAAACCGGCGAACCGGGCGGTATCGGTAACTTTGTCAGGGGAGTACTCCAATTGCTTCCGGTAGGCTTCCACCTCGGCATGGAGGCGGTAAGAATCATCGAGGAGGTAAAGGAGGCTGTGGAAGAGGATCAAAAGGCGATACGCCTGTTTGACGTGGGTGAGTTCGTGCTGCAGGAGACCTTCGTCTCCCTCGTACTTCGGGCGGATCCGGACGATCATGGCGTTGGCGCAACCGACAGACCCAGCCGGGACGCGATCCGTGAAGATTACGATGGCGGGAAGAATCTTGTAGACGAATTTGAGCTTCATCCTTCGCCTCGCTGTTCTTTTTCCCTTTGCAGGGCAAGACATTTGAGCATTTCGGCGTAATGGATGATCTTGTTGCAGTCAGATACGGAAAGCGCCGCTATTTGGCGAAAGGCGTATTTGATGATACAGCCAATGGCAAACGGCTGAAGGATTCCGCCGGAACGATACAGGTCGATAGGTTCGATCAGGCCGCTCTTGTAGTGATCGGCACCGCCCTTTTTCAAGGCATCCCATGATCTTTCTATCGATTCACTTGTTTCTGGCATCGCCAACTCCAAAAACGAAAAAAGCCCGGTCCCGGAGATTTTGTCTCCAGAACCGGGCTGTGAAAGCCGCTTAAAATTTATATGGCGGGCGAGCCGCGCGAAATTTGAGTTTATCCTACCGTTTTTTCATCAGAAGTCAATACTTTTTTTTGCATAAAAACCCACTTTCGGCAATGCTTACACCGTTGATATACTCGTTCTGCTACGGCCTCCATGAGAGGCTTGCCGCATTTCGGGCAAAACAACATCTGCCCGGGGTCGATTTCGGCCCTAAAGTCAACATCTGATACTCTGGCTCTATATCCAGGATTCAGCATTACCATTCACCCACCGATCTGCTTGATCATATCTTTCAACCGGCGGCGGTTCTCCTCAACTTGTTCTTCAGTTAGACGTGCGAGAGGAACGTCCTTCATCTTCGGCAATTGGACGACCTCTTCGGCCTCTGGATACCGGGTGCCGGACATCAAGCCGCCTTCCTTCTTCCGCAGATCCCGTTCCGCCTGTTTCGCTGATTCGCGCTCCTCCTTCTCTGCGATCCCGATCATGATCTTTTTCAAATAATTGTGCGAATCGAGCCAATCCGTGAAATTGCGATGGACAACGACATTCAGGGCTTCTATAATGCCTGCTTGGCTGATCTTGTAGGCCCGTTTCTGATAGGTGAATGATTCGCTGTCAAAGAGGCGCTTCATCTCTTCCAGAAGCACCCTCCATTTCTTCGTCTTGGTTTTCAGCGGCCGCAGCCCGAACAACTCTGTATAGGCGCACACGACGTTGCTGTGCCTGCCGAAGGTGTTCAGCATCTTGATGATCGCCAGCAAGTCGCTGTCATGCGATAATTCCATAAAGTCAATATCCTTCCTACAGTAAGGACAGTTGAATTTCACGATTACCCCCCCCTAAAATGCTTTCCCGTCGAAGGGCGTCGCTAAGCTGCCGATACGTCGCTGGCTTCGGGCAAATCTCCCCACGGCCGGGACGGTAATAGCCACTGTCGGTCAATGTGATGGTATAACCCAGGGCGCATTCAGTGCCGCTGGAGGAACACTTCACGCCTCTACATCCCCAACAAGTTTCCTTTCGCCTCTGTTTCATATGGACACCTCATTTTGCCATTATGTCATCGAATATAACCGGTATCCTGTCTTTTAATTCTGAAAGGAGCGGCCTCATCAACTCACGCATTTGCGGGTGCGCTGCAGTTGCTGTGCGCAATTTCAGTACATGCCGCCATTCCCTGATATTGGCCGTCATTACGATTTCAGTTTTCAGGCTGTTCGGCAGGACGGCACGAGCTTGCTGAGGAGCCCATTCATGTTGGCGCAGACAAGCATACATTCTTTCCGCGTCAAGCATGGACCACGCCCAATAATGGCCAGAATTGCCATCAATAGGAACATCTTCCTTCGTGCCATACTGACCAGGAGGAATATCGATCCACGGCGGGATGATAAACGTGACCTGCGGACATGTATATTTCCCGCCATAGTCACAATATCGTGTTGATTCCTGGCTGTAGGCCGCCAGCCGGTGCCTAACGATCTCGTGAGTAACACCGCGATCACAAATAAACCGGACCGATATCGATTCATGTTCAATGACTGAATGGTGGCCGCTTTTAATGATACGACTGACAAAGGGTCCTGCAGATTTTATGGTGATTTTGCTTTCAGATTTATAGCAAGTCCGCCCGGCAGCTTCGATCCTTTTGCAGATTTCGTCTCCATCGATTTTCGTTATAATTTCATGGCTTGGTCTGATTAAAATCATAGCGCGTCCTCCTTATAAAATCGCCTTGTCCGAGATCTCGGTTATGATGCTCCATTCCTTCGGGCTGATTTTCGTCTTGATCCCCCAGCGGCGGAACCGCTCCAGGAGATCTTCGGTGAATCGCTGCTCCCAGGCCGTCAACTCGTCCCAATGAGCATCGACGTTCTTTTCCAGGCGCTGAAGCCAGTCAAATTCTTTCTGTGTCATTTTGCGGGCTCCTTCTTCAGATCGTAATTGAACTCCTCTTTCGGTTTCCGTTCTGCACCAATGAGAAAGAGGCGCTCGTCCGGCCATTTCTCAATGGCCTCGCGGTCGAGGGACTTCACGATCTTGACGACTTCGCCGAACCCCTGCTGCTCGCAGATGGCGATCACGGCGTCATGGTCCCTGGGGATGGACACCTTGTCTTTCTTGGTGTAGAGCAGCATTCCGTTGGACAGGTAAACGACGTCGCTCTCGGTAAAAAGGGCCTTTTTTGCGGCCTTCATCAGGCCCACAAGCGCCTTTTCGTCGCGGGCCAGGTCTTCCTTGAAGGGTTTCAGACGGGCCTCGCAATCGGCCTTCAGGCGGGCCACGGCGTCGTTATATTCCGTCATCAGGTCATCGATGATGCCTTGCACAGCCTTGATGTTCTCCAGGAAATCATCGGCCTGGCCGTGGAGATCCGCGAGGGGTGCGTTCGCTTCTTTAAGCCGCTTCGCCATGATTCCCCTCCATTTCCAGGCGCATCTGGCCCAGCAGATCCGGCAGGGAGACTTTCTGAATCTTCGCCACCCGCGAAAGGATTTTCAGCGCCCGAACCTTTGACCGGCGCAGATAATTGACCAGCTCGCTGGTGCCTGCAGGCAGGTAGTACCCGCCTCCATCAGACGAGGTCACCGAGCAGATCGGGACGCCTTCCCGGCGCAGGCGGGTAATGTATTTCCGCAACCTGCGGGTGTCGTTGACCCTGTTTTCCCAGGGAGACCCGAAGACGGCCTCGTGCAGCTCGCCCATGCCGACCGCGTTCGGTTCCCCGATGTGCGCAGCCAGCGTCGCGCTGATCAGCCCCTTAATCTTGTGATATTCAATCTCTTCTTTTGACGTCATGGCCTTCCTCCTTTATCTTTCCGATCACGGCCAGCAACCGTTCAAGTTTATTGACATCCCGGCACCATGTCAGGCTGGATACGCCACATATCGTCATGGCCAGCCCGGCCAAGCGCCGCTCTCCGTTTTCAATTTCCTTCGCCACCTCCACGCACCGGCGTCGGAGGGCGTCCAGTCGGGTGTTTTCCCGATCCGGTGTCTTGCGTTTGATCTTCGAGGGCTTCCACCCGTAGTGCTTAAAATACTGGACGAGCTTTTCCATCTGCAGGATCGTCAGATCCTTCGCGCTGGTGACTTTCATCCCGGCGAGCATCGCCTCGTATTGATCGTCTGTCAGGCCCATGTCCTTCTTGGCGATGTGGATCTTCGCCAGGAGCCCCTGGCGCTGCTGGGAAAGCGCATCCCTCATTTCATGACCTCGACGCGGAAGCGATCCGTGTTGACGACCCGGTAAACGGCCTCCCGGCCATAGCTGGCTGATCTGGACCGGTATCCGTCGTGTTTCAAATGACCGGCCTTGACCAACCGGCGGGTCAATTTGTCGATATAGTTCCGATCCGTGCCGGTCATGCGCTGAATGTCGGTCACGGCGAAGGCTTCGTGGAAACTGAGCAGGCGCATGGCCTTGAAGATCTTCTCCTGGACCTGGCCACCCTCGAAAACGATGTCCGGCCGTTTGACATAGACGTAGCAGCTTGAATGTTGTCGCCGTTTTCGTTTGTCGGTCTTCCTGGCAATTTCCCCGCGTCGGAGGAAATCTCCCAGGCTGGTCCTCACCTTGTCCCGTTCCGTCCCTCGCGTGATGTCCAAGCCGTCGCACAATTGCATCGAAGTGAAAGCGCCTGTTTGCGCCTCCATCCATTCGCGCATTCGGGAAGCCAGGCCCGTCTTAGGAATTTTTGAGCACATTTTTCACCAACTCCTCGGTGATCTCGGCATCACTGGCCTTCATGGCGCGCTCGATAGCGATGGCTGCCGTCAAAACGGGCCTCCAGTCTCCGCGCCCGTGCTGCTGGATCAGAAGGGAAGCATCCTGTGGAAGCCTTGCACCCAGGGACTGCTTGAAGAAGAAGGCGATGTCCTGCTGCGTGACAGGCGCGAATTCCATCTTCCGGCGGATCCGGCTGGCCAGCCTGCGCCTCGATGCGATCTTTCCCTTTAGTTCGTCTTCTCCGATCAGCAGGATCGGGCAGGAGAACCGCTCGTTCAGGTTCCGCAGCATTTCCAGGATGTTCATGGCCAGCAGATCGGCCTCATCGATGATGATCAGCCGCCTGTCTTTGGCCATCTCGTCGCCGATCACGGCCAGGCAGGTATCCGACCGGGTTGGACGGACCTTCGCCAGTTCGAAGGCGATCTCCCGGAGAACCATCGCCGGGGTCCTCGTGTTCAGGGGCGGGATGTACACGGCGTCTGTCTGGGTCGCATGATGCTTCGCCGCTTCCGTTTTTCCCCGACCGGCCGGTCCGGTGACCATCGCCAGGGATGGCCCGATCAGGCTGGAACGGTCCGCCAGTTCGCTGCAAAGCTCTTCAAATTTCAGTGTGTTCGGCGTGGTTACAAAGGTATCGTTCATTGATTTCCTCCAATCATAAATAGTTCGTCGCTAATGTATTTTTTGGCGATTCGATGATGAAAACGGAAAAGCAGGTGGGCGAGAATGGAACCGCTGACCTTCTCTTCAAGAATCACTTCATTGTCAGTGATGACAAATAATTGGATGGAAGGTTGGTAATTGTACCTCTTCAGAATATGCAGAAAAGTCTTGTATTCGCTCTTCAGGATGTGGGTCATATAAGTAGCGACTGTCTGATCTTCTATAAAGTAGCACCGATAAAGCGGAATAGGAGACTTTATGACGTTGCATGCCGACGGTCGCTGATTCCGGTAGGCTGAAATAATCTCCAGATCGACTTGCGGATCGAACCGCATGTTTTCCGCCGTTTTCAGTTTTGCGTTCCACTTCACAAGGCGCTCGACGTCGCCAGACTTAAACTGCACCATATTCCCTCCCGTACTCCCGTTCGAACTGCCAGCGCTCGCGTGCCTCCGGGGTGCTCTCGCTTTCATACTTCTCGACAAAAGCGCGGTCCTCCGCCGACAATTCGCCTCCGGCGATCTCGTACTTCAAGCACCAGTCATGACGGATTGATTTTGTTGTGAATTCCGTCGGACGGCCCGGAAGGGGCTTATTTTTCTTTGGAGGAAGGATGTTCATGGCTTCCATTTTGGCCATTTCCGCCTCGTATTGTTCCGGGGACATGGGTTTCTCGTGCGTGATTCTGGCCTGCTCCTGGCGGCGTTTTTCTTCGCCGATCTGCGCGGCAATCTTTTCCGCCTTCGGGATGGTGGAAAAGGCCCGGAAATCCGGAATATGACGCGTCATTTCGCGGAACCGGTCGGCAATGGCCTTGCGTTTCTCCCGTTTTTCCACGATCTTGCGACGGGCAAGGTCGTCGTCCTTCATGGAGGAGTATTCGACCGGCGAGGCGGCGCAAAGGAAAGCGCCCTGGCGGTAAACATGCACCAGGTCGGCCTCGATGGGGTTGTAGCGAATATCGACCCTCTCACCGTGCAGATCCAGAAGCAGATTGTGTTCGTAGGTCTCGCCCTCGATGCTGAGGCGGCCCCGGTTGACGACGCGGGATGCCCGCTTAAGAAAGATCATGTCCGCCGCTTCGTCAGAAATGACCTTCGGACGCCATCCGTCTTCATAACAGAATTTCAGGCAGTCCATCGGCGTGGCCGTCGCCGGTTTCGGCTGCCACATCCACTCCTTGCGCACGCCGCGATGAACCTTTTGCCGGTTGTAATAGTCGATGGCCTGGTAGCAGGTTAGGTAGAATTCGGAGGCGAGCATCATTCTGCCGTCAACGGCAAGCGTCATGGCCCCTTCATGATCGACATCCTGGGTATGTATGTCATCCGTAAGACGCTTGACGCTGCCGGAAAGACGAAAACGGCTTCTTAATATATCTTCGAAAATACTGAAGGTTCCTTCAATCATCTTGGCTTTTGCGTTCTTCACGATGGCTTTCTTATGCGTCCCCGGCTCGATGACCGGGTTGATCTCTTCGGCGTCTACGTCCAGGATGTCTATCGGGGCGTCTTCGGTCTGCTTCCATTCCATGCCATGCTCCCGGATCTGGGCCATGATGCCCATCATGTACTTGCTGAGTTCCGGCTTGCCGTTATCGGTGTAGATGCTGTTGAAGCAGCCCCAGACTCGCATGCCGATCCGGAGCGCCAGGCCGCAAAGATGGGCGTCATAATGGTGGTCAAAGGCCATGCCGTAGATGAGCCTGGTCCGCAGGTCCTGCCACATAAAACATTCAGGGCGGAACACCTGGCCGGTGTCGTCATCTACCACCCAGAAATCATACCGGTGCTGGTCTCCAACAAGCATTTCAAAGGGAGCAAGATCATTGTACTTCCGAAGGATGGGGGGCATGATGTTGTCCAGGGCGAGCATGCCGCCTTTCTGCAGGGCCCGCATTGTTGGCGTGGCCCGTTTATTGAACCACCAGACGGCGGATTCCAGGCACCCGATACGCCAGGCCCGGCGCTGGGCCTCGATAATCAGAACGTCTTCGTAAAGGGCCTTTAAATTGATTTTGCTGTGGGCGGGCTTCAGGCAAAGGGCTATCCACCAGTCAAGCGCTTCCAGCGTCCAGGCTTTGGGGTTGTCCCTGGTCGATTTCCGGTGCTCGACACCGGCAAGACCGCGTTTGTTGTACTTGTCCTTCCATCGGTAGATGGTCTGCCGGGCAACATTGTGCTTTGCCGCCACAAACTTGATCCAGGCGTCCGTGCCTTTGTCCCAGCCGCGCGGGATGTCTTCCACCTCCCGGAGGATGCGCATAATCCGTCCGACCCGTTTGTCCGTCAGGGTTTTCTCAGAGATGGCCCGCTCCGGCGACCAGGCGGGAAGTTTTTGCCACTCGTATTTAACGGGCAGATAAGATGAACCGGTGCCGTTTCCTTTCCGTCCGGCAGCGTTCGGAAGGACCTCTGCGAAGGCCGGAAAAAGGTCCTGCGCCGGTTCCGGAGGAGCAAGGATGGTTAAAGCGGTTTCAGCGGCGGCAGGGGCAAGGAAGGGGAGCATGGCGGAGATTTTGGCAGCCGCCGTGTCGCCTTCCGTATCCTTTATATATAGGACGTAAGCGGTCTGGTATTTCGCGGGAAGGCTATACAGGAGCACCTCATATTGCTCGCCGCCGTTGCCATTGATGGTTCTCGTTTCCAAGTTATTATTTGGTAATTTGGATTGCCGCATAAGCGTCATTTTCGTAATCCCTGTGATTTCAGATAACTTTTTGAACGATAGATATACAGGTGTCACGGAGTCATCTCCTTATGTTTGCAAACCAATGTTCCTCTTCCGACCGGCGTTTCAACTCATCAAGTGGAATCCCGGTAATAACGGCGATTCCTTCCATAGTGAAAGCTACATCCATGATGCTGTCTTTTTTAACTTTTTCCGGAAAATAGTGGAGTATGACGAAAAACATGCCGAGCATGCAGAATAACCACTTGGCATCTCTTTTGCTGATCTTCTCTTTCCGTTTTTTGCTGTTCAGAAATGGTAAGTGAGATACTTCGTTTTTATCGGAGGAGATATTGAGATATACTGGATAGGAGTCGAATCCCTTCCCGCATTCAGACACGATGGCAGCGCGCGCCTCGATAACGCCGTCATCGCAACTCAGAACGTGAATGAAAAGAAAGTCATCGCAATAAAAAAGGCAATTCCGGTCTGGGAGATGGAAAATCTCCCTTCGCTCATTTAAGCAGGTACATAATAGTTCCGTCTTTACCGTCTCTCTCAGGCTGTCGAACTTTCCAAAGTCATATCTTGTGGCACACAAGAGCTGCTTCCCCCAGGAAGCGCAATCAGGCTCATCCGATGTCAGCATCAAGTCAATTAGGCTGTCGATATTTCTCATTTATTTGTCCTTCCCTATCATTACTTATCTAAGTAGTATCCAGACGGCGACCGGACCGAAGTACAAAACCGCCGCGCCAATGACACCCCAGCAGGCCCGTTCCAGCCAGAGGCTGTTCATCATCCGTTCAAACCAATCCAGCGTTCTGTCTCTGATGACTTCCGGTTTCATCGCTCCGCCTCCATTTCCTTCAGGAACATCATGCGTTTCCGCTTTTCCGCCGACTTTTTAGCTATTTCTTCCTCAATCCGCTGGATTTCCGCCCGTAACGCCTCCGGCCCCGGCAGGACGAAAACGCCGACCAAGCGGCCAAGTAACTTCAAAGGCTCGCTGCAACCAACCGCCTCGCAGAAGGCGGGTAAAAAAATGGCCGGAAAGCGGTGCTGCTCCTTAGATTCCGCCGTATAACTATCGAGCATGCTCTTGGTGATCTCCTGCCCGGTCAGTTCCGACATCCGCCCGGCCACTTCCCATCGTGAACGTGGACAGCGTTTCAAAGCCTCGCTGATTGCCTCACGGAATGTGCGGTCGATGTCGAAGCTGCCAGCAGGCTTCTTTTCGGGTTGTGACTGGTAAGATTTTAGTGTGTCGAACAGGGATAATTGACTTGTGTCTATTCTTTTTTTCGTGTTTGCCATTGAAACACCGTAAAAATTCAGTTATAAGATAGCCGTAGGGTTGATTTTTAATTTACGCCGCCGTCCGATGCCAGGTTTTCGCCGGGCGTCCGCGTTTAGGCTCCCGACCGGGGATCATATAGAGATGCGGCCAAATCCGTGCTTTATCGATACCAATCGCCTCGGCGATGGCAGCATGCACCCGTTTTGAGTGTCGCTTTCCATCGATGATGAGGGTAACATGACACGGATTCACCTTGAGGGCCCGGGCGATTGCCGCCTGATTCAGGTTCGCCCGGTAAATAGCGATCCTGATCTCTTGGGGGGTCATGCCGTATTTATCGTTCATGTGCTTGCTCCTTTTCGTTCATGTGTTTTTGGTGGTCTCTTTTTTTGCGGTGATTGTTGCGCTTAATTTATTTACGTCTATACACGCTATAAAATGACATGTCAAGCTAAATTTTAGCGTTACACCTTCATTTTTGTATTTTTTATGGAAAAAACGTTAATACGCTAATAATATCAAAAGCATAAAAGAGGTTTAACACGCGTTACACCTTTTGTTACACCTTTACCAAAAGGTGTAACGCGGAAAAATGGGATGATGGGCAAAGATTTTGAACTCGGGAAACGGATCGCTTGGTTGCGCACAAACCGCGGCATGGAACAGAAAGCGGCGGCGGAAGCGTTAGGTATTGCTTACTTTACATATCAGCACTACGAATATGGAAATCATCCAAGCCGGAAGAATATCGACCACATACTAAATTATTACAAATGCGCTAAATCCTGGCTACTGACCGGCGAAGGCTTTCCCTACCCGGACAGTCCCGAGAAAAAGCCTACTGAACTGACTGTAGAGTCGCAAAAAGACTTGCCGCCAGGCTCTTTTGATAAGTTCATGGATGAAATAAAGAGAAGCCGCGAACTTGATAGAACTATATCTGAATTGATCATAAGCATGAGGCATGGCGGTTTTGACGCCGTCCTGTTTAAGACTATTTATGATGTCATGAGGGAATTCCTTAATATGAATGGAAGGGAGGATCTTAATTCTATTGATTTTGGAATTGCCGCCATCATTCAAACCATCTATCGAGAACTAAAACGAACTCCAAATCAAGAAGAATTGATGTCTCTTATTAAATCATTGCATGAGCTTAGCAAGATATTTCCTCATGGAATACCTCTTACACCCCATGAGCAGAACGAATTGTTTTCGTGGGGAAAAATACAAGCAACGGAAGGAGAAAAAACATGAAGAGAAGCGTTATATTTATGTGTTCAATATTTATTGCTTTTATGCTTTTAGGATGCGCAACTGGTCCGAAATTCACTTGGAAGCTCGATCCACACATTAAATCAGTTGATAATGAATCTTTTTCGGCTTCTATAACCCCTACAGCATATGACGATATCTGGAATGGTTACACTGCCTTTAACTTGACTATCCGGAATAAGACACCTGATGATATTGAAATTGATTGGAATAAGACTTTGTTCATTATGGGTGGCCAGACTTACGGCGGATTTATGTTTTCTGGCGTGTTATATAAGGATAGGAACAATCCAAAACAGCCCGACGTAATATTTTCCGGTTCTGAGTTTAGGAAAACAATATATCCTAATGATTTGGTTGATTTTCTTTATAGACAGTGGCGACATTATGCAATGCCGGAAGGGGATAATGGCGTTTATCTGTCTTTGAAAATAAAAGATAATACTGTAAGAGAAAAAATCACGGTCAGAATGGTGAAAACTCCTGTGAATTAAACATTAATATTGTCGCGCATTACGTTTTTTTATCCACAGGTTTTTCAAAAAGATTGTCGCAATCACGATTTCCATGTCGGCACGGCACAAAATATTTCTATCTATGCATAGACATTAAGTTTACTTGTGCTACAAGACACGCCAAGTCATGCATAGTCAACGTCAAATCTTGTCTCAGGATAGGTTACTTCTTACAGAAAGAAAGGCCATGACCACCCGCTGGAATTCCTCCGGATTGTCCGTGTGGAGCGGGTGGGTGGCCCGCTGGATTTCCGCAAAGGAGCCCTGGGGGATGGCGGCGCTCATCTCCCTCGCCTTGTCGGCGCTCATCACCCGGCTTTCAATACCCCGGATGATCAGGGCGGGGCACCGGATTTCCTGCAACCGGGGCCGCAGGTCATAGCGGTCGAAATGCCTCAGGACCTCCCGGTCATAGCGCAACCGCCAGTTGCCTTGCCCCGTTTCTTTCAGGGCATGTCCAGCCAGACGGCAGAGCAAATCCTCCTCGGCATAGGGGCTGTTCTTTCGCAGTTCTTCCACATACGCACCAATACAATGGTAATCGCGGGGCAACCGCTCGTAGAGGTTGTCCAGATACTTCTTATTCCAGTCGGGTGGACGGGGTTCGATATCGGCATGGATCAGGGCAATGACCCGGTCCGGATGTCGGGCGGCGTAACAGGTGGCATGGAGGGCCCCCATGGAGTGTCCCATGAGGATGACTTCCGGCAATTCCAGCCCGGCGATCAGTTGTTCCAGGTCGGATACATAGTCTTCGCAACGATACGCCGGTGGCCGCGCCCAGTCGCTTGTCCCGTGGCCGCGCTGGTCCGGGGCGATGATTCGGAACCGGGCGGCGGCCCCTTGGGAGAAATCATCCCAGACATGGCTGTCGTCACCGATGCCGTGGACCAACACCAGCGTCGGACCGGCGGCGTCACCCCATTCCCGGTAATGGAAGCGCCGATCACTGATGGCAACAAACTTGTCGGTTACTATTTCCTTCATGAGCGGTAGAGCGGCGACGTGTTATGCCGAGTTCGTGGTCTTCATAATCGTCCCGTTCGTGGTCTTCAGAGGCGTCCAGCGGTCCCGGAAGACTGTTCCAGGGCCTTTTCCAGGTTCTTGTCGTAATCGTAAATGTCGTCCCGGAAGTGGATGTGCCCCCGGGTGTCAAACCACGCCGTCAAATAGATGACATACACGGGAATGGGCTTGGGTAGATTGATCTGTTGTCGCTTTCCTTTCCTGATTTCCTTGATGAGCCGCTCCTTCGACCAGGCTGGATCGTCTTTGAGGACCCATTCGCCCAACTCGTAGGGTTTTTCCACCCGGATGCATCCGTGGGAATACATCCGCCGTGACCGCTGGAATAGACTTTTCTGTGTAGTGTCGTGCAAATATACGTCGAACTGGTTGGGGAACATGAACTTGATCCGTCCCAGCGGATTGACGCCTGAATCCTGGATCATCCGATAGGGAAATTTTTTGGGGTTAACCTTCTTCCAATCGATTGTTTTGGGATCGATCTCTTTGGCTGTGGGGCTCCAGTTGCTGTAGATCCGGATCCGTTTTTTCACCAGAAACTCGGGATCCTTCTGGGCCTTGGGAACCATTTCTTCGGCAACGATGGAATTGGGAACGTTCCAGGTCGGATTAAGTTCCAGATAGCTCATGATGTCCATGAAGACCGGGGTGGGCTGGGTGACCTTTCCCACCACGGTCTTCATGGACATCACCGTGACCTGATTTTCCACTACGAAGAGGCGGAAGTCGGGAATGTTGGCCATGATATACCGCGGGCCCAGTTCGTCGGGAAGCCAACGCCATCTTTCCATATTCCACTCGATCTGGCGGATTCGTTTTTCCACGGTGAAATTCAGTGCCTTGCGCGTATCGTCATCGGTAATGCCGTTCGCCCGGAGGCCATGACGATGCTGAAACCTCTGGAGGGCCGCCTCCAACTGCCGGTCGAAATGGTTGTTCCTGCCCAAATCCGCCGGGTCGAGATCGCCGTCCACCACCAGCCGCTGCTTGAGGAGGTTGACCGCCGTGCCGGTGCTCCCACGGTGCAACTTCAGCTTTTCCGGGATTGGTTTCCACCCTCCCTGGGCGGCGATCCGCCGGTACTTGGCCAGTTCCGTCCGTAATTGTCCGTAGGCCGGATAGCGGGGGGGAAGACGCCGCAAGGCGCCCTCTACATCGTCGCCTTTCAGGGCCTCCGTGAGGATCTTGACCAGGTCGGTGGTCCGCCGGTAAGGAACCCACTGGTAGAACCATTTCCCCGGATCGAGACGCCCCTCGGAGACGTGGAGCCCGTAAAGAAAGAAGGCGTCGGTAAGCAGTACATCCCATTCGGCCCAGGTCTCCGAACGGGCGGCCGCCCCGGCCCGGGTCACCTCCTCCAGGCGGGCCGTCAGCTTCTCGATATGGGTCACGCCGTAGTCCTCGGGGTTGAGCCCTTCCTGTTGGGCCTCTTTCAGGACCTGAACCAGTGTCCGGACCTGGCTGGAGATGATCCCTTCCCTTATCCAGGCGGGATTATGATTGCGCTCATGATAGAATTTCTCCCGCGCCGTGGTAGCTGGTTTGCCGTTTCGGTCCCGGCTTTCGACCAGGCGATCCACGACGGCCTTTTGTATCTCCGTATAATCCGCTCCGTATTCCGGGGCGGGGACATCGACGGCAGTCTGCGCTGGGGGGGGATTTATCTTTGCCCCGCCGGCGGGGGCTTTTTGGTTGTTCTTGTCGGTGGGCGACGCGCTGGCGTTCGCGGCATTGCCGCCACTGTTCCGGACGGGGGCATCCGTTGTCCCAGCCGCGGGAGAGCCGAAGGCGGCGATCAGGAAGGCGGCAAGAAGGAGGTGGATGACCGTACGCCCCGGATGCCACCTAAAAGTCTTTACGGTGTCGTGATGTGGTGATTTGTCCCTGCTTATGTTCGGCCTGCATATCCTGTCCATTGTCTGCCGTTGAGAGAAAATCCTCTCTGAGTAATGAAATATAATAAATGGTCACGTCGATCCAACAACCCCGGCTAAGAAAACGTTCCGAGGGAGATCGGACGGATGTATTTTATGCTAACGCAAATGAAAACAAGGTGTTGCTGCACCGCCCCGTGCCCAAAGCAAGGAGCCGGGATGATAAATCCCGGCTCGGAGCGGGCGGGACTTTTCCTGCCCCAAGATAGGGAAAAAGTCAATGAAATAGTTTCATTGATGGGCGTCATCCCAGTTGCGGCCCATGTGGACGGCCACCTTCAGGGGCACCCGCAGGGACATGACCTGTTCCATCTCCTCCCGGAGGAGGGCGGTCACCGCCGCCACTTCCGCCTCCGGCGCCTCTAAGACCAATTCGTCGTGGACCTGAATGATCATGGCGGCCGTTAGTCCTTGGGCGGCCAGCCTTCCGTCGATGCGGATCATGGCCATCTTGATGAGGTCCGCCGCCGTGCCCTGGATAGGGGTGTTGACGGCCATCCGCTCGGCGAACTGCCGGATGTTGGCGTTGGCGGCATTGAGGTCGGGGAGGTAGCGGCGACGGTTCATGAGGGTGCAGACGTAGCCGTCCCGGCGGGCCTGTTCCAGCACCCCGTCCAGGTAGCTTTTCACCCCGGCGTATCTCCGGAAGTATTCATCGATGTAGGCCTGGGCGAGCTTCTGGTTGAGTTCGAGCTCCTTGGCCAGACCGAAGGCGCTCATCCCGTAGAGAATGCCGAAATTTATCACCTTGGCCTGACGGCGCATCTCCTCGTTAACGAACTCGGGGAAGACGCCGAAGATGGTGGAGGCGGTGCGGCTGTGGACGTCCTCGCCGGCCCGGAAGGCCGCAACGAGGGTCGGATCCTCCGAGAGGTGGGCCAGGACCCGCAACTCGATCTGGGAATAGTCGGCGGAGATGAGCCAGCGGCCTGGCGGGGCGATGAATGCCTGACGGATCCGCTTTCCCTCCACGGTGCGGATGGGGATGTTCTGCAGGTTGGGATTGCTGCTGGAGAGCCGCCCCGTGGCCGTCACCGCCTGGTTGAAAGAGGTGTGGAGCCTTCCGGTCCGGGGATGCACCAGGGACGGCAGGGCGTCGATATAAGTCGATTTTAGTTTGGCGAAGCTGCGGTAGGCCAGGATCTCCGCGGGCAGCTCGTGGTGCCGGGCAAGTCCGGTCAGGACATCCACGTCGGTGGAGTAGCCCTCCTTGGTCTTCTTCCCCTTCGCCAGCCGTAGCTTCTCGAAGAGGATGTGCTGGAGCTGCTTGGGCGACTGGATGTTGAACCGTTCCCCGGCGAGTCGATAGATCTTTTCCGCCGATATCTCCAGCAGTTCCTGCATTTCCCGGGACATGACACGGAGGAACTCCGCATCCACCAGGACCCCCGTCCGCTCCATCCGGGCGAGGATGGGGATAAGGGGCGCCTCCAGCTCCCGGAACAGGGGAATTAGCTTTTCCCTCTCCAGTTCCCGGGCGAGTAATTCCCGGAGGGCCAGGACGGCGTCGGCCCGGGCGCAGGCGTAAGCCGTCATCCTGTCCACCGGGATGAGTTCCGGAGGAAGCTGCCGGGCCCCGCTGCCCATGATCTCCCGGGCCGCCGGGATGTGACGGTGGAGATGTTCCGGGACGATATCGGACAGTTCGAAGCTCCGCCGGGTGGGGTTAAGGACGTAGGACCCGATCAGAGTATCGTCCCCCAGGCCGGCGGCTGTCACCCCCGCCTCGGCGAGGGCGATCTGCATCGGTTTCAGATCGTGGCCGTGTTTAAGGATGTTCTGGTCATTGAGGAGAGGCGTTAGAATTTCCCAAAGCTGCTCCCTGGGAAGTCGCTGCCGTCCGGGCTCCTCGTCCGGCACCCCGCCTTCAGGCTGCGGCGTCTCCGGGGAAGCAGGGACCGCCGGGGGCGGCTGGGGGGGCAGATCTCCCGGCGCCGCCGGTGCCTCCCGTGATGACGGTGGCGCCGGTATCTGCGAAGCCCTGTCCTCCGGGGTCGGTGGGTTTGGCGAGATCGTCCGCGCCGCTGCGGCTTCTGTCGGCGCCGTCGGCAGGTGACCGGGGCCCGTTACCGGTTCCGGCACA
Organism: Deltaproteobacteria bacterium; assembly: GCA_029561465.1. GTDB lineage: Bacteria > Desulfobacterota > Syntrophia > Syntrophales > UBA8958 > UBA8958. Next base: position 14,153 of record JAKQIZ010000058.1, on the reverse strand, counting down.
TCTGGGAACAGCAGGGGGATGTAGGCGGCATGCCCCGGTCGGATTCCCAGGGCGATGCCCGCGATGGCCGCCCGCATGGGCTCCGGATAATTCAGAACGACCTCCAGGGAGCAGGCGCCGGCGGCCAGGATTTCCTCGCACCAACCGCGGAGTTCCCCGACGGTGGTGATGGTTGTGTAGCGGCCGGTAAGCTCCTCTTCCCGGAGCTTGAGCTCCTGAAGGAGCGACGAGAATTCGCATTCCTTGAAGAGGGCCATCAGGGCCTTCCTGTCGGGATCGCGGCGACGGGCGGCGGCGAGATCGAAGGGGATGTCCTCGTCCGTCCGGATAGTCGCCAGCTCCCGGCTCAGCCGGACCTGGTCGGTATGTTGGCGCAGCGCCTCCTTGGCCCGGGCGTTTTTCACCCGGTCGATATTGGCGAGGAGGTTCTCTATGGTGCCGAATTCCTCGATCAGGCGGAGAGCCCCCTTGGGACCGATCCCCGGCGCTCCGGGGATGTTGTCCGAGGTGTCGCCGGTGAGACCCATGATCTCCACGACCTGGGCCGGGGGGACGCCGAATTTCTCCCGTACCGCCGCCGCGTCGTAGATCTTGTCCTTCATCGTGTCCACGAGGAGGACGGAATCGCCCACGAGCTGCATCATATCCTTGTCCCCGGAGACGATATAGACTTGGAGGTCCGCGCCGGCATATCTGGCGGCCAGGGTGCCGATGATGTCGTCGGCCTCCACCCCCTGCTTCTCCAGGATGGGGATGGCAAAGCCGCGCACCACCTCCCGGATGCGGGGCAACTGGGGGATCAGGTCCGCCGGGATCTCCCGGCGCGTGGCCTTGTAACGGTCATAGGCCTCGTGGCGGAAAGTCGGCCCCTGGACGTCGAAGGCCACGGCGAGGTAGTCCGGCTGCCATTCCTTGAGGAGGCGGATGAGCATGGTGGTGAACCCGTAGATGGCGTTGGTGGGAAAGCCACGGGAGTTGGTCAGGCCGGGGATGGCGTAAAAAGCCCGAAAGACGTAGTTGTTCCCGTCGATGAGAAACAGCGTCGGTCGGGGTCGGTCCGGAGAATTTGTCTTTTCTGTCATCCTGTCCTTAACCTAATTTTTCTCCCCCATGCCGGCAGGGTTTTCCCCGTCGGGCGCCTGGCGGCAGCCGGCGTCACATGGCGAAGCGGGCGTCGATCTTGAAGGTCCGCACCGCGGGCAGATCGAGGATGTCCGTAACGCCGGTTTGCTCCTTCACTTCCCGAAGAAAATTCTCCCGCGCCGCCGCGGAGGGGGCGATCACGGTGAACCACACGTTGTATTCATGGTCCCGCCGGTAGTTGTGGGTTACGAACGGCGAGGCATTGACGACGGCCGTGAAGGAGGCCAACCGCTCCGCCGGGACCCGGGCGGCGCAGAGGGTGCTCACGAATCCCAGCGCCCGGGAATTGAAGGTTGCCCCGATGCGGCGGATCACCCCCGCTTCCTTCAGCTTTCTCACCCGGTCCAGGACCTCCGCCTCGCCGAGGCCGAGCCGGCCCGCCACCGCCTGGAAGGGGGCGGGAATCAGCGGAAATTCATCCTGGAGGATCTGGAGGATCTGCCGGTCCATCGCATCCATGCTCGTCTATGCCCTCCCCATCATTCCGGCCTTCAGAAGTAGATGCCCAAAAGCGGCGCCGCCTGGGGATGATAGCGGGGACTGGATCGTAGTTCTTCCTCGCTCAAAACCCCGTCGGCGTTCCGGTCCTGACGGTCGAAACGGTCTTTTGCCGCCCGGCGCAGCTCCTCGATGCTGAGTTTGCCGTTTTTGTCGGCGTCGAGCTCCTCGAATTTCGTCTTTTCCCCTGGGACCTTTTCGTATTCGCCGCGCTCCAGGCTGCCGTCCCGGTTCCGGTCGTATTCATTGAAGATCCGCACCGCCTCCCGGTCCAATTCCTCCCGGCTTAGTTTGCCGTCTTTATTGGTGTCCAGCTCCTGAAAGGACTTGGGCGCGGCCACACCGCTGCCGCCGGCAACCCCGGCCGGACCCGCGGGAGCGTTGGAACCAGCGGCAATAGCCGATCCGGCGGCGCTCACCGGCGCGGTGAAATACGGCAACAGGAACACGAAGATAACAACGGCAAACCTTTTCATGTAAAAATACATATCTCCCATATCCTCACTGTGGAAAATCTAAAGAGATCGTCCGTCCTTTGCATCCCGGCGGAGATCAAATCATCCCGAAAACGACCCGCAATGCATCGAGTACCCAGGCAAACTCAAGGTCAGTCAAGACCCCGATTTTTCTGATGAGTCGCTCCTCTGCCACGGCGCGGGGCTGAAATGCATCCACAACGGAGGGTTTTCCCAGGTTGTTCCGGGGGTGGGGATCTATGCGCACCATCCAGGGGACCTGGGCGTATTTATCCTTGTAGTCCGTGAGTGGCGCCACGACTTTGAGCGGTAGGATTCCGATGGCATCGTCGTTCAGAATCACGCAAGGTCTCGTTTTTCTGATTTCCGCGCCGACCGTGGGATCGAGACACACCAGCCAGATTTCCTGCCGCTTCACTTGAACTCCTCGCCGTCGAGATCGGTTAAGACGGTCAATTCGGGATCGCTTCGATATTCCTCGGCCATCGTTTCGGCTGCCTGGAGGAGCTTTTTGCGCCGGCATTGGTAGATGAACTGCTCAAACGCCCTTCGGGCCATCTCCGATTTGGAAATGCGGAACTCTTTGGTAAGTTTCTCCATGTCTCTTGCCAGGCTGCCGGGCAACGAAATGGTCAGGCGTTCCATCCCTGGTAAACCTTCTCTCATCTTTGCCTCTTATGTTTTTTCTTAAATTTTATCATAACGATCATAAGAAGTAAATTCTTTTGAGTCCGGCGGTTATTATCCTTTCGGTTCGTAGAGGCAGTAGGGCTCCTCGGCCAGGTAGTCCCCGGTCCGCTCGTAGGCCCGGGCCCGGCAGCCCCCGCAGACGCGGATGAATTCGCAGCGTCCGCATTTCCCCTGGTAGCGGTTCAGATCCCGCAAATCCCGGAAAATGGGGGACCCTTCCCATATTTCCCGGAAATCCTGATTGCCGATCCGGCCGCAGTCCAACTCGAGATAGCCGCAGGGCTGGATCTGGCCGCGGTGGGAGATGAAACAGAAGGACACCCCGCCCAGACACCCCCGGGTCATCGTGTGGAGGGGGTGGCTGGCCACCGTCCCCGGCCCTGTCTCCGTGGTCACGACGGCCTCGACCGCTGTGCCTGCCGCTGCCGGGCGCCTGGACAGCTCCTCAGAATGTCCATGGCCGGAAAGCAACGCCCTTGGCGCCGCCAGCACGCTTTTGGTTGGGACATCTCTGCCTTCCGTCGAACCAGGATCTCCCGCCGCCGCGTCATGCGCCGGCATCCCTTCCCGAGCGCCCGTTTCCCGATCTGCCGCCGTCGGTTGCCGGTGCTGTCGCTCCCGGCGATCGGCGGCCCGGTGCTGGTGGAAGATCCGGTAGTAGTGGGGGGCGCAGGTCGCCTTGAGCTGGATGGGGCAGGTGAGGCTTTGCTCGTAGAACCACTCCAGCGTCTCTTCGTACTGTCCGGCGGAGATCTCCCGATCCGCCATGTCCCGGGCCCGCCCCGTGGGAACCAGCAGGAAGATGTGATGGGCGGCGGCGCCGAGGTTCAGGGCCAGGTCATGGATCTCCCGGAGCCGGTCGAGGTTATCCCGGGTGATCGTCGTGTTGATCTGGAATTCCATTCCCGCCTTCTTCATGGCCCCGATCCCCGCCAGGGCACCGGCGAAAGCCCCGGGCACCCGCCGGAAACCGTCATGGCTCATGGCATCCGGGCCGTCGAGGCTGACGCTCACCCGGCGGATTCCCGCCGCCGCCATCTTCCCGGCGATCTCTTCCGTCACCAGGGTCCCGTTGGTGGCCATGACCATCCGCAGCCCCAGCCGGTCGCCGTAGGCGGCGATCTCCCAGATGTCCGGCCGGAGGAGGGGCTCCCCCCCGGTGAGGATGATCACCGGCTTGCTGAAGGCGGCGATGTCGTCCAGGAGGCGGAAACAGGCGGCGGTGTCCAGCTCGCCCGCGTAGGGGCCGCAGGCCGCCGCGGCCCGGCAGTGCACGCAGTTGAGGTTGCAGCTCCGGATGACCTCCCAGGCTACCATCCGGAGCGTCGCCGGCAGCAGCCGTGTCTTTTCCCTATCCATCCGGTTCTTTGTCAGGCATGTTTTTGTTCCGCCAGCGCCCGGGCCGCCTCCAGGGCGAAATAGGTGATGATGATATCCGCCCCCGCCCGCTTGATGGCCGTCAGGACCTCCAGCATGGTCCGCCGCCCGTCGAGCCAGCCCAGCCGTTCCGCCGCCTTGATCATGGCGAACTCCCCGCTGACGTTGTAGGCGGCGATGGGCAGGTCGAACTCCTCCCGGGCCCGGCGGATGACGTCGAGATAGGCCAGGGCCGGCTTGACCATGATAATGTCCGCCCCCTCCTCCACGTCCAGGGTGATCTCCCGGATCGCCTCGTCGGCGTTGGCCGGGTCCATCTGGTAGGCCTTCCGGTCCCCGAACTGGGGGGCGCTCTCCGCGGCGTCCCGGAAGGGGCCGTAGAAGCACGAGGCGTATTTGGCCGAATAGCCCATGACGGGGATGTTCTCGAAGCCCGCCTCGTCGAGCCCCTCGCGGATGGCCCCCACCTGGCCGTCCATCATCGCCGACGGGGCCACCATGTCCGCCCCGGCCCGGGCGTGGGAGACCGCCGTCTCCGCCAGGACCTCGAGGGTGGAGTCGTTGTCCACGTCTCCCTTCTCGATCATTCCGCAGTGGCCGTGGCTGGTGTATTCGCAGAGGCAGACGTCGGTGACGACCAGGATCTCTGGGGCCTTGTTCTTGAGTTCCCGGACCGCCCGCTGGACGATCCCGTCTTTGGCGAAGGCCCCGGTGGCGAGCTCGTCCTTCCGGTCGGGGATGCCGAAGAGGAGTAACGCGGGGATGCCCGCCTCCCGGGCCGTCTTCGCTTCCCGGACGATGTTGTCCACCGACATCTGGAAGTTGCCCGGCATGGAGGCGATGGGTTTCTTGACGCCCTTGCCGGGGACGACGAAGAGGGGATACATGAAATCGTCCACCGACAGCTTCGTCTCCCGGATCAGACGCCGGAAGTTTTCGTTTTTCCTCAATCTGCGTGGTCGGTAATCAGGAAAATACATATGCGCTCCCTCCTTAAATTTTGACGACATCGTAAAAAGTCCATATGCGGCGTTGCGCTTCATCCTTCGTCACTGCGACGTACGCACAAGTACGCCTCATTCCTCAGGATTCGCGCGCCTTGCCTCTGGAGCTTTTTACTTCGTCGACTCCATCATGACTTTTTACGAATTCATCAATTTTGTTTGATTTCCTCATCCGTGAGGTAGCAGGCCGGATCGGGGGACCAGATGTCCCCCGTAACGGCCTCCGCCCGGGCCCGGAAGTTGCCCCCGCAGACCTCAAGCCAGCGGCAGGCGGCGCAGCGTCCCTGCACGTAGGGTCTCTTGTCCTTCAGCCGGGCGACCAGCTCGTTGGTCGTATCTGTCCAGATTGCACTGAAGGGCCGCTGCCGGACGTTGCCGAAGGAGACATTCCGCCAGAACTGGTCCGGGTGGACCTCCCCGTCCCAACTGATGCAGCCGATGCCGTGGCCGGAGCTGTTCCCCTCGTTCATCTCCAGGAGTTCCAGGACCTCCGCGGCCCGCGCCGGGTCCTCCCGGAGGAGGCGCAGATAGATATAGGGGCCGTCGGCATGGTTGTCCACGGTGAGGATCTCCTTTTTCATCCCCCGGTCAAAGAGGTCCCGGGTCCGGTCCATGATCAAATCGATGAGCCTTCGCGTCTCGGCGTGATCCAGGTCCTCCGCCACCAGCTGGGAGCCCCGGCCCGCATAGACGAGATGATAGAAGCAACAGCGGGGGATTTCCTCCTCCTCCAGGAGAGCGAAGATGGCCGGCACGTCGGCGGCGTTGTGGCGGTTCACGGTGAAGCGGACGCCTACTTTGATCCCCGCTTCCCGGCAGTTCCGGAGGCCCGCCATGGTCCGGTCGAAGGTTCCGGCCACCCCGCGGAAGAAGTCATGCGTCGCCCGGGTGCCGTCGAGGCTGATCCCCACGTAGGACAGGCCGATCTCCCGGAACCGGGCCGCCTTTTCCTTCGTGATCAGGGTGCCGTTGGTGGAGATGACGGCCCGCATCCCCCGGTCCACGGCGTATTGGGCGAGCTCCGGCAGATCCGGCCGCATCAGGGGTTCCCCGCCGGAGAAGAGGAGCACCGGCGCCCCGAAGGCCGCCAGATCCCGGATCATCGTCTTTGCCTCTTCCGTCGTCAACTCATCGGGATAATGGATGTTTTGCGAGCTGGAATAGCAGTGGATGCACTTGAGGTTGCACCGCCGGGTCATGTTCCAGACGATAACCGGCCGCTTGTCCGCGGAGAACTGGAGGAGATGGGACGGCAGCTCCTTCGCCTCCCGCCGGTAGCGCAGGACGTCCCCCGGCTCCACGGCCCCGCAGTATAATTTCGAAATTCCGATCATAGGTGAACTCTTAACACTCCCTCCCCGCTTCTGTCAAACCATCCCGGAATGAGGTGATCACATCGACCTTGCCCGCGGCGATAAGCGACGCCAGCTCTCCGCCGCCCAACATTTTTTCCTGAAAGCAAAATAATTAGCGAATATTTTTGCTTTCAGGATGAAAAAGACTGGAAAAAAGCTCTGAGGCCGGCGACCAGGCCGGGGATCGTGTAAGTCTCCTGCCGGATGTCCACCGGCAGCCCCGCCTTCCGGACGGCGGCGGCGGTGACGGGGCCGATGGCGGCGATCTTCACCGCCGCCGGCAGGATGAATTCCGGCCCCATGATGGCGAGGAAATTGTGCACCGTCGAGGGGCTGGTAAAGGTGATGACATCGACCTTGCCGGTATCGATAAGCGGCATGAGTTCCTCGGCCCGGCGGTCGGAGGCGACAGTCCGGTAAACCGTAATGACGTCCACCTGCGCCCCCATCTGTGCAAGCCCCGCGGGGATGACGTCCCGGGCCTCCGCCGCCCGGGGCAGGAGGATCTGCTTCCCCCGGACATCCTGTCCGGCAAAGGCCTGCACGACCCCCTCGGAGATGTATTCCGCCGGGACGAGATCCACCCGGAGGCCCATTTCCACCAGCATCTTCGCCGTAGCCGGGCCGATGACCGCCAACCGGATGCCTTTCAGGTCCCGGAGATCCCCGCCCCGTTCCCGGAGGCGCGCCATGAAGAACCGGACGCCGTTGGCGCTGGTGAAGACGATCCAGTCATACCCGGCGAGACTGTCCAGGGCGGCGTCCAGTTCCGTCCACGCCGGCGGCGGGACGATTTTGATCGTCGGGAAATGAATGGGCCGGGCCCCCTCCTCCCGGAGGAGATCGGCGAAGGATTCCGCCTGAGCCTCCGGCCGGGTGATGACCACGCCCTTTCCGAAGAGGGGCCGGTTGTCGAACCACCGCAGGGTCTCCCGAAGGCCCGCCACGGGTCCCACGACCAGGAGCGACGGCGGCGTGAAGCCCCGGGCCGCTGCCAGGGCGGCGATGTCCGCCAGGGTGCCCGCAACGGTCTCCTGGTCCGCCGTGGTTCCCCAGCGGATGAGGGCCGCCGGGGTCTGGGGATCCTTCCCGTGGGCGATGAGGGCGGCGGTGATCCGGGCGAGGTTTTTCACCCCCATGAAAAAGACGAGGGTGCCGATTCCCGCCAGGGACGCCCAGTCGATGTCGCTTTTTTCCTTGGTGGGGTCCTCGTGGCCCGTGACGAAGGCCAGCGTGGAGGTCAGCCCCCGGTGGGTGAGGGGAATACCCGCATAGGCGGGGACGGCCACGGCGGCCGTGACGCCGGGAACCACCTCGAAGGGGATCTCCGCGGCGGCCAGGACCTCCGCCTCTTCACCGCCCCGGCCGAAAATGAAGGGGTCGCCCCCCTTCAGGCGGGCCACGACGTGTCCCTGCTGCGCCTCCGCTACGAGGAGGCGGTTGATCTCCTCCTGGGGGAGGGTATGGTCGCCCCCCTTCTTCCCGGCGTAGATCAGCCGGGCGTCTTTCCGGGCGTAACCCAGGAGTTCCCCGCTGACCAGGTGATCGTAGATGATCACCCCGGCCCGGCCAATGGCCTCCGCGCCCTTCACCGTGATCAATCCCGGATCGCCCGGCCCGGCGCCAATGATGTAAACCTTTCCCGCCTCAGTCATTTTCCCTCCAAAAGACCCTCATGCCCCGTGGAGTGTCATGAAGCATGAAAATGGCATTTTCATAGTAAGTCGAATAACCGTCACCACCGTCATTCCGGTGCATCCCGGATCCGCTCCGGGACCGGCGCCGATAATATAGACCTCGCCTGTTTCAATCATTTGCTGTTTCCTTAAGCTATGTTTTTTAAGGGTTCAAGGCCTTGTCAGCGGCAGTCCCGGTAGGCCATGTCCAGGATGGCCCGGCCGCCGCGTTCGAGGATGGCCTCCGCCAGTTGCCCCCCCAGGGCGTCGCCGGCGTCCGCCGGTCCCCGGAGCTCTTCCCGGATCATGACCCGCCCGTCGATCGTCCCCAGCAGCCCCGTGATCTTGATACCCGTCCCCTCCGTCTTGGCATAGGCCGCCAGCGGGAGCTGGCAGCCCCCGCCGAGGCGCCGGAGAAAGGACCGTTCCGCTTGGGCCTCCCGCCAGGTCGGGGCGTGGTTGAGAAAGGCGATGGCTTTGCGCACCATCCCGTCGTCTTCCCGGACCTCGATGGCCAGGGTCCCCTGGCCTACGGCGGGGATGATGGTCTCCACGGGGAGGAACTGGGTCACCCGGCTTACCCAGCCCAGCCGCCGGATCCCCGCGGCGGCCACCACGACGGCGTCCAGATCTTCCGTTTCCACCTTTTTCAGCCGCGTGTCCAGATTGCCCCGGAGGGGGACGATCTCCACGTCGGGAAAGATATTGCGGAGCTGGAAGCCCCGGCGCAGCGAGCCGGTGCCGATCCGTGCCCGCCGCGGCATGGCCTCGAACTTGACGCGGTGCTTCGAGACCAAGACGTCCCGGGGGTCCTCCCGTTCCGGCGTGACGGCGATCGTAAGCCCCGGCGGCAGCTCGGCGGGGACGTCCTTCAGGCTGTGGACCGCCAGATCGATGTCCCCCCGGAGGAGGGCGTCCTCGATCTCTTTGACGAAGACCCCCTTGCCGCCGATCTTGACCAGGGCCACGTCCTGCATGATGTCCCCCTTCGTCTTGATGACCGTAAGCGCCACCCCCATGCCGGGGTGCCGTCGCTCGATCCGTTCCTTCACCCAGTTAGCCTGGGCCAGGGCGAGGGCGCTGCCCCGCGTGCCGATTCTCAAGGTGCCGCTAATCATGCCTCTCCTTTCTCCCCGCCCGCCCCGTCGAGGCGGAAGAGGCGCCGCAGCGCCGCGACGTAGGCCCGGGCCGCCCCTTCCCGGGTTTCCTCCTTCAGGGAGGTCATGGGATCGTGGAGGAGCTTGTTGACGATGGCCTGGGCGAGCAGTGCCGCCTCCTCCCGGTCTTCGGGGCGCAGGTTCCGGAGCCACCCCTCGGCCCGCTCCAGCTCCCCGGCGATGATGGCCTCCGCCTTTTCCCGGAGGGAGACGATGGTGGGGACGACGGCCAGGGTGTCGAACCAGGCGAGGAACTCCTCCGTCTCGGCGGCGATGATCTCCTCTCCCCGGGCCGCCTCCTCCTTGCGGATCGCCATGTTCTCGTCGGCGATTTCCTGGAGGTCGTCCATATTATATAGATAGACGTTTTCCAGGTCTCCCGCCCGGGGGTCCACGTCCCGGGGCACGGCGATGTCGATGATGAACAACAGCCGGTTTTTGCGCCGCTTCAGGGCGGCGGCGACCATCTCGCCGGTGAGGATGTACCCCGGCGCCCCCGTGGAGGTGATGACGATGTCCGCCTCCCGCAGCACTTCCCCCAGCCGCGGGAACTCCACGGCGGTTCCCTGGAAGTCCGCGGCCATCCCCACGGCCCGCTCCCAGGTACGGTTGGCGACGAAGAGCTGATCCCCGCCGTGCTTCAGGAGGTGCCGGGCTGCCAGCTCCGACATCTCCCCCGCCCCTACCAGGAGGATCTTTTTGTCTCCCAGGGTGCCGAAGATCTTTTTTGCCAGCTCCACGGCGGCATAGCTCACCGAAACGGCATGATTGGCCACCCCCGTTTCGGTCCGGACGCGCTTGGCCACCCGGAAAGCCCGGTGGAGGAGCTTGTTCAGGATGATCCCCGCCGCCTCCCGCTCCACCGCCTGGCGGTAGGCGTCCTTCACCTGGCCGAGGATCTGGGGTTCCCCCATGATGAGGGAGTCGAGGCCGGCGGCGACCCGGAAGAGATGCCGGACCGCGGTTTCGTCGCGATAGACGTAGAGGCACCGGGCCAGCTCCGCCCCGCTCAGGTTGCCGTGACGGAAGATCAGCTCCCGAAGCCGTTCCTCCGCCCCGCCCCCCTCCCGGCTCCGGACGAGGATCTCCACCCGGTTGCACGTGGACAGATAGAGGGCCTCCTCGACGCCGGGAATCGCCAGGATCTCCCCCAGGAGGTTGAAGTCTTCGGTGCAGGCGATATTGAGGCGCTCCCGGATTTCCACGGGCGCCGTTTTATGGTTCATGCCGAGGAGGAGGAGATTCATGGTTCAATAAAATTGGTGGATGGTGGTGAAGAAATACTTCTCCACCAGGAAGGCGGCCAGGAGCACCACGAAGGCAACTACTGAGAGCAGGGCCGATTTGTGGCCCTTCCAGCCGATGGCGAGGCGTTGGTGAAGGAGGATAGCGTAGATGAGCCAGGCCGCCAGGGTCCAGATCTGCTTGGGGTCCCACTGCCAGTGGCTTCCCCAGACCGTTCGGGCCCAGATCGAGCCCGCCACCATCCCCAGGGTGAGCAGCGGAAACCCCCAGAGGAGGCAGATGTGGTTGATCCGGTCCAGATCCCGGAGCGGCGGGAAGAGCTTCATCAGCCTGCTGGCCTTGCGGCGCTTCAGGAGGCCGTCCTGGATCAGGTAGGCCAGGCCGGCGGCGGAGGCGAGGGCGAAGAGGGCCTCGCCGATCACCGAGAGCATGGCATGGAGAGAGACCAGGCCGCCCTGCAGGGTCTCCGGCGCCGTCAGGGGTCCGCCGATGCCCACGGAGGAGACGATCATGAGGAGGAAGACCGCCGGGGAGACGAAGACCCCCAGGACCCGGGTCTTGGTCCGGAATTGGAAGGCCAGATAGACCCCCGCCATGACCAGGGCGAAGAAGGAGAGGGAGTCGTGGAGGCGGAGAAAGGGGTTGTAGCCCCGGGTCGCCCACTGACCGAGGAAGAACAGGGCGTGGAGGCCGCAGGCCCCGGCCATGATCCAGGTGGCGGCCTTGGCGGGCGTCACCCGGCGGGACAGCAGGGAAAACATATAGGCCAGGGTGCTGATCAGATAGGCAACCAGGACCAAACGATAAAGGAGAAGATAAAAGTCCATTTTTTATGGGGATACCATATTTGACGACCTGGTAAAAGTCATTCTATTCCGCTTGCGTTTGTGATCCCCTGCCGCGTGCGGAAGGGGGAATTCATTCCATCGTTGCACTCGCGCCGGGCACGGGGGGAAGCTTGACCTCCGGGCCGGACATGAAGATCGACTCTACTTCCAGACCCGTCAGGTCGCGGATCAGCGCTCGGGCCTCCTCCCGCCGGCCCGCCCGGAGATGGTCGTAGAGCGGTGAATTTACCAGAGCGGTGAAGACCTCCCGGTTTTCATCCGGGGACCGGCCCGCGGCGATGACCAGCTCCCGGAGGCGGCCCAGCAGGTCGAGATAGGCCGCATATTCCGGCCCGAATTGCCAGGCGAGTTCCCGCCTCAGCTTCCGGGCCAGCGCCGGGCTCTTGCCGTCCGTGGCCACGGCGATGGAGAGGCTCCCCCGGGTGAGGAGGGCGGGGAGGATGAAATCGCAGCGCCGCGGGTCGTCCACGACGTTCACCAGTATGCCCCCGGCGCGGCAGTCGGCGGCGATGCGGTCGTTTACCTCCTCCCGATCCGTGGCGCCGATGACGAGGAAGGCCCCCGCCAGATACCGTGCCTCATAGTCCGCCGCCACATGCCGGATGCGCCCCGCCGCCGCCAGCTCCCGCAGCATGTCCCCCAGCTCCCCGGCCACGACCGTCACGGCGGCCCCGCATTCCAGGAGGCGCTCCACCTTCCGGGCCGCCACCTCGCCGCCCCCGACGACCACGCAGGGCCTTTCCCTGATGTCGAGACAAACGGGATAGTATTTCAAGGGCTTACCCCCGGCGCATAATCAGTGTCCATCTGAATTGAGGCCCTGGTAAAAAGTAGCAAATCTCCCTCCCTTTCAAGGGATAGGGGGGCGATATGGTTTTCGCTCCCAGTAGCTCCCTCCTTCAAGGGTAGGGTCGGCGATATGGTTCTCGTTTCCTTAGCTCCCTCCCCCTTGAAGGGGTGAGGAATAAAACAACTTACTATGAAATGCCATTTTCTTCGCATGAAATGCTCTTTTCATGCTTCGTGGCGCCCCACGGGGCATGAGGGTTTATTACGAGATCGTCTCCATTGCATCTGGCCGGGCAGGCTATCACGGCCAGGGGAATATTTCAAGTTACTTGAAATATCATCAAAAAAAGGATATGTTTCCCCACATAAGGAACAGGAAGGGCGAGTCATGACACAGCAAAAAGAACGATGGTTGCAGATCGAGATCAGCCTCCCGGCGGAGTTGAGTGAAGCCGTGACCAATTTCCTCATGGAAAACGGCGCCCAGGGCGTGTTTCAGGAAGAGACGCCGGAGCCCCAGGGCGGCGGTTTTGCCGAGGATGCCTCCCCGGAGACTCTCAAGTCCTATCTGCCCGATGACGTCCGCGTCGAAAACCGCCTGACCTCCCTCCAGAACTACCTCGACGAACTGGGCCGCCTCTTCCCCGAGCTGCCCCGGCCTTCCTGGCGCACCGATTGGATCGCCGAATCCAACTGGGGGGAGGAGTGGAAGAAGTACTTCAAACCCCTGCGGGTGACGAAGAACATCATCATCAAGCCGACCTGGGAGCGCTACAGTCCCGGCGGCCACGATATCCTCATCGAGATCGATCCCGGCATGGCCTTCGGAACTGGTCAGCATCCCTCGACGCGGATGTGTCTCCAGGCCATGGAGGACCTCATCCTCCAGGACCGGGAGGCACGGAACCGCCGCGTCCTCGACGTGGGAACGGGGACGGGCATCCTGGGTATCGCCGCCGCCAAGCTCGGGGCGGGCAAAGTCGTTTGCGTGGATATCGACAAGCAGGCCGTGGCGATCGCCGCGGAGAACGCCCGCATGAACGGCGTGGAGGACCGGGTTGACGTTCTCTACCAGGATGCGGCCACCCTCGCCGAGACCTTCGACCTCATTGCGGCCAACCTCACGGCCAGGATGCTCATCAAGCTTCGCCCCCGCCTCATCGACCTCCTCAGCCGGGGCGGCTTTCTCATTCTGTCCGGGATAATCGAACAAAATCGAGAAGATATCGAACACCACTTCCTGGCGGAGCCCTTTGTGGCGCACCGCACCATCATCGAAAAAGAATGGCGCTGCTATGTCCTGCGCAACGAGGGCTACCGGTAGTGACGTTCCCCCGCCTCTATTGGCCCCAGACCCTCAAGGAAGATGGTATCTACGCCCTGGATGCCGGCCGCCGGCGCTACCTGAGTAATGTCCTGCGCCTCCGCCCCGGCGATGCCGTCACCCTTTTCGACGGATCGGGCTGGGACTTTCCCGCCGTGATCGAAAGGATGGACGACCGTGAGGTCGCCGTCCGGATCTTGAGACGGGAAGCGATTGCCGCCGTCCCGTCCGTCCGGATCACCCTGGCCCAGGCCCTCCCCAAAGGGGTGAAGATGGACGGCATCGTGGAAAAGGCCACGGAGATCGGGGTGATCCGGATCGTGCCGTTCCATTCCGCCCGTTCCGTTCCCCGGCTGGACGCCGCGAAGGCTGCCGCCCGTCGCGAGCGGTGGGAGAAGATCGCCGTGGAGGCCGCCCGGCGGTGCCGCCGTCCGGACGTTCCGGCGATGGAGATGATCGCTTCGTTCGGAGAAATGCTGGACCTGGCCGAAGGAGCGGGAGCGAAATTGGCGCCGGCGCGATCCGGGGGCGGAAACCGCCGCCGCAACCATGAGGAGGCGGCGGCGCGGCC
>JAKQIZ010000057.1 GCA_029561465.1 Deltaproteobacteria bacterium | reverse complement strand
GACCAGGCCGATGCCGATCAGGGCCGGGGTGATCTGCTCCATGGACTTGGCCGTGGCCTCCCGGGGCGGGAGGCCCTCGTCGGTCATGATCCGCTCCACGTTTTCCACGACGACGATGGCGTCATCGACCAGCAGGCCGATGGCCAGGACCATGGCGAACATGGTGAGCATGTTGATGGAGAACCCGAAGGCCCCGAGGACGGCGAAGGTTCCCAGAATCACCACGGGCACGGCGATAGTGGGGATAAGGGTGGCCCGGAGGTTGCCCATGAAGAGCCACATGACGAGAAAGACCAGGAGGATCGCCTCGAAGAGGGTCTGGACGACCTCCTTGATGGCCACCCGCACAAAGGGGGTGGTGTCGTAGGGATAGACGGTCTTCATCCCCGAAGGGAAATAGCGGCTCATTTCCGCCATTTTCGCCCGGACGGCGTCGGCGGTGTCCAGGGCGTTGGCGCCGGGGGCCTGGCGGATGGCGAGGCCGGCGGACGGTCTGCCATCCTGAAAGCCCGCGATATCATATGCTTCCGCTCCCAGTTCGGTCCGCCCCACGTCCCGGATCCGTACCACGGCGCCGTCCGGGTTGATGCGGATGGGGATATTGGCGAACTCCTCCGGGGTCTTGAGGAGATTCTGGACGATGATGGAGGTGTTGAGCCGCTGGCCCTTGACCGCCGGCGCCCCGCCGAACTGGCCGGCGGAGATCTCCACGTTGTAGGTTTTGAGTGCCTGGATCACGTCCTCCATGGTGAGGCGGTAATCGTTGAGCTTGTCGGGGTTGAGCCAGATGCGCATGGCGTACTGGCCGCCGAAGATCTGGACCTCGCCGACCCCGGGAACCCGGGCCAGGACCTTTTCCAGGTTCGACTGGGCATAGTCCCTGAGATCGGTGCCGTCCATGCTGCCGTCTTCGGAGATGAGGCCCACGATGATCAGGTAGTTCCGGGTGGATTTGCTCACCGTGACCCCGGTGCGCTGCACCACTTCCGGGAGGCTCGTCATGGCGAGCTGGAGCTTGTTCTGCACCTTCGCCCAGGCCAGGTCGGGGTCGGTGCCGGGCTTGAAGGTCAGCTCGATCCGGGAGGCCCCGGAGGAATCGCTGGTGCCGGAGATGTAGAGCATGTCGTCGAAGCCCGTCATCTTCTGTTCGATGATCTGGGTGACGCTGTTTTCCACCGTTTCGGCGGAGGCGCCGGCGTATAAGGAATAAATGGCGATGGATGGCGGGGCGATGGGCGGATACTGGGAGATGGGGAGGTTGTAGATGGACAGTCCCCCCAGGACCATCATGACGATGGCGATAACCCAGGCAAAAACGGGGCGCTCCAGGAAGAATTTTGACAGCATCGGTGCCCTCCGTCAGTTTGCCTTGGCTGCGGCCGGCGGTGCCGGTCCGGTTTCGCCCCCGGTTTTGCCCGCGTTGTCGACAAATGGAACGACTTTCACGGTGGCGCCGGGTTTGGTCCGCAGTATCCCCTCGACGATGACCTGCTCGCCCGGCGCCAGCCCCTCGGTCACGAGCCACTGATTGCCCACGGCCCGTTCGATGGTGATGGGACGCTGCTCCACCTTGCCTGCGGCGCCGGCGATGAGGCAGTAGGGGTTTCCCTTGGGATCCCGGGATACTCCCTGCTGAGGCACCAGGAGGGCGTTTTTGTTGATCCCCTCTTCCACCACCGCCCGGATGAACATCCCGGGGAGGAGGACACCTTTCGGATTGGGTACGATCACCCGGAGGATTACCGATCCTGTGGTTTGATTGACGGTGACATCCCGGAACTGCAGGGCGCCGTCGTAGGGATAACGGGTGTTGTCTTCGAGGAGGATCTGGACCTTGTTCCGGAGCTGTCCGTTGCGATGGAGACGCCCCTCGGCGAGGTGGCGCCGCATCCGTAGCAGCTCGGTGGTGGCTTGGGGGACATCGACGTACATGGGGTCCAACTGCTGGATAGTGGCCAGGGGCACGGGCTGATGGGCCGTCACCAGGGCGCCCACCGTGACGTTGGACTTGCCGATCCGTCCCGAGATGGGGGCGGTGACGGAGGTGTATTTAAGGTTGATACTCGCCGTCTCAAGGGTCGCCTTCCAGAACTGGATATCCGCCTGGTTCTGTTTCAGGGCGGCCGTGGCGTCGTCGTATTCCTGCTGGCTGACCGCCTTCTCGGCGACGAGTTCCCGCATCCGTTCGGCCCGGAGCTTGATCGCCGAGAGGTTGGCCTCGGAGCGGCCGAGGGCCGCTTTGGCGTTGTCATAGACGGCCTGATAGTGGGCGGGGTCGATCTTGAAGAGGACCTGTCCGGCCTTGACGTCCGATCCTTCGGTGAACAGGCGCTGCTGGATGATGCCTCCCACCTGGGGCCGCACCTCGGCGATGAGATTGGCGGAGGTCCGGCCGGACAACTCGGTGGTGACCAGCACCTGCTGGGGTTGCACCGTCACGACGGCCACCTCGGGGGGACCGCCGGCCCGACCTTTGCCGGTATTGCCGCCTTGCCCGCAGCCGGTGAGGATCAGGAGTCCGCACAGCATCCCGGCGGCGATGGATTTGATCTGCTCATGAGTGGTCATACGTCACCTCGGTAAGGGGTAATTTTTGGTGTTTCATCGTTTTGTCTCCACACCGTCGCGGCCGTCCGGCCATTACCGGGCCCTATCGGCCCCGCTCTCGCAATCGTTCCTCCGGACGGCATCCCAGCAAGCTTCGGCGGTCTGCCGGATCAGGTCTTCGTTCAGGGTGACGAAACCCAGAATATGGTCCCGGACCAGAAAGATGAGCGGCGCGATGGCCAGGGAAAAAAGGGCGTTGATGGGGATGTCCTTGACGATGCGGGCGGCGATGGCCTCTTCGAAAAGGGTCATGAAGATATCGTCACGGCCTTCCTTTTCCAGCAATCTGTCCCGGCGCATGGAAACCCCGTAGGGTGAATTCATGAATTGTTCGAGATAGCGGAAATGAAGGGGATTATCGATCAGATACCGGAGAATGATGCCGTTCAGATAGAGAAATCGCTCCCGAAAGGAGCCGGTGGTCGGAAAACTTCCCCGTATGGCGGCAGTTATCCTTGCTTCCAGCTCCTGAAAGAGGGCATTGATCAGCTCGTCCTTGCCGGCGAAATACCGGTAGATCGTCCCCACGGCCACATTAGCCCGATCGGCGATCATGGACATGGGCACCCCGTGGAAACCGTTTTCCGCCAGGAGTTCCATGGCCACCGAAATAATCTCTTTGCGCTTGTCCAAGCTTTTCATGTCTCAAATGTTATGGTGGAAGCGAATGAACGTTCATTCAGGCTCGCCGCTTGTATGCCATATCCTCCCTGGTGTCAAGATTTTTTTCCCGTTCGTCGCCTCCCCTGCCTCTTTTCCGGTGTAATTCGGGATGGCGTGGACGGGGAAATTCATGCCGCTACAGGCTCGCGCCCCACCACTTGACGAGGAGGAAGCCGCCGATGAGGAGAATTGTAAAAAGGACGGCGAGCCAGTTGAAGTAGCGGTCGATGAAGCTTTTGATCAGGGGTCCGAACTTCCAGATCAGGAAGGCGACCAGAAAGAACCGGGCCCCGCGGCTGATGATGGAGGCGATGAGGAACATCGGCAGGTTGACGTTGAAGGCCCCGCCTGAGACGGTGAACACCTTGTAGGGGATGGGGGTGAAGCCGGCGGTGAAGATGATCCAGAAATTCCATTTTTCGAACAGGCCCTGGATGTAGCGGAACAGCTCCACGGAAAATCCCGGGATGTGCTGGAAGAAGAACCAGGCCACGGCGGAGAACTTATCCGGGCCGGACCACCAGACGTAGTAGCCGATGGCGTAGCCGAACAGCGCCCCCAGCACCGAGGCCGCGGTGCAGTTGACGGCGAAGCGGAAGGCCTTGTCCCGCCCCCCCAGGACCAGGGCGATGAGGAGCGGGTCCGGCGGTATGGGAAAGAAGGAGGATTCCATAAAGGACAAAATGAACAGGGCCGGCGCCCCGTAGGGGGTGTCGGCCCAGTGGAGAACCCAGTCGTAGAGTTTCCGCAGCGCCTTCATGGTTAGGAGTGTATCGGTTATAACGAACTTGTGAACGTCACTTCTTCTATCTCGTTTTGCCCCGGCAATGCGATCCCTAGTCCGCCCCGGAAGTTGCGGCCGCCGGTCCCCTTTGTCTGAGGAAGCCTATATGTCCCGCGGTTTGGGGCGGGGTCAGCCCATCTTTCCCACCTGCACCAACGCGACCAGCCATATCGCATTTTTTTCGTCAAGGCAATCTAATTGGCCATCTTCTTCAGCAGTTGTTCCAGCTTCCGGATCTCTTCGCCGTAACCGGCCCAGTTGCCCTGGCGCTGCATATCCACGGACCGCTGGTAGGTCTTCATCGCCTCGGCCGCCAGTTCCTTCACGGAGGCGCGTCCGGGAGCGGCGGCCGCCGCCGGGGCGCCGGCCGTTGTCGTCGTCACCGCCCCGGCCTTCCGGCTGCCGAAGAGGCGCTGGAGGGCCAGTTCGAGATTCTCCTCCATGACCACCTCGTTTTCGTAGGCCACGATGACTCGGCGCAGCTCCGGAAGGCCCACGGCGTCCGACGCGGCCAGGTAGAGGGGCTGCACGTAGAGGAGGGACCGCTCCACGGGGATGACGAGGAGGCTCCCCCGGATGACCCGGGAGCCGCGCTGGCTCCAGAGGGTGAGCTGCTGGGAGATATAGGAATCCTGGTTGATCCGGGCGTCAACCTGCTTGGGACCGAAGACCAGGCGATCCCGGGGGAAGGTATAGACGACGAGCTTGCCGTAATGAGGGGCGTCGCACCGCGCGGCCAGCCACGCGGCGAGGTTGTCCCGCTTCGCCGGTGTGTAGGGAAGCAGGAGGATGTACTCTTCCCGCTTCTCGCTGGGGAGCTTCATGATGGTGTAGTACGGCTGCATCGTTTTCTCCTCGAAGACGGGTATCTCCCAGAGATTCTCCTTGTTGTAGAAGATCTTCGGGTCCGTCATGTGATAGGCGGCATAAACTGAGGCCTGCAACTGGAGGAGCCACTGGGGGTAGCGGATATGGCGTTTTAGATCCTCCGGCATGACGGCCAGGTCCTTGAAGAGGGCCGGGAATATCCGCCGGTAAACCTGGATGATCTTGTCCGAGGGGTCGCTCACGTAGTAGGTTACCGTGCCGTCGTAGGCGTCGAGGGTGGCCTTGACGGCATTGCGTACGTAGTTGATCCGCCGGACCGAGGGTTTGGAGTAGGGCAGGCGCGACGATACCGTATAGGCGTCCACCATCCAAACCAGCCGGCCGTCGTCGGTGATCACCAGGTAGGGATCGTGGTCGAAGAGGAGAAAAGGCGCGATCTTCTGGAATCTTTCCTTGACGTTGCGGAAGAAGAGGATCTTACTGTCGGCGGTGATGTCGGAGGAGAAGAAGATCTTTTCCGTCTGGTATTTCAGGGAGAAGAGGAGACGGCGGGTCAATGAGCCCGTCTTCACGCCGCCGGCGCCGCCGTAGGAGGTATAGATGTTGCCTCCTTCCGGGGTGGGATAGCTGAACTCGGGGATCTTGGTCTTGACGATCACGTAATCGTTGGACATCTCTCCATAATAGATCTCCGGTCGCTGCACCTTGAGATCCGTGGAGCCGGCCGGCGGGATGTCCTTGATGAAGAATTCCGGCAGACCCTCCCGGCTGATCCGGCTTACCGGACCCAGGGTGATGCCGTTGCCGTGGGTGAAGATCAGGCGTTCGTTGATCCAGTTTTTGCTGGGCAGATCTGCGTAGGAGAGTTCCCGGGGCGACAGCATGACCTGGAGATACTGACCGTTCACGGTGTAGCGGTCGTTGTCCACGTCCTGAAACCGGTAGTAGGTCCGGATCTGCTGCAACTGGCTGTAAGTGCGCAGGAGCGGGGAGTGATCCCAGAGGCGGATGTTCCGGATCGTCGCGTCGTTTTTGTCGATGTCCCGTCCCGTGAGATTGTAGTCCACGTCGAAGGGGATCTCCTCGATGCGGTCCAGATCGTAGCCCAGGCGGGTCATGCGGATATTGTTTTCGATGTAGGGGGTTTCCATGACCATCTCGTTGGGGGCGACCTTGAACTTCTGGAGGAGGGCCGGATAGATCATGATGCCGATAAAATAGACGGCGAACAGGGCGCCCAGAGCGATCATGGTCAGGCGCCGCTGCCTTTTGAACATCCCGGCGATCAGGACCGCCCCGGCTGCCGGGGCCAGGAAGGCAAGGAGGCGGTAGGCCGCGAGCTTGGCATGGACATCCGTATAGCTCGCCCCGAAGATCACGCCGTGTTCCGCGTAGAGCATCCTCAGGGCCTCGAGATAGAAGCCCGGACCCATGTTGATGATCATTAGGCCGATGAGAATGCCCAGGTGTCGCTTGACCCGGGGATCGATCGTTATCTGCCGCTGGTTGACGAGAATCCCGCCGCCCAGGAAATAGACGATCCCCGCCAGGATGGCGCAGAGGATGAGGGTAAAATCGACGAACTGCTTGAGGGATTCGAAAAAGGGATACTGGAAGAGATAAAAGCCGATGTCCCTCCCGAAGACCGGATCGTTTTGACCGACGGTCAGGGCATTGGTGAACAATAGGATTTCGGACCACAGGGTGGCGCCCCATTTTCCCATCATGAAGGTGACGACCAGGAGGATGAAGAAGGTAACCGCCCGCTGGATGGTCCGGAGGGGCGCGAGGTTGATCGTGATGGGGGTGCCGCTGATGTTGTACTGATCCGGGCGGGAGAATTCGACGCGCCGGGCGAAGAAGAGATTGATCAAGGCGGCGCCCAGGAACAGGAGGCCGAAAAGGAAGCCTGCGGCGATCTGGGTGGTCAGCGTTTTGGTGAAGACGGCGGTGTAGCCCGTTTCGACAAAGAAGAGCCAGTCGATGTAGAGGTTGAGCAGGGAAGACAAGAGCGGCGCCACGACGAGGATGACCAGCAGGACGGCGATAAAGATCAGATTGGCCTTTTTCATTTGCACTCCTTCAAGGTTTGTTCCTGTTCATAATCGGGAACGATTTATAAAGCAAGCACCGGCTTGCCGGCGGGATGCCCGGCGGGATGCGCGCCGAAATTCACTGATTGTCCGCTTCCACGGCCTCCTGGAGCCGGTCCAAGAAATCCGGCACGGCTGCCTCCACCCGGACCCAGGCGGGGAGCATGGGAACCCCCACGGGGTCGCTGATGAATTCGTCGATGGCCGTCCGGAGGGAGCCGACGAAGGCCTCCACCGCTTCGATCTCGCTGTGCCGGTCGTAGTGGATGCCGTTTAAGAGGGTCAGGGCGTGGTACTTTTCGATGGCGATCCGTGATTCCTGGATATAGGCCGTAAGCAGGGTGCGGTAGAAGGCCTCGCTCATCACCACCCCGTCCTGGGAAAGGACCCGGAAGAGGGTCTGGGCGATCTCGTTGGCCATCCTGATCAGCCCCTGGTCGGGCTTATCCTTGTCCAGGAGCTGGTGCTTGTGCTCGTAGGATTCGATGACCTCCACCTGGCAGATGCGGTTTACCGAAGTGCGCTGGTAAACCTCGCTCAGCAGCGATACCTCCAGCCCCCAGGTCGGGGAGATCCGCAGGTCCCGGGCCAGACTGCTGATGAGGGCGAATTCCCCCGAGAGGGCGTAGCGGAAATTGTCCAGGTAGGACAGAAAGGGGTTGAAGCCCAGTACCCGGCGCAGCGTCCGGACCAGGGGCGTATAGAAGAGCCTGACCACCCGGCCGTAGAGGCGGTCCGTCACCCGGGCGTAATAGCCTTTGCTGAATTCAAGGCTGATGGCCGGGTGGGCGACGGGATACAGGAGGCGGGCCAGGATCTCACGCTCGTAGTTGACGATGTCGCTGTCGTGAAGGGTGATGGCGTAAACGGAGCGGTCGGAGAGGATGTAGCCCATGGTCATCCAGACCGATCTTCCCTTGCCGGGCATGTCGAGGGTGAAGTCGTTCTCCCTGAGGACCCGGTAGAGTTCCTGCATCCGGGGACCGTCGTGCCAGACGACCCTGGTGGCCGTGGGCAGGGCGGCCATGATTTCCCGGACCCGCTGGAATTGCTCCCGGTCGGCCCGGTCGAGGGAGAGGACGATTTGGTAGAGATAATTAACCTTTTTCAATTCATTTATGATCTTCGGGATGGCCGGCGTTTCGAATTCCGAGTAGAGGGCCGGCAGCAGCAGGGTCATATTCCGCCGCCGGGCGATGATGCGCAACTCCTCCTCGATGGCCGCCACGGGGCGATCCTTGAGTTTTTGCAGGGTGGTGATCATGCCGTGTTGCCAAAAA
>JAKQIZ010000002.1 GCA_029561465.1 Deltaproteobacteria bacterium | reverse complement strand
CCGTCTTGCGCCCTGCCCGCCCGCCATGATCACCATCCAAATTTGATGAATTCGTAAGAAGTCATGATGGAGACGACGAAGTAAAAAGCTCCAGAGGCAAGGCGCGCGAATCCTGAGGAATGAGGCGTACTTGTGCGTACGTCGCAGTGACGAAGGATGAAGCGCAACGCCGCATATGGACTTTTTACGATGTCGTCAAATTAAGTTACCAAAGGAAAGTCAATGCCGGGAGCGGGGAGGCAATATTATGAAAAGGTATGAAAAGATCGAAATGAATCCCGAGATCATGTTTGGGAAACCTGTAATCAAGAATACACGGATTACCGTGGAGCACATTCTCAGGAAACTGTCGGGGGGTATGACCGTTAAGGAAATTATCGAGGATCATCCTCATCTGACCCCTGATGACATATATGCGGCCCAAGCGTTTGCCGCCGATTATCTTGCCGATGAACTGATCTCTTTCGGATAGACGGCAAAAAAATGAAATTTCTTGCCGATGAATGTTGCGACGCCGGTCCCGTTGCCGGGTTACGGGCGGACGGACATGACGTCTCTTATGTGCTCGAAGGTCGGACGGGCATATCCGATGATGAAGTATTACGGAACGCCTACGACGCCGGGCGTATCTTGTTGACGGAGGACAAGGATTTCGGCGAACTTGTATGTCGACTCAAGAAGCCTGCCTATGGCATCATTCTGATGCGTATCGATGTCGAGGAAAGAGGCGAGAAATTGCCGCGCATGGAAGCGCTTATCGCCAAATATGCTGACCGGCTGCCTGGACATTTCGTGGTTGTTGATCTCAACAAGTATCGTTTCCGTCCGCTGATCTTCCCGCAACAGCCGCTGGGAAAGCCAAACAGGCACACAAATGAGCATTGACTTTTCTTGAACGCCGGACTAAAATGCTAACGCAGAAAAGGAATTATAGTGGCCATGATAAATACTTTGAGATTATATGAAGAGTTGAGCGACACTTTTGGCGAGGCCCCTGCCCGAGCCTTAACGAGGGCGATCGGCTCCATTTACGATGATCTTAAAAACACGGTCACCAAAGAAGATTTTCGGGAGTTGAAGCAGGTCGTCGCCGAGCTTGCCCAGGCGCAGAAGCGCACGGAAGAACGGGTGGAGGAGCTTGCCCAGGCGCAGAAGCGCACGGAAGAACGGGTGGAGGAACTTGCCCAGGCCCAGAAGCGCACGGAAGAACGGGTGGAGGAGCTTGCCCAGGCGCAGAAACGCACCGAAGAGGCGGTATATCATTTATCCCGCCGCCTCGATGACACGAACCGCCAGCTTGGCGGTCTGGCCATGACCGTGGGTTATACCCTGGAAAATAGCGCTTATGTTTATCTCCCCGCCCTCCTGAAGGCCGACTACGGAGTATCCTGCGAAGAGCCTCTGTACCGGGACTATCTGACCGATAATAAAGGTGCGGATGTCGAGGTAAATATCTTGGGCCGGGCAAAGAAGGATGCACAGGATCTGCTCATCGTCGGCGCAAGCAAGGCGCAGCTCAGCAAAAAAGACGTCCAGGCATTTATCAAGCGCATTACCCGCATCGATACCGGGGGCCTTAGACCGTTTCCGGTTCTCGTTACCCACATGATTAGCCAGCGCGATGTGAAGAACTATGCGCAAAGCCAGGGCGTGGCGATTTATCTTTCCTATCAGTTTCAAAATCCTGTCCATTGAGCGAAGATTTAGGATCCTCGTTGACAATCTTCCGCGCCGGATTCCATGAGAATTTAGGCCAGCAGCCGGCTGTTGTCATCCGGGGGTTCATTCCCAGTTAAAGGGATCATCGCGGTCGAAATCGGGGCTCAGGTGGCGGTCGTCCACCTCCTGGACGAAGAGCTGGGAGAAGCCGAGCGCCAGGGCGTAGTCCACGACCCGCCGGTATTCGTCCCGGCGGATCCGCCGGCCCAGGAGGGGATGGCGGCAGGCCTGGGCCGCCGGCGTATATTGGGACATGATGCTCAGCGACACGCCGGTGGAGACGGAGGCGCGGATGTCGTCCAGGACGGTGAAACTGTTTTCCAGGCATCCGGGGAGGACGAGATGGCGGATGAGGAGCCCCCGGACGGCTACCCCCTCCCGCAGCTCGAGACCGTCGCCGACCTGCCGGGCCATCTCGGTCAGGGCCGCCCGGGCATGGCGGCGGTATTCCTTTACCCCGGAAAACTCCTGGGCGAGATCGTCGTCGCCATACTTCATGTCCGGCATGTAGATCTCCACCCGTCCGGCGAGAAGGCGGATTACCTCCAGAGATTCATACCCGCCGCAGTTATGGATGTAGGGGATCGTCAATCCCCGGCGGCGGGCGATGTCCAGGGCAACCATGATCGGGGGCGTCTGGTGGGTCGGCGTCACGGCGTCGATATTGTGACAGCCCCGCTCCTGAAGGCGAAGCATGACCTCCGCCAGCTCCTCCGGGGTCAGGATGCTGCCGGTGGTCTTCCTGCTGATCTGGTGATTCTGACAGAAGATGCACCGGAGATTGCAGGAGGAGAAGAAGATCGTCCCGGCGCCGTGGCGTCCCGACAGGGGCGGTTCCTCGCCGTAGTGAGGCATGGCGTCACTGACGACGATTTCCGTCCCCAGTCCGCAAAATCCCTTTGCTCCGCCCCGGCGCTCCGCCCGGCACTCCCGGGGACAGAGGACACAGGGCGACATGAGTCGTTCCAGTTGTTCAAGATCCTGATTTGCATCGGTATTTTCCATTTGCCGATCCTTCTTGCCGCCCCTCTTTTCGGAACCGCGGGTCAAGAGCATCCCCGCCCCGGGCTGCCCCCGGAAATCGCCCCCATGTGTTTGCAGTGATGATCGTTTCCGCTCCGATGCGGTGCGCCTCGATCCCAAAATTCTGATTATCTACACGAAGCTTCCCGTTGTCAAGGCGTCAAGGCTTCGGTCGTCCGTCTCCCGTGCCGTTATCGGTAAGCGGCCGGACGAGCTCCCGGATTCTCCCGCCGGCGACAAGCTCCAGAAAGATCTCGCCCAGCGGTTCCGCGGCGGCAACCGCGCGGCGCCAGTTGGCAATCCGGGTTTGCGGATCGTCGAGGAAGGTGACGAAATCGTCCCGGTCGGGGACTTTTCCTCCCGGCAGGGAGGCGACAAATTCCTCCGCCGGATGGACCAGGATCAGATTGTGAAGGTCCGCCGCCGCGGGCTTCCTTTTGACGAGCCTTTTGTCGAGCCAGCCGGGAATGAGGCGATCCTGGTGGAGGAACAGGAGGGTCAGATCGTTTTCGCCCGCCCCGAAATTCTGGGCCAGGTGGTAGTCCACGAGCCCCCCGTCCCGATAGACGCCCCGGGGCGCCCCGTAAATATCCCGGATCCCGGCGACGAGAAGGGGGATCGCCCCCGAGGCCACCAGGGCCGGTTTGAAATTGGTGGTGTTGAGAGGTACATAAACACCCCGG
>JAKQIZ010000187.1 GCA_029561465.1 Deltaproteobacteria bacterium | reverse complement strand
GCCTGACTGAGGATGACGGGGATATGAACGGACTCGTTCACCGTCCCCGGCTTGATGGTGACGGTGATCCCCTGGCCGTCGGCATGGGATTCGATGTCGATATTGGCCGAAACCTCCCGCTTGAGCAACCGGCCGTTCTTCCGGATATTGAAGGCCCCCTTGGGGAGTCCTTCCAGATCCGCCACAGCCGCCAAAAGTTCCTTATCTATAGCATCCAACATCACGGTCTCCTACGCATTTTCGATAGTTGCAGGCACTCAGGTCATTGAGCATGGGCAGGGCGCCCTGGAGGTCCCCCCGATAGGCAAGCTTGCCTTCGTTGATCATCAGGACGATGTCCGCCGCCTCCAGAAAGGCCCGGTTATGACTAACCACGATGGTGGTCGTGCCGTGTTCCTTCTGTTCCCGCTTCAGGAGGCGGACCATGGGTTGGATCGTCCAGAGGTCGATGCCCGTATCAGGTTCGTCATAGATGGCGAGCCGGGGATTCCGGGCGATGGTGGTGGCCAGTTCGATCTTCTTGATCTCCCCGCCGGAGAGCTTGGCATCCACCGGTTTGTCGAGAAAGGAAAGGGAACAGATGCCGACCCGGCGAAGGAGCGCCAGGAGCATATCCTCATCGTCCGTGCCGGCGGCCATGGCCAGGAGGTCCCGGAAGGTGATCCCCTTGAAACGGGCGGGTTGCTGGAAACTGTAGGCGATCCCCTCCCGGGCCCGTTCCGTGATGGGCCACTGGGAGATCTCCTTGCCGCCGAAGCGGATCTCCCCGGCGTTGGGGGTGTTGATCCCCATGATCAGCTTGGCCAGCGTCGTCTTGCCGCTCCCGTTGGGGCCGGTGATCCCGTAGAATTTTCCTTTCTCAAAGGTATAATTGATCCCGTCGATGATGTTCCGGTCCCCCACGGAGAAATACAGATCCTTGAGTTCCAGCATCTTCACACCTCCCGATTAATCAAAACAGCGAATCTTTAATGATGGAAAAAGCCGCCAATGTCAATTTTTTTATAACGGCCGCGCCCCCGGGCGTCAAATGTAGGTGCGGGCGCCCAAATAGCGCCTTTGATAATAGGAGTTCGACATCAGGTCGGTCCGGATATTCTTCCCCCGGCCCGGGGCGTGAATGAACCGGCCGGCGCCGATATAAACCCCGACGTGGGACACCTTGCCGCCCTTCCCCGTGGCGAAAAAAACTAGATCCCCCGGAAGCGGATCGTCATCGTCCTGTTCCTCGCCGGTGTCGAACTGATCCCCGGAGGTACGGGGCAGATCGATGCCGTTGAGCTGATAGACCGTCATCGTCAGGCCGCTGCAATCGAACCCGGTCTCCGCGGAGGTCCCCCCCCAGAGATAGGGAACACCTATAAAGCTCTGCGCCGCCTTGACAATCTCCCGCCGGAGATAATCCTCCCCCAGTTCCCCAGCCCTGGCAACGGCGTATTCCTCCGGAGCGACGAGGTAATATTCTTCGATCAGCCCCAGCAGCTGCAAGGCTTCCGCTTGGTTGCGGGCGCTTTCCCGGGAGGGAAAATTCCCGATGCGGACCTTGAACAGTCCCGTCTCCGCTGCAAAATAGGTGGCATCCAGGCCCTGTTCCTTCAAGAGTTCCGTAAGCCGGGCGGCGTTTTCCGCCTGGGAAAAGGCCCCGGCCTGAATGGTGTAGCCCATGCGGGGCAGGGCCTTCCTCACGGCGCCCGGCCGGGTCTTCTTCACCGCCGCCTTCTTGTCCCGGGGGACCGGCGGATAGGCCTTCCGGCCGCCGCAGCCGCCGATGAAGATCAGAATGGACAAGAGGGAGAAAAAGAAAACCAGAACCAACGCCATTCGCCGCCGCCGTCCGGATGACGTCCCGGAAACCGGAGAGATCATAGGAGATAAACCGCTGGGGTAGTCGCTGTCCGCTCGCCCCCCGTCCCGACCGGTCCTGGCGTCTCCCTGCCTGATCATGCCAGGACGCTCACCAATAGGCCCTTCAGATAGCGTCCTTCGCCATGGGCCAGACAGGTCGGGTGATCCGGGGCCGCGGTGAACCGGCGGAGGAGGCGGAGGTCCCGCCCGGCGTCCCGGGCGGCGCCGAGGACGATCTTTTCGAACAGGGCCTCATCCACGGCGTTGGAACAAGAAAAGGTGGCCAGAATCCCGCCCGGCGCCAGCCGCCGGAAGGACTGGAGGTTGATGTCCTTGTAGCCCCGGGCGGCCCGGGCGACATCCCGACGGTTTTTGGCAAATGCAGGGGGATCGAGAATGATGAAGTCGAAGAGTTCTTCCGTATTCCGCAGATAGCGAAAAACGTCCGACCGGATTACGGGATGGGCAGCGGCGTCGAAGCCGTTCACCATCAGATGCCGTCGCGCCGCCTCGTTGGCCGCCTCCGAAGAATCTACGGAAACCACCCGCCGTGCCCCCCCGCGGACGGCGGAGACGGAAAAGGCCCCGGTATAGGAAAAACAGTTCAGGACCGTCAAGCCCCGACTGAGCTCCTCGACCTGTCGGCGGTTGTCCCGCTGATCGAGGAAAAAACCCGTCTTTTGACCGTCATGGACATCGACCTCGAAAACGAGGCCGTTTTCCCGGATGGCAATGACGGCCGGCGGTTCCTCGCCCCAGACTGTTTCCCGGCGCTCTTCCAGACCTTCCAGACGCCGCGCCGGTCCTTCACTCCGCTCCAGGATGCCCCGGGGGTTGCTTACCGCTGCCAGGGCGGCAACGATCTCCTCCCGTCGTCTTTCCACCCCGACGGTGCCGACGCCCATCACCAGATAGTCCCCGTAGCAATCCACCACCAGGCCGGGGATGCCGTCCCCTTCCGCATTGATCAGCCGCCAGGCATTGTCGCCGACAGGCAGGATTCTTTCCCGGAGGGCTGCCGACTCCCTAAAGCGCCGCCGCCAGAAATCGCCGTCCACCCGGATATGCACCTCCCTCGTAAGCATCCGGAAGGCGATATCCGCCCGGGGATGATAAAAGCCCAGGGCCAGAGGCTCGCCCGCCGCCGCGCAGGCCAGGACGATGTCTCCCGCGTCGGGATGGCTCGTCGTTTTTGCCACCGCCCCGGAAAACAACCAGGGGTGTCCGTTAAGGAGGGAACGCTCCCGGCCGGTCTTCAGAATGAGTTGCGGATAATCAGTCAATAACTGCCCCCTTTGACAAGATAGCCGGGATGTTGCCAGCGCCGGGGAAAACGGCATCTCAATAAAGACGACATCGTAAAAAGTCCATATGCGGCGTTGCGCTTCATCCTTCGTCACTGCGACGTACGCACAAGTACGTCTCATTCCTCAGGATTCGCGCGCCTTGCCTCTGGAGCTTTTTTACTTCGTCGTCTCCATCATGACTTCTAAGTAAGTCGCACGTAACTAATTGGATTCTTTAGATACGTGTTTGACGGTTTTGGGCCGGTTTCATGGCACAGACTCGACTTACTTCTTTTATACAGGCCCGGCAGTCGGCGGGCTAGGGCGCTTTTTACGAATTCCTCAATAAACGCCCGGCCGCCCTTACTTTTGAAGCGACGCGCCGTATAATTCTATTCCTTTGAATTGGAACTTTTTTTCCCTGAACAATTTAAGACAGGCCGCCACCGCCGGAGCGTCATAAAGGATCCCCCGGTGGGCTTCGATCTCCTCCAGAGCCGCCTCTATGCCCAGCGACGGCCGATAAGGACGATGGGACGACATGGATTCCACTACATCGGCAACGGCGATGATGCGCGCTTCGATAATGATCTCCTCCCCCCGCAAATGACGGGGATATCCGGAACCATCCATCCGCTCATGGTGCTGGAAAACGACCTCCGCCAGTGGCCAGGTGGAATCCACCGTCCGCAACATCTCGTATCCTTTCCGAGAATGCTCCCGCACCAAGGAGAATTCAATTTCGTTAAGCTTGGTAGGTTTCGACAATATCTCCGCGGGGACGGACAATTTTCCGATGTCGTGGATGGAACCCGCCATCCGGATGCCGTCGATCTTTTCCTGGGGCAGGCCCATTTCCCTGGCAATGGCTTGGGCAAGTTCCGCAACGCGGAGCTGATGTCCGGCCGTATATGGATCTCGGGCCTCGACGGCGGAGGCCATGACCTGAATGGTGGTGGCGACCGCCTTCTGGAGATTATCGAGCATGCTTTGGAGTTGTTTTTCATAACGACGGCGTTCGGTGATATCGATGACCGCGCCTCTTAGTCCCGCTGGTTTGCCATCACGGAAAATGAGGCTCGAAATGATGATGGCCGGGAAAGCCTTCCCGTCCAACCTCTTGATATTGTACTCCGTGCTCGGCAACGGTTCTCCCTTCAACAACCGCTGGATGTTCTCCACGGCCCTCGCGACATCTTCCGGGGGCAGAAGTTGCCAGGCGTTAAATCCCTTTCGTAAATCATCTTCCGTGCCGCCGAAAGCATCATAGATCGCCCGGTTCGCCGCGGTGATGTTGCCTTCAAAATCCATCTCATAAACGGGAATCGGCAAAAAATCATATAGATCTCGATACATTCTTTCGCTTTTCCGAAGTTGCTCCTCCGCGAGCTTGCGGGCCGTGATGTCCCGGGCCACGGAGATGATCCCCTTCACCATGCCGTCATGCATAATGGGGGAGCCGCTCACTTCGCCATATTTTATCTTGCCGTCGCTGGCGATGAACCGATAAACCGCCGTTGGGATGGTGTTGCCTGCCAGGATCGCTTTGATATCTGCAATGGCCTTCTCCATATCTTCCCGCAGAACCACTCTTCCTAAATCGACTACCGAACGACCGATGAATTCCCGGGGCTTGTAACCCAATATCCTCTCCATGCTCGGAGAGACGCTGGTAATTTTTAGGTCCGCCCCGATTGTATAAATGACATCCGTGGCATGGTCAAAAAACAACCGGTATCGCTCATTCAAGGCGTTGAGGTTCTCATTGGCGATCTCCAGATCCTCCATCTTCTTTTCCAGCTTATGGAAGAGGATGGTGTTATACTGGCGGAAAAATTCCATCTCCTCCCCGCAGGGTTTCGCCGGCGCCGCCGGTGCCGTCTCTTGACTCTTCGCCAGCACCTGCCGCAAAATATCCATCAGCGCTTCCGGTTCCTGAGGTTTGACGATGAATGAATCCGCTCCGAGATCAAGGGCAAATGCTTCATCTCGGGCCTCCGTATATGTGGCGGTGTAAAACACGAAGGGGATGTGTTTCAGGGCGGCATCCGCCTTCCATTCCCGGCATAGGGTATAGCCGTCCATGACCGGCATGAGGATGTCGGCGACAATCAGGTCCGGTGGGTGGCTGCGGGCCTTTTCCAACGCCTCCCGACCGTTTTCCGCCGCAACCACCTCCAGTCCGAATCCTTTCAGGATGCTTTCCAGCAAATACCTCCCGGCGCTGTTATCGTCCACGATCAAGACCCTTGCCTTCATGATCTCTTACCCCCGTTTATCCTTTCCCCGCTTTGGGCAGAGAAAAATGGCACCAGTCATTTCCAGCCCTTTTTTGTCCGCCAGGGGGCGGGTGCTTTCCACAATTTTGACGATCGTTTCACCCAGGTTATAATTTTCCCGGGATAAACGCAACTGTGATGCCAGCACGAGAGGATGTTGTGACATTGAATGACGGCCAGCAGTCGCAACACCGGTGGACCGAGCAAGGAGGAAGGGCGGCGTGCCTGGAGGCTGGCGCCGACAAAATGACCGTGTTGGCTCATGCCTCATACCGGCGCATCCCAAAATCAAGGCCGGGTCGTCAGCACCGCCGGCCGCTCCACGAATTCCGCTCTCACCGGCGCCGGCAGACCATCTCCCGCGGCGCGTTGCCGGGCTTTCGTTGCCGAACCGGAGCCGCCCTTTCGGCGCTAACGGCTAGTCCGCAATTCCACCCGATTCTCCACAAATTCCACGCCGGTTGTTGCTCCCGCCTTGTCTCCCGCCGGACCGCCCACGATCTTCACCCCCCGGCTCTTGATCCCGATATCGGCGCTCCGGGTCTTCACCCCATAGACATCGCCGGCGGCGACCAGATCGAGATCCCCCAACTGGGCGGCACCGGCATGGAGGATCAACTCCTCGCCGCCGAAGGGCGGAGAAACCTCCAGATGATACCGATCCTTGTCTCCCTCCGGCAGCTCATAGGTCACCCCGCCATGGAAATAGTTGTCCCGGCGGTAGGGATTGGGCAAGAGCTGGATGGTCCGGCCCGCGGCATCCCGGTAGAGGATGCGGGCGTAAAAGGGCCGGTTGCCCTTGAGAAAGATCCGGACGTGCTGGCCCTGCCGGTATTCCTTCCGGTCCGTCCAGATCCGGACATTCAGTGGCGCCGCCGGATCGTCGGTAAGCTCTGCTTTCTTGGCCAGTTGTTCCAGGGCTTTAGAATCCGGGGCAACCTCCGCCTTGATCCGGTAGCGGTAACAGTCGCCCGCGGCGGCCTCCCGATACCAGCCGGCACCTTCCTTCAGCTCTTCCACCACCGTGACCTTGGCCTGGGCATAGGCCTCGACCAGGTCCTGTTCCAGTTGAAAATCCTTCATCTTGGTCTGACTTTTGATCAGCGTCTTGGCCTGTTCCACGGCGTTGCGCCGCGCCTCGGTCCGGGCCTCCTTTTCCGTGTCCCGCCGGGACTTGTCCACCCCCAGGCAGGAATATCCCTCCGCCACCACAATGGCCGACTGGGCGGCCTCGGCGGTGCGGATCGTCGCGGACATGCAAACAAGCAGGCCGATCAGCAATATGGGCAGGATTCTCTTTGGCATCATGATTGACCTCCCGGAAAAGAGATATTGCCTTTCAGAGGCAAAGGTAAATGAAAATATACCCGAACCGCGGGCCGTTAACAAGGAATTTACGACTGCCTGTCAAGAGCAAAGGGTGTAACTTAACTATATTGATAAATTTGTGTTTGACAGAATATAGCAACTTGACAAATGGGTCCACCTTAATTTATGCACCAGCAATCAAAGTATCCTGCCACACATCAATATACCATAGAAAGGAGTTATGCGATGATGCAGAAACCTGGAGTTTCGTCCCGAAATGTTCTCTTTTTCTGTTCCCAGCTTATGCTGTCACAATTGCTCTGCCTGCCTCCGGCGGGGGCAAGTGACATCCTGCCCCGGCCGGAGCAGCCTTTCAAAGGCCATATCGGCAGGACGGTGAAGGACTCGGTTCCCGACTTCCCCAAGCCGGTAACGGCCCCGAAAGGGGCCCCGAACGTTCTGATCATCATGACCGATGACGTGGGTTTCGGGGCGAGCTCCACCTTCGGCGGACCGGTACCGACGCCGACCTTCGACCGCCTTGCGGACAACGGACTGCGCTATACGGCATTTCATACGACGGCCCTCAGTTCGCCGACGCGGGCGGCCCTCCTGACGGGACGGAACCACCATACGGCGGCCACGGGCGTCATCATGGAGATGGGGACCGGCTACCCCGGCTACAATACGATGATGCCGAAGAGCGTCGGCACCTTTGCCGAGGTCCTGAAGCAGAACGGCTACGGCACCTCCTGGTATGGAAAGAATCACAACGTCCCCGACTGGCAGACCAGCCAGGCCGGCCCGTTCGATCTCTGGCCGACGAACCTCGGGTTTGAGTATTTCTACGGCTTCCTCTGCGCCGAGACCAACCAGTGGCGGCCGGCCCTCTTCGAAGGGACGAAACCAGTAGAACCTCCTTACCACGACAAGAACTACATCCTCGACCGGGACCTGGCGGATCATGCCATCGCCTGGATCAAGTCGCAGCACGCCATGGCGCCGGACAAGCCCTTTCTGGCCTACTACATGACGGGGACCTCCCATGCGCCCCACCATGCGCCGCCGGAGTGGATCGCCAAGTTCAAGGGGCGGTTCGATCAAGGCTGGGACAAGGTCCGGGAGGAGACATTCCGCCGCCAGCAGGCCATGGGCATTATTCCCAAGAACGCCAAGTTGACGCCCCGCCCGGCTGAAATCCCCGCCTGGGATACCCTCACGGCGGATCAGAAGCGGCTCTACGCCCGGATGATGGAGGTCTACGCCGCGGCCCTTTCCCATGCGGACCACCAGATCGGGCGGGTCGTACAGGCCGTCGCCGACCTCGGCAAGCTGGACAACACCCTGGTCATCTACATCCAGGGCGACAACGGGGCCAGCGCCGAAGGCCGGCTGAACGGGATGTTCAACGAGAACACCATCTTCAACGGCGTCAAGGAGGAGCAATTCGTGGATATCGTGAAGTACATGGACAAACTGGGCTCTCTGGAGACTTACAACCACTATCCGGCGGGATGGGCCCATGCCATGGATACGCCGTTCCAGTGGACCAAACAGATTGCCTCCCATTTCGGCGGGACGAGAAACGGCCTCGTCATCTCCTGGCCCCGGCAGATAAAGGACAAGGGCGGTATCCGCAGCCAGTTTCACCATGTCATCGACATCGCCCCGACCGTCTTTGCGGCCGCCGGGGTCGAGATGCCGGCGATCCTCAACGGCGTCGCCCAGAAACCGATCGAGGGCGTAAGCATGATGTACAGCTTCGACAACCCCAAGGCCCCCTCGACGCACCGGACCCAGTATTTTGAAATGTTCGGCAACCGCGGCATTTACAGCGACGGTTGGATCGCTTCGACGACGCCTCAGGTCCTGCCCTGGGCCAACACCCCCCGGGACCCGAAGCGGGTGACCCTCGATGATGCCAACTGGGAACTCTACAATCTTAACGAGGACTTCACCCAGTCCGTCGATCTGGCCCAAAAAGAACCGAAGAAACTGCGGGAGATGCAGGACCTCTTCTGGGCGGAGGCGGCCCGGTACAATGTCCTGCCTCTCGACAACGACCGGATATCCCGCTTCGACGTCCGCATCCGTCCCAGCGTGACGGCGGGACGCAATAGCTTCACCTACTATCCGGGCATGATCCGTATCCCCGAAGGGGCGGCCCCGGACTTAAAGAACAAATCATTCCGCATCACCGCCGATGTAGATATCCCCGCCAAGGGCGCCGACGGCGTCCTCCTCACCCAGGGAGGCCAGTTCGGCGGATACGGCCTCTACGTATTCAAGAATCGGCCCGTCTTCGTCTACAATTTCGTCGGCCTGGCCACGTACCGTGTCGCCGCGAATGAGACCCTGCAACCGGGCAAGCACAGGATCGCCTTCGAGTTCACCTATGACGGCGGCGGCATCGGCAAGGGCGGCGCCGGGGTCCTCTCCGTGGACGGCCGGAAGGTCGGGGAGGGGCGCATCGCCCACACGAACGCCGTGCGCATCTCCCTGGAAGAGTGTTTCGACATCGGCCAGGATACGGGAACGGCGGTCAGCAAAGACTACGCCGAGCGGATGCCTTTCAAGTTCACCGGCGGCCTGGAAAAGGTACAGGTGGACCTGAAGCCCGTTCCCCTGAGCAGTGCCAACCAAAAGAAGATCCGTAAGGCCCAGGTGGACGTTACGGCACGATAGTATCAAGGCAAACCTTGATGAATTAGTAAAAAGTCATGATGGAGACGACGAAGTAAAAAGCTCCAGAGGCAAGGCGCGCGAATCCTGAGGAATGAGGCGTACTTGTGCGTACGTCGCAGTGACGAAGGATGAAGCGCTTTCGCCGCATATGGACTTTTTACGATGTCGTCAAACCTTGATGTTTTTAACCGGTATGGGAGACGGCCTGGAGCCGCCTCTCACACCCTCAATAAATGGAGATCTCTATGAAGATTCGTTGGAAACCTATAAACCGTGCCGGGGAGCTCAACCGGTCCACGGGCGATAATCTCCTGGCAAACGGATTGATCCTCGTGTTGCTGTTGGCGGTATTGCTGCTGATCCCCGGCGGGGCCGCCGCCGCCGACGCCGTGACCGGCGGGGCAGACAAGACGACTGCGGCAACAACCTACGCCTCTGCCAGCGAGGCGAACAGGACCACCCCCGCCGCGGGAGCGGGAAAAGGCGACGGCCAGGCCCGGGAGGCGGTCTCCGACAAGTGCCGGGAGCTGACGAGCCGCATCGATATCGATCTCAAGGAGGTCGTCAAGGCCGGATGCCAGCCATCCCAGGCCCAGATTGCCAAGATGATGGACAATCCCGTCGGAAGTCTCGTCTTCGTCGCCAATCAGTTCTACTGGACCCAGCTCAAGGGTCCCCACATCGACGGGAGTCTCGACGCATACGCCTACAAACTGATTCCCACCTTCCCAATTCCCATCGGCGAATCGTGGAATCTGATCAACCGGCCGGTTTTTTCCGTAATGAGTGTCCCCTTCAAGAAGGAGGTCGGCAATCTGATCGGGATGGGACCGTCGGAGATCCGCCAGCAGCCGGGCCTTTTCTCGACGATTCGCGACCCCTTCGGGCGGACGACGGGAATCGGGGATTTCTCCTATGTCGGCCTGTTTTCACCGAAAAAACCCGACAAGGTAGGCACGGGGATCTTCGTCTGGGGGTTGGGGCCGACCTTCATCTTTCCCACGGCCAGCGAAGACCTTCTGGGACAGGGCAAGTACCAGGCGGGACCGGCGGGGGTGGCGGCCTATATCGGCAAGAAATGGGCGTTGGGCCTGTTTCCCCAGCATTGGTGGTCCTATGCGGGCGACAGTGCCCGGGAGCACACCAACCTGACGAACGTCCAGTACTTCATCTACTACAACGTCACCGATACCGTCAAGGTCGGGATGGGGCCCAATGTCACCATCGACTGGACGGCCAGCGGCGGCAACAATGCGGTGACCTTACCCGTAGGCCTGGGGGTCAACTGGATGACCAAGGTGGGCAAACTCCCCGTCCGCTTCGGCGTCGAGGGGTACTATTCGGTCATCCACCCGGTGGACTCCATGGGTTCCCGCTTTAGCCTCAAGTTTACGATCACCCCGGTGATCCCGACCTTCATGCTTTTTTAGACGGCGGCCGGAGGCGGTTCCGCCATTAGCGGACCGAACACATCGGGCACGCCAAGGCACCCCTCCCCACGGGATCACTTTTATGATCAGGGTTCCGGGGGGTGTTTACGTCAACCGTCCGTCAGGGGTTCCGTTTAATCACCAACGGCCCCTTGACGGCGTCCATGACCAGGGAGGGGGGGAGGTTGTTTTCCAAGAGCCGGCGGAAGACCTGGAGGTACTTTTTACTGTCCCGGAAGAATTTCCCGTAACCCGGGCAGAGATAGTTCAACCCCGGTTCGCCGTCGTAGGTCGTGAGGAAACGGTGCTTTGGGCATCCCCCCCGGCATAGTTGCAGGACATCGCACTCCTGGCAACGGTGGGGCAGAGTTGTCTCCTTCGCCCGGCCGAAGCCGGCGGCGAGGGATCTGGAGACCATCTGCAGAGGATTGTCCGTCAGGATGTTCCCCAGGCGATATTCGGGATAGACATGGTGATCGCAGGCGTAGACGTCGCCGTTGTGCTCCAGGACCACGGACCGGCCGCACTCCCGGGCAAAGAGGCATACGGGGGAGGCGTATCCCATCCAGGCGTTGAGCATCCATTCGAAATTCATGACGAATATCTTCCCGACGTCGGCCCTTACCCAGGCAGCGAAGACCATGTTCAGGAAGTCGCCGTAGGCCTCCGGCTCCACGGACCAGGGTGTCACGGCGGTGTTCGCCTCCGGGCGGTCCAGAGCCGGGGGTGCCCCCAGGCGCAGACCGTGCCGCCCGGAGGACCCGGCGGGGATCCGTTCGACGATGGGAAAGAACTGGATGAACTCGACCCCCTCTCCCCTGAAGAAGTCATAGATTTCCCGGGGATGGGCAGCGGTTTCCCGGGCGACACAGGCCATGATGTTGTATTCCACGCCGTGCCGCCGGAGGAGTTCCAGACCCTTCATGGCCCGGGAGAAGGAGCCCTTCCCGCCCCGGTCCCGCCGGTAACGGTCGTGGATCTGCCGTGGCCCGTCGAGGCTGATCCCGACGAGGAAGTTGTTCCGCTTCAGAAATCTGCACCAGGCGTCGGTAAGGAGGGTGCCGTTCGTCTGGAGGCAGTTCCGGATCGTCTTGATACCCGTAAAAGGCCGCTGCAATTCCACCACCTTTTTGAAAAAATCGAGCCCCAGCAGGGTCGGTTCCCCCCCCTGCCAGACGAACTCCACCTCCGGAGTGGGCTGGGCCGCAATGTATTTGGTAATAAAGGCGGTGAGGACATTGTCCGGCATCCGATACTCTTCATCCTTGGGGAAAAGGGCGGTCTTCTCCGTGTAGAAGCAGTAATCACAGGCCAGGTTGCAGCGCGGACCGATGGGCTTGGCCACGATATGGATACCCTGGGGGATGGTGGAATTATCGACTCCCAAAAGCTGCTCTCCTTTCCTGCCAGCGGCCGGGCAACACGGCGACGAGGGGCGGCGACGGAAGCCCTACCGTTGCCCCTGTATCACAGTCGACGGGGATATTCCTCCCTTTTCAATGATCGGCGCGACGATCAGGTGGTAAAGGCCCTGGGAGGGGGCGGGGAAAGGACGAAAGCTACCTAATGAATTGCCTGTTTGTCCAACACCCACGAACGATGAAAATGTTCAGGGGAGATTGCGCGGATGTATTTTCATACTGACCTCTTCCATGAACCTCTCTTCACCGACCTGGTGCCGGGCCGGTTCATCCGGCGCCTCAATCGTTTCGTCATCGAATGCGAGTGGGGGGGGCAAGCGGTTCAGGCCCATCTCCCCAACCCGGGGCGATTATGGGAGCTCCTCGTTCCGGGCCGGACGGTGACCTTGGTAAAAAACGCCGCGTCCCCGGGACGCACCATGCCCTATACGGCGGTGGCGGTGGAACGGGACGGGGTCACCGTGCTTCTCCATACCACGAAGACCAACGACGTCGTCCGGTTCCTCCTGGCATCCAAGTCCATTCCCGGTCTGGATGGAGCCGAAATCGTCCGGAGGGAATTCACCCTGGGAGACAGCCGCTTCGACTTTCTCCTTCAGGAAGGCGGGGGGAAGATTCTCCTGGAGGTGAAATCCTGCACCCTCTACGGGAACTCCCTGGCCATGTTCCCCGACGCCGTCAGCGCCCGGGGCCGGCGCCATCTGGAGGAGCTGTCCGCCCATGCCCAAAAAGGCTGCCGGTGCGGCGTGATCTTTCTCATCCATTCCCCCCGGCCGGCGTTTTTCCTGCCCGATTATCACACCGATTACGAATTCGCCCGCGCCTTCTACAAACACCGGGAACACCTTTTTTACCGGGCGCTCCGCGTCTCCTGGCGGGAAGATCTCCGCCTGGATGAAAAGATCGAAGAAGCGGTCATCCCCTGGCCGATTCTGGAACGGGAGGGCCATGACCGCGGCTGCTATCTGCTCCTGATGCGCCTCCCCGCCGCCACCCGGATCGCCGTGGGTGCCCTGGGCACCATCGACTTTCCCGCCGGGCACTATCTATACATCGGATCGGCGCAAAAGGATCTTACGGCCCGGCTGGCCCGTCACCTCCGAAAGGGCGGCAAGAATCTTCACTGGCATGTGGATTACCTGCGGGAGGCCGCTGATTCCTGCCGCGCCCTGCCCATCCGGACTCGGGACGATCTGGAATGCGAACTGGCCGCGGCCGCAAACCGCATCGCCGCCCATGCCGTTCCCGGCTTCGGGGCCTCAGACTGCTTCTGTCCAAGCCACCTTTTTTTCCTGGGGACCCTTCCGCCCCTGCATAACCAGGCATTCCTGGACTTGGTGCAATACTATCGCATGGACAGGCTGTTTCCTGATCCTGCAAAAGAAGGCGACATCGATCGCTACTGACGACCCGTACATAATGTCCCATTTGGGACGGCATCGTAAAAAAGCGATAAGGAGGCTAACATGATGGCGGGCATTAAAAGGTCCCTTTGGGCGCTCATGGTACTGGCTGTAATCCTCTGGGGAGCGGCGGCCGCGGCGGAAACAACGGACGGCGGGAAAGCGGGAGCGGCGCCATCCGTGGATTCCCTCTTCCTCGGAACCAAGGGTGAAAACAGCGATTTGTTGATCCAGATGTTCCGGATGACGACCAATGAGCATAAAAACTGGCGGCAAGGCTTCCATCCGGAAGATCCCCCGACCGCCGGCAGCGGGAACCTCGCCTCCCCGGAGGCCGCGGAGGCTCAAAGAAGGTTACAGGAGGCCCTGACTACCCTGTCCGGGTGGATGAGGGGGGGGTCAAACCCCTGGTTTTCTCCCCGGTACCTGGGGCACATGAGTTCCGATCTGCTCCTCCCCGGCGTCATGGGCTACCTGGCGGCCGTGCTCTACAACCAGAATAACGTCGTCTATGAAGGAGGCCCGGCCACCACGAAAATGGAGCTGGAGGTGGGAAAGCAGTTGGCCGTCCTGCTGGGCTACGATCCCGAACGGGCCTGGGGCAACCTCACCTCGGGAGGCACGAACGCCAACTTTCAGGCCCTGTGGTACGCGAGAAACCTGAAGTCCCTCCCCCTGGCCGTCAAGGCGGTAATCCCGGAGCTGGTGCGGGGCCAGAAAGAACAAGCCCTCCGGAACATGCCGATTGCCGAGGTCCTCGCTCTCCTCGACAAGGTCAAGACCCATCCCCAATACGAGGCCGTCCTCAGGC
>JAKQIZ010000146.1 GCA_029561465.1 Deltaproteobacteria bacterium | reverse complement strand
GAGGCGCTTCTCCATCTCCATCCGCTCCGTCACGTCCATGGAATTGCCGAGGATGGCCCGCCGGTCGCGGTACCGGATGGTGGCCACGGTTTCCATGATCCAGCGGCTCCGCCCGTCTTTCGTCCGGATCCGGAAGCTGTATGGATGGGTCGATTCTCCGCGCAGCATGCGGACGGCATTCCTGGTGGCCTCTTCCCGGTCGTCGGGATGAAGGATGCTTTGGCTTTCCATGCCGATCATCTCCTCCGCCCGGTAACCGGCATAGGCCGCCGCATTGGGGTTGATGAACTGAAACCGCCCGTCCTGGACGATATAGACGCCGGCGGAAGAGGTCCGGGCCATGATCTGATAGAGTTTTTCCTCCTCCCGCCGTTCGGAGATGTCCCGGGCCACGCCGATCCGCCCGGCGGGATGCCCCTCCTCGTCTTGGTAAGTGGTGACATTGAGTTCCACCGGGATTCCGGCGCCATCCGCCGGCATGAATTCGATTTCGTAGATGGGCACTCCTTCCCCGGCCATGCCCTGGTGGTAACGGGCCACAGTATCCTCCCGATATTCGGGGACGACGATTTCGGTGAAGAGCTTGCCGACTATGCTTTCGGAGTAACCCAGGCGTTGTTCCAGGGCGGGATTCATGTAGATGAGGCGTCCCTTCCTGTCAGTGATGAAAATCATGTCCTTCAGGGTGTTCAGGAAGGAGCGGTAGCGTTCCTCGCCTCTCTTCAATGCCGCCGCCGCTCGTTTTTGTTCCGTGATGTCAACGAGGACGGCGAGCCCCGCGGGTCTGCCCTGGTATTCCATCACCGTTACGGAGGTGTCGAGCCAGCGTTCCTCGCCCCCTTTGGTGATGATGACCAACTCATAGCGTTCCGAGGAGAAATTCTCCCGCTGGCGCAGTTCGATTCTGTTCCGGACGGCCCCCCGGAGGTCGGGGCGGGCGATTTCCCAGATGTCCATGGCGAAGAGTTCGTCCTGGCTGTAGCCGGTAATCTTTGCGCAGGCCGGGTTCAGATAGCGGTACCGCGAGCCCTGGTAGATGAAGATCCCCACGGGCGCCGTTTCCGCGCATTTCCGGAACTTTTCCTCGCTTTCCCGAAGGGCCGCCTCGATCCGCAGCCGTTCGTCGATTTCCGTCCGCAGCTCGCTGTTTAACTTTTTCAGGGCGGCGGTCCGTTCGTCGATTCGTCGTTCCTGTTCCGCGTAGGCCTCCCGGAGTTCCGCCTCCAGGCGGCGCCGGATGTTGATATCCCGGAGGATGACCAGGTCCAGAACCCGGCTGCCCAGGGTGATCATCGTGCCCAGCCCCTCCACCCACAGATCGTTGCCCTGGGCGGTCTTCAGGAGATATTGTGAAACAAAGCCGGTCGTGCCGCTTCGGACCGCTTCCAGGTCGGAGACGACGCGAGACAGGGATTCGGGCTGGACGAACACGGCGGCATTTTGTCCGATCATCTGCTCAGACGACGTCATTTCCATGAGCCGGAGGGCGGTGTCGTTGGCGAAGAGGATCGTACCGTCCCAGTCCATGATCAGGGTGGCGTCGAGCATGTTT
The DNA here is from genome assembly GCA_029561465.1 of Deltaproteobacteria bacterium. Lineage (GTDB taxonomy): Bacteria > Desulfobacterota > Syntrophia > Syntrophales > UBA8958 > UBA8958. The sequence continues at coordinate 13,944 of JAKQIZ010000146.1, read as the reverse complement.
TCCACCACCGACCGGAATATCTCCTCTTCCTTGGTGGCAATTGACGGATGTGAAACCATGAGTTCGTCCCTCGTTATGGTTTTGAACTTCTTTTCTTGATGCCGATTACGTTGGGAATGGGAAGGAAGCCGTCTTCATCGCCGTTCACTGCCATGACCAGGTCGGATGCGCCTGCCTCTTTGATTACAACCCCCCGGTGGCGCAGGTAGAGAGACGCCTGCGAACCGCCCTCGAGATGCTGGGCGCAGGCGATGCCGATCGGCAGCCCCAGGAGGATGTTTCCCAGATCGTGCATGCTCAGGGGAGACTTAGAAAAAATAAACAACACGTTGCCCTCTTCGTCCTGACCTAAGGCGGCTTCGCTCCATCTCTTTTCCTGGGGGGACCAGCGGTTGAGCCCCGGTCGCTTGATGAGGCGGAGATTCTGGATCACCGTGTGGTATCCGCTGATGATCTGCTTGAGTTGCTTCGCGTCGGTGTCCCAGATCATGGGGTGGCCGCCGGCCGTTACGGGATTGAAGGCGAAGACCGAGGCATATTTCCTGTGCAGCCGGGGGTTGTTGATGTGGGCGTAGTTTTTCATGTAGCCCACGTTCGTCTTCATATCCTTCTGGAACATCCCGGCATTGATGGCGGCGAGCAACCTGTATTTGTCGGCCCATTGTCGCACGGTCAGGGATCCCGCCAGGGGACGCAACTCGGAAGCGGCAAGGAGGGAGAATTCGTAAAGTCCGGGATCGATGCGGACGACGAGGATCTTTGCCTTGCCAACGACATGGGGGGCCGAAACCTCGAAGATCCCGTAATGCAGACCGTCGTCAATTCTTTTCCACCCCGCGTCGGGCGGCGGGGCGGCGATTGCCGACGTGAAAACGATCAACGGCAATATTAGCCAGGACAGGATCCTTGCTTTCAATATAATTGCCTTCTTTCACCGCCAGCCATTTCAAGTTGGCAGGCAGCGAAACATTCAAAAATCCCGCGGTTGCCTGAATTGTCACCTCAAATGCGGCGTCCTGAGAAGTATACGGATATTTATACCATTTTTCCACCGTAGGCAAACAAAAAAACGAAGCCACCCTGGGGGCCCGGTTCATGAGCCCCCCTGCTCTACATTATGGACATGATGCTCCGCATTTCCGCATTTTCGGGCGTTGGTCAAAAACATCCGTTCGGGCCGGAGAAGTCGTTTGCTAACGAATCACCAGGCTCAAATTCGGGATGGAGATGACTATTCCCGCCCGCGCCGGCTCCGGGGCGTAAACCACCGGCCGCACAGGGCGCACCGGCACATACGCCACCGGCCGTACGGGATGGACCGGAACAATCACCGCCGGCCGGTGATGATAGACAGAATGTTGGACCTGAGCGGGGAAAGAGGCCGGCTGATGCCTCACCTGGGGATTGGGACGATGGTCTTGCCGCCAGGCGGGGCCGAAGGCAAAGGCGGAAGTTGTCAAAACGGACGTGGCGAGCACGACGACAAATGCCATGGCGATCTTTTTCATTGTTCTGTTCTCCTTTCAACGGTCTTTATTTGCGTTTGATCTGGATGGAGCATAAAACGTACCAGACGGGAAATAGACGTCCATGCCCTTGAAAATAAAGGATATTATCCGGAGATCGAGAACTCCCGGCGTTCCCGGCGGCCGTTGCTCGCCTTGAGGATGGATAAAAATATTACGTTTTCAGCCGCGTCATGGATAAAATATATCCGCATTGCCGGACCTGATGGTGATCATCGCGTTCCGGTTTTTTTCGCTTACATATTATAAATATCAATATGTTGCAATTGAGCGGCTCCAGGGCGTCAGGAAAGATTTTTCGAGGCGGACGGCACCTCTTCCTCCTCCGGCGTGTAGCCCATGTCGGCCAGAAGCTCGCCGGCTTTGGTGCGGATCCCGGCCAGGGCGCCGACCAGATCGTTCCGGTCGTCTTCCGACCAGTCCCGCCAGGGGAGTCCATCCAGCTTCCCGGTCAGTTCATCGGTGCTCTTGATGAGGGCACGCGCCGGGGTAAGCCGCGGTTTTAACGCCGCGGTTTGACCTTCCGCGGCGGCCTTCTTCATATAGTTATCGAACTTCCGGCGCATCGCCGTTTCCGTCTTCATGCGGGCGAAGTCGAGGAGTGTCGCTTTGGAGAAACTGGGATTGGTCCGGCAGGCATTGCGAATATCCTCCGGGAGACGGTTAAGGGTAAGGGCTCGGGAGACATGGGGCTGATCCTTGCCGATGGCCTCGGCAAGCTGGGTCTGATTGAGGTTGTATGCCCCCATCAGCCGGTCCATCTCTTCCGCTTCCTCGATGGGCAGGAGTCCTTCCCGCTGGATGTTTTCCACGAAGCCCTGGAGGCGGGTGTCGCCGGCGGTGAAGGTGGCGGGTATTTCCGTCCGCCCCGCCATGCCCGCCGCCCGGACGCGGCGATGGCCGGAGACGATGACCGGCTCCCCCTCGGCGTTCTGGCGGAACTGGATGGGCGTCAAGACCCCGTGTTGACTTATCGAAGCGGCCAGTTCCTTGAGGGCGATGGGGTCCATGAATTTGCGGGCCTGTTCCGGGTCCGGCTGGAGTTCGGCGATCTTCATCTTGTAAAGGCGTCCCTTGAGATATTTGGTGTTCATGGGCAAATCCTCCCGTGGCATTTTACCTCCATAATATGTATTTACATCGGAAAGTCAAGGAGATGGACAGGGATATCAAGGGCAGGCAGAGAGGTCGAGGATCATCGATAGCATCTGGCCAGCCGCTCCGGCTGGACGCCGCAGAGGTAAAGGATGATCAGCGCCCAGTTGCGCAGGGTGCACCGGATGATTCCCTCCCGCTCCCAGCGGCGCGCCGAGGTCATAACCGGATGTGGGATGATGGCGATCTCTTCCCCCCTGCTTTTGAGGCGCCGCATGATCTCCACATCCTCCATGATGGGGATGGTCGCGAATCCCCCCAATTCCTGAAAGCAATCCCGGTGGAAGAAGAAGCCCTGATCGCCGTAGGGGATACGGGTGAGTCGGGAACGGATCGAGGCGATGCCGGCAATCATCCTGAATACCGGCCGGTCGGAGGCGATGGCCAGATCGAAGGCGCCGGCGCGGCAACCGGTATTCTGCAACGCTGTTTCCATGAGGCCAAAGGCCCCGGGGGGAAGGCGGGTGTCGGCGTGCAAAAAGAGGAGGATGTCACCCTCCGCCAACGCGGCGCCCCTGTTCATCTGGTTTCCCCGACCCTTGATGCCGAGGGCGGTTTTTACTCCGGTGCCGGCGAGAGTCTCAATGGTTTTGCCCTCTGCGTCTCCATCCACAACGATAATCTCCCCATCTGAATCTTCCCTACAAAGGAGCTCCCCCAAGTTGGCGATGGTGGCTGTGATGACGGCCTGCTCATGGAGGACGGGGATGATTATGGAAAAACGGGGCGACATCAGGCGGGAGCGATGAGGCCGTAATCATTGAGACAGGCCATGGTTCGCGAAGCGGTGAACTCCTTCTTCCTGCCGGCGGCGATCAGGGCGGCCAAATCCGCGGGTTCGTCGATATCCCTCCATACGGGTAGGATGTGGACCTGTTTTTCCTCCCATGCGAGGATGGCCAGGGTTTTGGCGGCGACATCTCTCCCGCCCCAGGTGATGCCGGTGAAGACCCGGGCCGTGAAGGCTTCCCGGCGAAAACCGATGAGGTAATATCCCCCGTCGTCGGCTGGTCCCAAGACGGCGCCGTGATCCGACAATTTCCCAAAGGCCTCCCCGATGATCTCCCGGGGGAGATCAGGGCTGTCGCTGCCGATCAGGACCACCTCCCGGAAGCCCTCGGCAAAGCATGCCCGAAAGGCGCCGGCCATCTTTTCCCCGAGCTGGCCACCCGTCTGGGGGAGGTAAGTGTAGTTATCTCCAAAGGCCCGGCGGAAATCCTCTTCCCGGTCCGGGGGGTGGTAAGCGAAACGGAACTCGTAGTCGCCGTGGGCAAGTCTTGCCAAAAGATCCTCGATGAACGCCCGATAGAGACGGACGATCATTTCCTCAGGGAAGTGGGGGTTGAGACGGGTTTTAACCTTTCCCGGGGCCGGGTATTTGGCGAACATGACAAGGCATCGCTGGGGGTGCATTTGCTCGGCGCCCTCCTTTCAGGCGGCAAGCATAGAAAAGAATGTCCGGGAAAGTCAAGGTGGTGTTTCCTTGACCGGCAGCATGCTTCGCGTGTTCAGATTGTTGTTGACACAGCCTGCCCGATTGGTTATATACGCGCCGTTACCTTATTCTTTTTTAAAAGGAATCAGGAGTAAAATCGATGGGTTATTTGTACTTGTACTTCATACCGTTAATATGAGGCGTTGACCGAGGACCCGGGTGGTTCTCCCGACAACGCCGTCCTGCCGTTTCTCCACCGCCGACCGTTTAGCCTGCTGATGGTCATGCCGGGGGGAGCCGGTCATGACGACATCAGGAGTTGAAATTGGTCGATCATAAAGCGATAATTTCAAACAAGTCATTGAAAATCAGGGGGTTGTTCCATCGCGGCCTGGCCCATCCCCGTTTCTATCTGCTGATCCGCATGGCCCTGGCCGCCCTGTTCATCTATGGCGGCGTCGTCAAACTCTTCGATCCCAAGGCATTTGCCGCCACCATCTCCACTTACGATCTCGTCCCGGAGGCTATCCTTCCCATGGTCGCCGTCGGTCTGCCCCTCATCGAAACGATTGCCGGTCTGGCCCTGATCTTTGACCGTCCCTGGGGACTCCATCTGATCACGGGGCTTTTGGCGCTCTTCGTCTTTGTCCTCGGTTACGGCATCCTTGGCGATCTGAACGTCGATTGCGGCTGCTTCGGGGCGGATGATCTCAATAAGCAGGCCGGTCTGCGGAAGGCGTTTTACCGCGACCTGGTCCTCATCGGGATCGTCATGCCCTACCTTTACCTTTCGCGGTGGGTGCGGGAGGCGGAGGGCCGCGGCCGTTAGGATCGGTAGGTAGGTGGAAACCGGATTTGACGAGTGTGAGAAGCGCTTTTTTGTTTCGCAAGAAAACCTGTGTCAATCAAATAATTTGATGACATCGTAAAAGGTCAAAAAATGTTCCATTTGGGACGGCATCGTAAAAAGATCCGCGGGCGAGGCGCGCGCATCCTGAGGAATGAGGCGTACTTGGACGTACGTCGCAGTGACGAGGGATGAAGCGCTTTCGAAGCATCCGAACTTTTTACGATGCCGTCAAATAATTTGAAAGGAGAAGAAGCAATGAAGGTAAGAAGAAGCGTGTTTTGTATGTTGGTAGCCGTTCTGCTTGTGGTCGGCATGGCCAGGGGGGCTATGGCGGCCTGGGGGACCAAGGAGCTGGATACGGAGAAGATCGCCGTGACCTTTGCCGCGGAGGTACAGCGGGGAGGTTACAAGGTCGTAGGGACGCAGGAGTTGAAGGGTTGGCTCGACGCCAAGAAACCCATGCTCATCGTTGATACCATGCCCTACGAGGACAGCTACAAAAAACAGCATGTCCCCGGCGCCGTCCAGATGCTCTTCCCCATCCCCGAGATGACGAAGATGGACGACAAGACGAAGGACGCCCTGATCAAGCTGCTGGGTCCGGACAAGAACCGTCTGATCGTCTTCTACTGCGGTTTCGTGAAATGCACCCGGAGCCACAACGGGGCCATGTGGGCCGTGAAGCTCGGCTACAAGAACGTCTATCGCCATCCCGGCGGCATCAAGGCCTGGGATGAGGCGGAATACCCCATCGAGAAGGTAAAGTAAACACCCGGCCGGCGCCGGATGAACCGGCGCCGGCCAGCCGGTAAAGTACCGGCGGCCCGGAATGGTCGGAAACTTTCACGTTGCCGGCACTTCCGGGTCGTGCCGGCAACGATGCCGGCATAAGACGGCGCGGAATGGATGAACATGAATAGTCCCGGAGTGAACAGTCAAGATGGATCCCCGTCTTCTCCGGCGAAAACAAGTATGGCGGTTCGTCCGGCCCTACGGGACCTCCTGGCCCGGGTGGCGGAGGTATGCACCAACTGCGGACTCTGCGGCAAGGAGTGCGGTTTTCTAAAGAAATATGGCCTGCCGAAGGAGATTGCCGCGGGTTACGATCCGGCCGCGACGACGGGACAGGTTATGCCCTTCGAGTGCAGCCTGTGTCGCCTCTGTGAGGCCGTCTGTCCTTTCGGGGCGGAACCTGCTTCCATGTTCCTCGAGATGCGCCGGGAAGCCGTGGAACGCGAGGCCGGCGCCTTTCCCGAACACCGGGGACTGCTGGCGTACGAGACCAAAGGGATGTCCCGGCGTTTTACCTGGTACGGTCTGCCGGAGGGATGCGAGGCCGTCTTCTTCCCCGGCTGCGCCCTCCCCGGCACCCGCCCGGAGCGGACCAGGGAAGTATGGCAGGCCCTCCGCAAAGAGGACCCGCGACTGGGCATCGTCCTCGACTGCTGCGGCAAGATCTCCCATGACCTGGGCCGGGAGGAGTATTTCACCGCCATGTTCGGGGAGATGAAGGACTATCTGGCCGCCCGGGGAGTAAAAGAGGTCATCGTCGCCTGTCCGAACTGTTACAACATCTTCAGCCGCTACGGCGACGGCCTGCGGATCCGGACAGTTTACGAGGCCCTGCCGGCGGCGGTGGAGGCCCCGTCTTCGCCGGGGCGGGACCTCGTAATCCACGATCCCTGCGGCGTGCGGTTTTATGACGGGGCCGGTCAGGCGGTGCGCCGCCGCCTTGCGGCGACGGGCCTTCTGCCCCGGGAGATGATGCATGCGGGGCGAAAGACCTTTTGTTGCGGCAGCGGGGCGGGCGTCAATGCCCTGTCGCCGGATCTGGCCGACCTTTGGACGGATCGCATCCGGGAAGAGGCAGCGGGGCGGCCGATCGTGACCTATTGCTGCGGCTGCGCCGATCGCCTCGACGGGCCGGTCAAGACGGTGCACGCCCTCGACGTCCTGGGCGAACCGGCGGCGGCCCTGACCGGGAAGAGCAAGGTTTCCCGGGCCCCTTTCACCTATCTGAACCGCCTCAGACTCAAGGCCTGGTTCAAAAAGGAGCTGGTCCCGGCCGCCGCCCGGGAGCGGACCTTCACGGCGGCGGCGAAGCGGGGATGGACCGGCCGCCTGGCGATCCTCGCCGTCCTGGTGGCCGCCATCCTGGCCGTGCGGATGACGGGTGCGGCGGGATATCTCGATCAGGACAGGCTGCGCGAACTCATCGCCGGCTACGGGATGATGGCGCCTCTCATCTACATGGCGATCTATACCCTCGCCCCGGCCCTGCTCCTTCCCGGCCTCCCCATCACCATCGCCGGGGGGATCCTCTTCGGACCCTTCTGGGGCGTCGTTTACACGATCACGAGCGCCACCATGGGGGCCTGTCTCGCCTTTTTGATTTCACGGTACGTGGCCCGGGAATGGGTGACCGGAAAACTCCGCAGCCCCCGGTGGCGCCGCATCGACGCGGGGGTCGAAAGGCACGGCTGGAAGGTCGTGGCCTTCACACGCCTGATCCCCCTGTTCCCGTTCAATCTCCTGAACTACGCCTTCGGATTGACCCGGATCGGTTTCTGGCCTTACGCCTTGACGACATTTGTCTGCATGCTCCCCGCCTGCGTCGCCTTCATCGTCTTTTCCAGTTCTCTTCTCGATCTGGTGAGGGGAAAGGTATCGGGGACGCTGCTGGCGGGGGCCGCCCTTGTCGTCCTGGTTTCCCTTGTCCCGATTATCTACCGGAGACATCAGATGAGGAAGGGTCGGGGCGACCCGTTGTGACGGGCCTGGCCCTGCGCCGTGCCGAACCATGAGGAAACATTGCCGCCCATAGTCTTTTATTTAGCCGGCGGCAGGGAAATAACTAAAGATGAAAGGATGAACATTATCATGGCCGATTATTATGAACAGCAGGACCTGGCGGATTTCGCCAATATCGGGGAATACGCCCCGACCCTGGGGGAGAAGTATTTCGCCTACTACGGCGAGGCGATGCAGGACGGCGTCCTGACGGCGCGGGAAAAGGCCCTCATCGCCCTGGCCGTGGCCACTACCCAGAAGTGCCCCTACTGCATCGACGCCTATACCAACCAGTGCCTGTCCCTGGGGGTCGCTCCGGAGGAGATGATGGAAGCCGTCCACGTGGGAGCGGCCATGACCGCCGGCGTCGTCCTGGCCCACTCCACCCAGATGCGGAAGATCATCAAGAAAAAGGAGATGTAGCCATGAACGGACAGGGTAAGCATCCCCCTTTCGCGGAACGGGCGGCCGGTCCCGTCCTCGCTACGGGGATCGAGATCTTCCAGATCAACCTCGGCTACCGCTGCAACCTGGAGTGCCGCCACTGTCATGTCGCCGCGGGTCCGGAACGGCGGGAACTCATGTCCCGGGAGCTGATGGAGAGATGTCTGGATATCCTCCGCGCCCATCCGATCCCCACCATCGACATCACCGGCGGCGCCCCGGAACTCCATCCCCATTTTCCCTGGTTCCTGGAGGAATGCGCCGCCCTGGGCCGTCGTCTCCTTGTCCGGACCAACGGGGTAGTACTCCTGGAAGAGGGATACGGATCATTTCTCGATCTTTACACCCGCCTGAGGGTGGAGGTTGTCGTTTCCCTCCCTCATGTGGATCCGAGGATTACGGACCGCCAGCGGGGCGAAGGCGTCCACGCCCGCCTGATCGCCGTCCTCCGCAAGCTCAACGCCCGGGGCTACGGGCAGCCCGGCAGCGGCCTCGTCCTGAACCTGGTCCACAACCCCGGCGGCGCCTATCTTCCGGGTCTCCAGGGCAGCCTGGAGGCGAGGTACCGCCAGGTCCTCCGGGACAAATACGGGATCGGCTTCAACAACCTCTTCTGCATCACCAACATGCCCATCGGCCGCTATCTCGCCTTCTTGAAACGGTCGGGCAACTACGAGGACTACATGGACGCCCTGGTGCGGGCCTTCAATCCTCTCGCCCTGGCGAACGTCATGTGCCGGACCACCCTTTCCGTCGGCTGGGACGGCCGACTCTACGACTGCGATTTCAACCAGATGCTCGGCCTGACGGTAAATCATGGCGCCCCGGAACATATCGAGCGCTTTGACGGAAAAATGCTCGCCACGCGCCGCGTCGTCACGGGGAACCACTGTTACGGCTGCACCGCCGGGGCGGGAAGCTCCTGCCAGGGCGAGGTGGCCTAATGAAGGGAAGGCAAGAAGGTCTTCGCCCCCGGACAGGTCGATGGCCCCGCCGCCGGGACGGCCGGGAGATAACCACCTTCCTCCCGCTGCTCCTCTTCTGGGCCGTAGTCATGCCCCTCCTCGCTCCCGTTTCGTCTCCTGCCGCGGACCCGGTGGTCCTCTTCCGGGAGGACTTCGCCAGCCTCGCCCGGTGGGAACCCCTGACCTTCCCCAAGATCAAGGCCCATTCCACCTATACCCTGGTCAGAGAGGGGGAGAAGTCCGTCCTCAAGGCGGAAAGCCGCGCTTCCGCCTCGGGCCTCGTCTGCCGTCAAACCTTCAATATCTACGAATATCCCCGGCTCCGCTGGCGCTGGAAGGTGACCAACCTGACGGACCGGGGCGATCCCCGGGAAAAGGAAGGGGACGACTACCCCATCCGGATCTATGTAATGTTCCAGTACGATCCGGCCCGGGCGACAACGGGGGAGCGGCTGGTCTATAACGCCACCCGGCTGATCTACGGCAAACATCCCCCCCACAGCACCTTGAATTACGTCTGGACGGGAAGGAACATTCCCGAGCGCTTCATCGTCAGCCCCTATACGGATAAGGCCCGGATGGTCGTCCTGGAGCGGGGGAGGGAGCGCCTCGGCCGGTGGGTGGAAGAGTCGGTCAATGTCCTGGACGACTACCGCCGGGCCTTCGGCAAGGAACCTCCGGCCCTGGCCGGGATCGCCGTCATGAGCGATACGGACAACACCGGCGCCACCGCCGAGGCGTACGTCGATTTTATCGAAATCAGACGTTGAGAAGTTGAACTATAAAAAAATAAGGAGGTTATGCATGTCAGATTACAGAAAGATGTGGGCGGATCTCGGGCTCGACCTGGAAAGCCATGACGCGCTGCTGTCCGTGCTTGGCGGGGCCTACGGGGATATCTACCTGGCCCAGAAGAATCGCCCCGAGGGGATGAAGTATTTTGATTTCGTCATGAGCGAGGTCCACGGCCTGCGGATCAAGGAGCTGATGGACGCCAAGGCCCAGGGGAGAAAGGTCATCGGTTCCTATTGCGTCTTTGTCCCCGAGGAGTTGATCCTCGCCGTTGACGGCGTTTCCGTGGGGCTGTGCGCCGGGGCGGAGTTCAATTTCGCCGGGGCGGAAGAGGTCTTGCCGCGGAACACCTGCGCCCTCATCAAATCCGCCTTCGGCTTCAAGCTGGGCAAGGTGTGCCCCTATCTGGAGGCCAGCGACGTCGTCGTCGGGGAGAATACCTGCGACGGCAAGAAGAAGTCCTACGAGATCCTCAAACCGCTGGTTAAGGATCTCTATGTCATGGACCTTCCCCAGATGAAAAGCGACATGGGCCGGGCCTTGCTGAAGGAGGAATACCGCCGGTTCCTCGGGAAACTGGAAGCGGTGAGCGGCAGGAAGGTGACGGCGGCGTCATTGAAGAAGGGCATCGAGATCGTGAACGCGAAACGCCGGGCCGTCAAAAGGCTCGCCGCCCTCCGCGCCGCCGATCCGGCCCCAATCTCCGGTCTGGATGCCCTGCTGGTCAACCAGGTGTTTTTCTACGACGATCCGCTGCGCTTTACCGACGCGGTGAACAAGCTATGCGATGAGCTGGACGAACGGATAAAACAGGGCGCCGGCGTCTTTCCGGCGGGGACGACGCGGCTCATCGTCTCGGGATGCCCCATGGCCGTTCCCAACTGGAAGCTCCCCATGCTTATCGAGGGGAGCGACGCCGTCATCGTGGGGGAGGAGTCCTGCGTGGGCGAACGGGGGGCGCGCCGGATAACGGCGGCCCAGGGGGATACGGTGGAGGAGCTTCTCGACGAGATTACGGAGCGCTACTTCCAGATCGACTGCGCGATCTTTACGCCTAATCCCACCCGGGCCGCTTATGTGGAGGAGATGGCGAAGAACCTCCATGCCCAGGGGGTCGTCCACTACAGCCTTCAGTTCTGTCAGCCCTATATCGTGGAAAGCGGTCCCGTGGAGAAGGGATGGGAGGCCGCGGGCCTGCCGACCCTGCGGCTGGAAACGGATTACAGCCAGGAGGACGCGGGACAGTTGAAGACGCGGATCGAGGCCTTTGTGGAGCGATTGAAAGGGAAATGAGAACGGCGGGAATAGATATCGGCTCGCGGACCGTCAAGCTGGCCGTCCTCGAGGACGGCCGGCTTGTCCTGGCCCGCAAGGCCGTCACCTCCTACGATCCCCTTGCCACGGCCCGGGAGCTCATGGACGGGGTGGAATTCAACGAGGTTACGGCGACGGGTTACGGCCGCCATTTGCTCAAAGGGCGCCTCGATTGCCCGGTGATCAGCGAGATTACCGCCTTTGCCCGGGGGGCGGGTTATTTCTCCCACGGGTGCCGGTCAATCCTCGACATCGGGGGGCAGGATACGAAGGCCATCGCCCTGGACGAACGGGGGGAGATGGCGAAGTTTGAGATGAACGACAAATGCGCCGCCGGGACGGGGCGCTTTCTCGAGGTCATGGCGACGGCCCTGGGCTATACCCTGGCGGAATTCTCCGCGGCGGCCCTCACCGCCGCAAGGGCGGTGAACATCAACAGCATGTGCACCGTCTTCGCCGAGTCGGAGGTGATCTCCCTGACCACTCAGGGCGTGCCCCGGGAGGAGGTGGCCCTGGGGATCCACCGGGCCATCGTGAACCGGTCGCTCGGCCTGTTGAAACGGATCGCCCCGCCGGGGGAGGTCTTTTTTGCCGGCGGGGTCGCCTTGAACGACTGCGTCCGCATCCAGCTTGCCAGGGAGCTGGGGCGGCCTCTGTTCGTGCCGCCGGACCCCCAGATCGTGGGGGCCGTCGGGGCGGCGCTTACCGCTGCCGGGAGGAACAATGGCCGGCGGTGAGGTGCCTTTTAGTATGGATATCGGTGGGGAAACAACATAATCAAGATACTGGGCGTCGGCTTCATCGAAAATGTTCGGAGAGGAGGAAAAAGAAAAATGAATGATCACTGCGAAGTCCCCGATTACAATCCTCCCGGGGAGGAGATTGGGGAACTGATCAAAAATGGGCGCACCATCGCCGTCGTGGGGCTTTCCGATCGCCCCGACCGGGACAGTTATCGGGTGGCGGCCTACATGCAGGCCCGGGGATACCGGATCATTCCCGTCAATCCCCACAAGCAGGAGATCCTGGGGGAAAAATGCCATCCCGACCTGACGACAATTTCTGAAGATGTTGATATCGTTGATATCTTTCGGAGCGTAGAGGCGATACCCAGCATTGTCGAGGAAGCCATAAAGATCAAGGCCAAGGCCGTCTGGATGCAACGGGGGCTGGCCCACCACGAAGCGGCGGCAAAGGCGCGCGCCGCGGGTCTGGCCGTTGTCCAGTCCCGGTGCCTGATGGTTGAACATAAGCGCTTACCCTGTTGACAACTCAAAATTATGAATAATTCATAACAGATAAGTATTTGATATTAATAGTGTTATTACGATATAGCCAAAAAAATGCTTTTAAATGCCTATAGTGAAAAAGTTTCTCGGTCCCTGATAGGACACGGTAGAATAATGAAGAAGAAGGCCCACGGAAAATGACCGCTTTTGACACCCCCGGTCCCTATTTGATCAATGATCGCTACCGGACGAATCCGGTGGGTCGCTTTCTCGATTTCCTGATAAAAAAGCGGGAGGAGGGCGCCCCCGTCGTGGGCCTGTACTGCGGTTACGCCCCCCTGGAGCTGGTCCGGGCCGTCGGGGCGGTGCCCGTTTCCCTTTGCGCCTCTTCCCAGCGGACCGTGGCGGCCGCCGAGGCGGTCCTGCCGGCCAATCTCTGCCCCCTCATCAAGTCGAGCTTCGGATTCATCAGCACCGATTCCTGTCCCATCTTTGCCCTATCCCAAGCCGTTATCGGCGAGACGACCTGCGACGGCAAGAAGAAGATGTTCGAACTCATCTCCCATCTGAAGCCCCTCCATGTGATGGACCTGCCCAACATGCCGGGAGTCCGGGGCGTGGAGGAACGCTGGCTTACGACGGTGGAGAAATTGAAGGAATTCCTGGAGGAAACCTTTAAAAGACGGATTACGGCGGCGCGGCTGGAGGAGGAGATCCGGGAGACAAACCGCAAAAACAGCCTCATCGACGGGTTTTTTGACTGTCTGACCCGGCATCCGCCGCCGGTCCACTGGGAGGAGATATATGATGTCATCGCCCTCGATCCCGTATCCACCAGCGAAGAACTCCGTATGCTCATGGCGGGGATCGACGAACGTCTGGAAGATCGGATCGAGGCGGGGATATGTTTCGGCGCCCCCTCCTCCCCCCGGGTCCTGGTCACGGGCTGTCCCATCGGCGGCGATGCCTTGAAGGTCCTGAAGATCATCGAGGAGGCCGGGGGGGTTGTGGTGGCCCTGGAGGCGTGCAGTGGCATGAAGGGATATTCCATCCGCATCGAGGAAGGCACGGCCAATCCCCTGCGGGCCGTTGCCGAAGCGACGCTGAAGATCCCCTGCTCCTGCATGTCTCCGAACCGGGGACGTCTCGATCTCCTGGACGGGATGATCGCCAGATTCAAGCCGGACGTCGTCATCGACGTGATCCTCCATGCCTGTCACGGTTACAACGTGGAATCGTATTCGATCAGACGGCATGTCCAGGACCGGCACGGGCTGCCGTTTTTAAAGATCGAGACGGATTATTCCAAGGGGGACGTCGAGCAGATCCGCACCAGGGTGGAGGCGCTCTTTGAGAGCTTATGAAAACAGATCCTCCTTGCGGATTGGCAAGCGGGAAAAAAGCATTGATGGACTCGTAAAGAGTCTAAAAAATTGGACTTTTT
>JAKQIZ010000130.1 GCA_029561465.1 Deltaproteobacteria bacterium | reverse complement strand
TGTGCTGAGTCCGGTCTGCCCTTCCTTCAGCAGCAGGTGCCAGCGTTCGTTGGTCGTCTTGGCATCACCCATCCCGGAGAACATCCGGAAGGTCCAGTATTTTCCGCGATAACCCGTGGGCTGGTTGCCTCTCAGATACGGGAACTGGCCCGGATAACCGATATCCGTTTCGAAATCCATGTCCTTGATGTCTTCGGGACCATAGAGGCGCCTGATTTCCAGATCGGACACGGTGGACCAGCGCGGTTTCTGATCGGGATTCTTGGCGACGACCTTGCGGACCTCGTCCTCCCACTTCTGCCTCATCGTACTGGATTTTTCCAGCACTTCCGCTGCAAAGTACATACGTTACACCCTCCTTACTTTAAAATGTTTCATTGAACCTTTAAGAGACCTGATCATAAAACCTTTCCAAATTCCTGGATATCATAATACTTTTATGATACCTGATCATGACCCCCCTGCACGAGAATTATCCCGGCGTCATGAACAAGTTGCAGGCAAGTGAATGAACCATTGGAGGAGCGTATTTAAAGGATTCCGCCTCATTGTCCGGCTATTTATATATGATAAAGGCCCTGAAGCGCGCTTTTAAACCGAATGTTCTGATATTACGATGCCACAATTTTGTCAAGGACAAAAAGCCGGCGCGGCTTCATGATGAGCCGGGAAACTGCGCCGGTATTCAGGGGAGGAATCTTATTCCACGGTGGGTGACGAATATTTTAGCGGGGAGTGATAATGCAATGAAAACGGGTGGGCAAGGGAAAGGATTTCCCTAGCCGGGGGGCGCCCGCATTGCGTTATGGATCAGGATGGGGCATCGGCCCCCCGAAGCGAGGGAGAAAATTCGTGTTTTGACGAATCCTTGCTTGCAACCGCAGCATCAACCCTTGTTCCAGAAGGACAGGTGACTTTTGATCTGAAGTCCTTTCATCTTCTCTTCCAGCTCGTTTTTCAGGAGTTCCTCGTATTTCTGGGCGATGATGTAGATGGCGTAATCGAACATGAGGATGGTACGGCTCTGACTTTCCGCGGCCTGATGATGTTCCACCGCCGTGATAAAAACCGCCTGGGAAGAGGAAAACAGCCACATGTGCCTCCTCATCAGGGTCAGGGTATAGATGACCTCGGATAGGGGGATGCGCTGGCCGTAACGGGCCGCGGCGAACCGGGAAAAAAGGACCTGGGCCTCTTCGAAGGGTTTGTCGGTGAAAAAGAGCTTCCCGAAATGCTTGAAGAAATACATGGCCTGCCGCTTGGCTTCCTCTTCCGGCATGGTATGATATGCTGGGGTGCGGGGATTCAATTTTACATTATTATACCACTGCTGGGCGATCTTTTCGGCGTTGGCCTCGGTGATCTCTATCAATTTGGTGGCGTATGATGTCATGGTCTGACCCTCCTTCTATGCTTGTGAAAATGCGGATCTTCCCAAATCACTGGCGGTGATTCTTGCCATAAATCTTTGAACCGGGTTTTCCCGTTTTGGCCGCCCGAGATCATCTTTTCTTTTTAGCCGCCGCGCCAGCCGTTTCCCCCGGCGCCTTTTGCGCCGTAATGTCCTCCAGAGTTTCCACGGCACCGACCAATTCGCCTCGGGAGTCCCGGATCACCGCCGCGGTGAAGCGCAGCCACCGCCCGTTTTCGCCCAAGTCAGGGAAGAAGTCCGTCGCCTCATAGGCATCTTCGATCAGTTCCGACGGGCAGTACTTCCCCGAATACCATTTGGGAATCTTCTCCAGGGCGCTGTCCACAAGGAGGTCAGCCATGCAAGGCCGCTCTTTGGCGTAGAAGGCCTGCCATTGCCGGTTCGTGCTGACCACTTCTTCCGCCTTGATATTGCTAAGTTTTTCCAAAGCGCGGTTCCAGTACATTACCTTGTGGTCCTTGCCGATTACAAAGGCCGGAATGGAGAAGCCCTGGATGACACTGTAGAGACGGCGCTCGTTTTCAATGATTTCCTGCTCGATGGCCTTCCGTTCCGTAATATCCTCCAGTGTTTCGATGGCCCCCCGGAGGACCCGCTGGGAACTGCGGATCGGCACGGCGACGAATTTCAGCCACCGCCCGTTCGGCCCCAGATCGGGGAAAAAGCCTTCTGCCTCGTAGGTCTCGTCAAGAAGTTGGGACTTTGCCACCCCTGGATACCATTCCTCTATTATTTCTGGAGTTTCGTTAACCAGAAGATCGGCCATGCAGGGCCGCTCCCGGGCATAGAAGGCCCGCCAGTGTTCATTAGTGCCGATCATGTCCGCAGCGGGAAGTCGGCTGAGTTTTTCCAACGCCCGGTTCCAGTAGATGATCTTGTGATCGATACCGATGACGAAGGTAGGCGTCGGTGATCCTTCGATGACGCTGAACAGCTCCCTTTCCGTCTCCCGCTGTTTCAATTCGAAATTTTTCCGATCGGTTACATCCTCCAGGGTTTCCAGCGCCCCGACAAGTTGCCCGTCCACATCCCGGATGGCCGCCGCGGTAAAGCGCAGCCACAGACCGCCGTCGCCCAAGGCAGGAAAGAAATCCGTGGCCTCGTATGCCTCTTCCAGAAGCGAGGATTTTTCGTATTTTCCCTCATACCACTTGGGTATCCGCTCCGTTATCCCATCGACGATGAGATCGGCCATACAAGGCCGCTCCTCGGCATAGAAGGCCCGCCACTGCTTATTGGTGCCGATGATCTCCCCGGCCGGTATCTTGCTGAGTTTTTCCAGCGCCCGGTTCCAGAAGATGACCTTGTGATCCCTGCCGATTACAAAGGTGGGGATGGAAAAGCCTTGAATGATACTGTGCAGCAACATCCCCGAAGGCGTGGACATCTGCCCGGCGTCACCTCTTTTCTTGACCGCATCTTTTTTCATAAGGACCTCCTTGCCTGTGATAAAAAAATTGCCTTGCGGGTCCTGATACTTTACGAAACATTGTTATAGAACTTCCTGGACTGAAAGGCCTTTTTGACTAGTTCCGCCGCTTCTTCACAGGACAGGATCGCCGTGTTGACCACGAGGTCGTAATTGGCCGGGCTGGCGATATCCTCGTTGAAATACTTTTTGATGAAGGCCGCCCGGCCGCCGTCCGTCTTGATGAGGTAGCTTTCCGCCTCGGCGCTGGTGCAGTTGCGATTCTTCATCACCCGGAGCACCCGCTTGTCGAAGGGGGCGATGAACCGGACCCGGAAGATCCGATCCGGTCGCAGGATGAACTGGGACCCCCGCCCGACGATGATGGCGTTGCCGTGCTCGCCGATGGTGGCGATGACCTTCGTTAGGTGCTTCAGATAGACATCCGGCCAGAGATGGCGGGATGTGAACAAAGAGTTGATCCAACTGTCCAGTTTGGTCACGTTCTTTTCATCCAGGGTCATGACGACCTTCTCGCTCATCCGGGTGCTCTCCGCCACTCGAGAGATGATCTGACCGCCCATCAGATCCATCTTCAGATCCTTGGCCAATTTCCTAGCAATTTCGCTGCCCCCGGCCCCCGGTTCCCGGGAAACGGTAATGCATGGCTTGGCCTTGGCTGTTCTCTCCTGGCGCCATTTTTCCAACTGCTGTTCCACAAGCTTTTTGTCCGGTTCCACGTCCTTGATTGTGTAGTCTCTCGTAAAATCCGGACAATGGATATTGAGCATCCCGACGCTGGCAACGGAGAATCGTTTCTGGCAATGTTGACGCCAGGCGCAGATTACACATAGTCTTTTATCCATTCCCATAACCTCACCCCCTTAATTGACATGATCCTCCAACATCCACCAACGATGAAATCAGCGAAGCTGATTCTTGTTTATAAAATGTCGTTAAGGCGACTACCGGCCGTATTTTCATGCTAACGCGGCAGGCACAACTCTTCCACCGGTTAATGACGCACCGGCAACGCCTTCCCGGGCTGCCGTCTTGCCGCTTTTCCCGACTGGACGTTGATCTTCCTTCATGGCCTCGAAACCGGCCACGATATCGAGCAGCTCTTCGGTGATGGTCATCTGACGCTGACTGTGGAACTGGACTTCCAGTTCCTCCAGGCGCTCCTCGATATTCTTCTCCGCATTTTGCATGGCCGCCAGCCGGCTGGCGTTTTCACTGGCCAGCGAATTGGCGAAGGCCCGGTAGATGGATACAAAGAGGTACTCCCGAATCAGGGAGCGGAGGATCGTTTCCCATTCGATGGTGAACATGGGCAACGTCCTCGAATCCCAGCGCTTCTTTTGCAGCTTGAGCAGCCACTGCCGGTCCACGGGAAGCAGTTTGTGGGTTTGGGGACGGTAGGTTGCCCCAGAAATATACTCATTGAAATAGAGATGCATGTTTTCCACGGAATGTTTGAAACGCCAGCTTTCCAGGACCATGGTGATATCCTGGACCATGGGGGTGATGCCCGCCGTGGAGCCGGGGGTGCCGAGGATCTCGAAAACCTTCTGTCCGGAGTCCTCAAGGATGTCGGCGGTCCTCATTCCCACGGCAATGACGATCCGGCGCTCTTTCGGTATGCCGGTCTGACCCATCTCCCCAAGGGCATGCTGGACGATGATGCTGTTGAGTTGCCCGCAAAGCCCTTGATCCGTGCCGAATACAATGGCCCCCAGGCGTGGAGAACTCCCGACTCCCACCTTGAAGGCGCCGACGCTCTGCTTGAGGACAATCTGCAACCCCATCTCCACCGTCCGGTTGTAATCGGACAGGGATTCCACGGCCCGCTGATACTGGCGGATGCTCACCGCCGCCAGGGCTTTCATGGTCTTGACCACACTGAGGAGGTCATCGGCGCTCTGGATCTTTCTTTTCAGGGCTTCAGCGGTCAGCATGGTCGGCCCCCTTCCCGAAAGCCCCGCCGATGGTCTCCTCCCCGGCCTCTTTGCCGACATAAGGCCGGGCGGTCTCGCCAGCGGCATGGATAAGGAGCTCCCGCTCCGTATCACCCAACTTTTCTCCCGAGGCGATCCGGCCGCACAACCCGCCATGGGTTTCCATGACGTTTCTCCGCAGGGTCTCTTCCGCCGCTCTTATCTCCCCGATGGCGACACTATCGAACATGCCGGAAGTGACGCCCAGGATCGCCGCTACCTGCTCCGCCACGGGAATCGGTTTGTACTGCGGCTGCTTGAGAATCTCCCGGACCCGCCAGCCCCGCTCCAGGACCTTGCGGGTCGCCTCGTCGAGACGGGTGCCGAAACGGGAAAAGGTCTCCAATTCTTCGAACTGGGAATAGGAGATCCGCACGTCGCTGGCTACCGCCCGATAAGCGGGAAGTTGGGCCTTGCCGCCCACCCGGGACACGGATTTGCCCACGTCGATGGCGGGAAGGATCCCCTTTTGA
The DNA here is from genome assembly GCA_029561465.1 of Deltaproteobacteria bacterium. GTDB lineage: Bacteria > Desulfobacterota > Syntrophia > Syntrophales > UBA8958 > UBA8958. Next base: position 18,110 of record JAKQIZ010000130.1, on the reverse strand, counting down.
TAGAGCCGGGGTGAAAGATAGAGCTGCCCGTCAGTGATGGAGATGAGGTTCGTGGGGATATAACCGGAGATATCCTGGGCCTCCGTCTCCACGATGGGCAGGGAGGTCAGCGACCCGCCGCCGTGCTCTTTCCGGAGATGGGTGGATCGCTCCAGGAGCCGGGAGTGGATGTAAAAGATGTCGCCAGGAAAGGCCTCCCGGCCCGGTGGCCGGCGGAGGAGGAGGGAGAGTTCCCGGTAGGCCCGGGCATGATAGGTCAGGTCGTCATAGATGATCAGGACATCCCGCCCCTGAGACATGAAGTACTCACCCATGGACGTGGCGGCGTAAGGGGCGATGAACTGGAGCCCCGGCGGATCGTCGCCCGTGGCGATGACGGTGATGGTATAGGACATGGCATTGTACTGTTTGAGGTCGGCGATGACCTTGGCCGTATCGGACGCCTTCTTCCCGATGCTGCAGTAGATGCACAGGACATCCTTGTCGTGCTGGTTGATCACCGTGTCGATGGTGATGGCCGTCTTGCCCGTCTGGCGGTCGCCGACAATGAGTTCCCGCTGGCCCCTCCCGATGGGAAAGAGGGCGTCAACGACCTTGATGCCCGTCTGGAGCGGCACAGTTACGGGGTCCCGGGCCATCACGGGCGGGGCCTCCCTCTCCACGGGCAGGCGTTTCACCGTCCGGATCTCACCAAGGTTGTCCAAGGGGCGTCCCAGGGCATCGACGACCCGGCCGATAAGGGATTCCCCTACGGGGGTGTCGAGGACCCGTCCGGTGCGCCGCACTTCCGCCCCGGCGGAAAGATCCTCGCTGGGACCGAGGAGGATGACCCCCAGTTCCTCGGGATCGATATTGAATACCAGTCCCTGGAGGTTATGGGGAAACAGCACGAGTTCGTCGGCCCGGATATTCGGCAGCCCGGCCACCCGGACGATGCCGTACCCCACATAGGTGACCACCCCCACCTCCCGGTCCCGGAGCTCCGCCTCCTGTCCATCCAGGACGGCATCCATGGTCCGGAAGGTGTCTTCCAGAAAGGTCTTCAGGTTTTCCTGCTCTGTGGATACGCTATTCATTATCATTTCACCTCATTTCCTCTCCCGGGCCTCTTCATAAAGAGCGGCATAGAACCGCTCCTCGATGCCGTCGATGTAGTCCTTCACGCTCCAGGCCAGCTTGTGGCCATTGGCGCGGAGTTCGCACCCCGAAAGGACGTCTTCGGAGCGCTCGTAAGCGATGTCCACCTCCCCGGCGGCATATTGACGGATCGCCTGTTCAAGTTTCGCGCGCATCGCCGTGGAGATGTCAAAGGCGCAGGAAACGGTAATCCCACCATCATGGCCCGAAGAGGAGAAACGACGCCGCTCTTCCTCATCGAGCTCGTCCAGGCGCTCCATGAGCACGGAGACGATCTGCTCCTCGAGATCGAGGTCGGCCAGATCCTTAAGGACCCGGCGGGTAACGTTGTAGATCTGGTTTCCCGCCAACTGCCGGAGTTCCTGGAGGAAGTTGTTCTGTTCTGAACGCAGGGCCTCGATCCAGCGGGTCTTCAGGAATTCCACCTCTTCCTTCGCCTTTTCGAGCAGTCTTTCACGATAGGCCTCCGCATCCTGGCGCGCCTTATTGAGCATTTCGTCGTAACGGCCCTCCAGGTCCCGCAACCTCTCTTCACAGGCCATCGTCGCCTTCTCGGCCTCCGCCTGGGAGTGTTCCGCCTCGGCAAACCGGGCGGCAATTTTGGCCTCGCGGGCATCCATGGCCTTGATGATCCTTCCAAAAAGAAATTTCTTCAACAAAAGCATAAGGATCATGAGGTTGACGACTTGCGAAAAAAAGACAAACCAGTCGATGTGCATGGATTATCCTCCTGCCTTCTTGATCACGTAAGTCCAGAACGGGTTGGCGAAGACGAGAATCATGGAGATGACGAAACAGTAGATGGCGATGGATTCGATCATCGCTAAGCCGACAAAGAGGGTCCGGGTGAGGGAATTTCTCTCGTCAGGCTGCTGGGCGATGGAGCTCAGCGCCCCCGATACGGCCCGCCCCTGACCGATCCCCGGCCCAATTGCGCCGATCCCCATGCATAACCCCGCAGATATGATCGATGCCAGTGCTACGGTGCTGATGATATCCATAATCTCTAACCTCCCTTTCTTAGTTTTGTTGTTTTGTATGTTCCATTTCCTCGTGGGATTGGGTCGCCGAGGCGATGTAAACCATAGCCAGGACGGCAAATATATAGGCCTGGATCAAGCCGATGAGCAATCCCAGAACCTGCATCACCACGGGGAAAAACAGGGGCGTAACGGCGAGAAGGATCGCGATGACCTTCTCGTGGCTCATAAGATTGCCGAAGAGCCGGACGGCCAGAGCCAGGGTCCGGGACAGCTCGCCCATGACATGAAAGGGGAAAAAAATGAAAATCGGGCGGAAATATTCCTTCAGGTACTCCAGGATTCCCTGTTTGGCGATGCCGTAAATCGGCACGGCAAAGAAGACCAGAATTGCCAGGGTTGCCGTAGTGGTCAGGGACGACGTCGGGGCCACGTAACCGGGTATGAAGGTGAAGATATTCGAGGCCAGAATGAATAGAAAAAGGGTCCCGATAAAGGTGAAATAGACGTCCACGTCTTCCCGGACAACATCCCTAATCTCGGAGCGGATGCCGCCGACGATCACCTCCAGGAGGTTCTGCCAACGGGACATCGTCCGGTCCGTGGAGAGATTTCTCGTCACGATCACGGAACCGAACACCAAAAGACCCATGATGAGCCAGGTATAGACGAGGGTGGCATTGATGGTGATGAAATGCCACGTAAAGAGGATCACCTGGTCGGGACTGATCTGGTACATGGCCATTACTTCCATACCGCCGCTCCTTTCCAGGGGAGAAACGAGAACTTTCCCAGTATCTTCATCAGCGCGGTCCGGACCAGGATAAAACCGGCCAAGGCGGCAGCCAGATACAGCCAACCATCGCTCAAGAGCAGGTAAAACCCACCCATGGCCGGCAACAGTCGGCCGGCGTAGCTAAGCGCCAGCAAGCGGAAGGGCCGGGGGTGTCCGCACAGAAGCCGCACAGTTCGCCATAGACCGGCAAAGTAGAACAGACCGATGCCCATCCCGGCGCCCAGGGCAATAATTATATGTTCCGTATGGCTCAACATGGCTTCCTGTTGCCTCCTCACCCCCCCCGGACGGCACGTCTCGGAAAAGGGACGGTTCACCGCCGTCTCAATCCTTGATGATGTTGTCCCGGGCCTTTTTCACCCAATACCAGGCATTAAGGCAGCCCAAAGAGACTCCCAGGATAAGGAGCATGAGGGTCCAGGAAAAGCGGGAGGGCCAGGTCTGATCGATCCAGATCCCGACCGCCGTTCCGATCAGGGAGGGAACGGCCACGGACCAGCCCACGATGCCGAACATACCCAAGCCGAACCAGACGGTCTGGTCTTGCATGTTTTTCCCCTTGATGCGCCGTTGCTCCTTGACACAGACCTTCCGGGTAAAATCCTCCGCCTGTTTGCGCCTGCGCTCTCCCGGCGTCAACTGTTCGTCACTCATGTCTAAGCTCCATGAATCTCCGCAGCAGGTCCACTTCCAGCTTGGCCGCCGCGGTGCGGGCCTTTTTCTCCCGTTCGTCGATCTGCCGGTACTGGGCGACTACAAATTCCTTCAGCCGCCCCAGCTCCGGCCCCCGGACGGCGTTCCGGGTGGAAACGAAGATCTCCTGTCCCCGCTTAACCAGGGCACCCGTATCCACCGCCAGATAGTTTTCATCCCCTTCCATGTCGGTGAAGGTGAACACCCCCGGGGCCAAAGTCGCTGTAAAGTCCACATGCTGGGGCAGCAGGCAGAAAAACCCGTTCTCCCCTTCAACGACCACCTTGGCTACCTCTTCCACGAGGAACACCTCTGCCGGCAGCAGTATCTTCAGGTTCATCCCACCTCATCCCCCTCCCGGCCACATCTTGGCAACCCGCCCGTATAACACCTAATATCCTTAGGGACGGCCCCTTTTCGAATCCTCCCCCACCCAGTTCAATTCCCCCTGACCGCCTCGTCGATGGACCCGATCATATACAGGGCGCTCTCGGGGGCATCGGCAAATTCGTCATTCAAGATCCGCTCGCACCCATCCAGGGAGTCGGCCAGGGAGACCGTTTTCCCCGGCTTGCCGATAAACTGCTCCGTCACATGGAAGGGCTGGGTAAAGAACCTTTCCAGGCGCCGGGCCCGGTAAACGGTCCGCTGGTCCTCCCGGGAGAGTTCGTTGATCCCCAACATGGCAATGATATCCTTCAGTTCCTCATAAATGGTAAGATTGCGCCTGATCTCCTGGGCGATCCGGTAATGCCGCTCTCCGGCGATGTTGGGCATGAGCATCTTCGACCCCGACTGGAGGAGATCGATGGCCGGATAGAAGCCCTCGCTGGCCCGCTTCCGTGACAGGACGATGGAGGCCGTCAGATGGCTGAAGGTATGGCTTGCCGAAGGATCAGTAAAATCGTCCGCCGGGACATAAACGGCCTGGATGGAGGTGATGGCCCCGGTAGTGGTATTGCAGATCCGCTCCTCCAGGGCCGCCAGGTCGGAAGCCAGGGTCGGCTGATAGCCGAGGCGGGAGGGAAGGAGCCCCATGAGCCCCGAAACCTCCTGGCCGGCCTGGATGAAGCGGAAGATGTTGTCGATAAGAAGGAAGACGTCCTGCCGTTCCGCATCCCGGAAATACTCGGCCATGGCGAGCCCTGTGTGTCCGACGCGGAAACGCGCCCCGGGAGGTTCGTTCATCTGTCCGAAGACCATTACGGTATTGGGCAGGACGCCCGCCTCCTTCATTTCCCGGTAGAGCTCCTCCCCTTCCCGGCACCGCTCGCCGACACCGCAAAAGATGCTGATCCCATGATGATGACCCACCATATTGTGGATCATCTCGGTGAGCAGCACGGTCTTTCCCACCCCGGCCCCGCCGAAAAGCCCCGCCTTGCCCCCCCGTTCCAGGGGGCAGAGGACGTCGGCGGCCTTGATGCCCGTTTCGAAGATCTCCGACACCGTGGATTGCTGGGTGATGGGAACGGGAACGCCGTGCAGTGACCGGGTGTCGGTCGTAGGAGGGGGATCGGCATTGTCGATGGGCTCGCCGAAGACATTGAAGACCCGCCCGAGGAGTTCCTTCCCCACGGGAATGAGGAAGGGCTGGCCCGTATCTGTCACCTTCGATCCCCTTGCCAATCCCTGGGTAGGCCGCAGGGAGATGCCCCGCACAACCTCGTTATTGAGCTGCACCATGACCTCGATACGGATCCGGCCATCGTCTCCCGCATGGAGGACATTGTGGATGGCAGGCAAGCGCCCGGGAGAAAAGCGGGAATCCACCACGCTGCCCCGTACGGAGATCACTGTTCCTTCGTTACGTTCCGTTTTCATCGCCATACTCCCCCTTCTTACCTCATGAAAACCTGGAAGCCGTCGGCTGCCGCCTGTAAATCCTTTCCGCCCCGGCGATCCCTTCGCTGAGGAAGGCCACAATCGTTCCGATGATCAGAAACATCGCGGTACGGATCATATCGTCCATGAAGGGCATCCCTTTCATGAAAAGCAAGTGACTCATCAACAAATATGCCCCCAGCCCGGCGGCGACGATAATTCCTCTTTTCTTCCACCAGATCCCCGCGAGGACCACAGGGATGTAAAGCAAGTGGGAATAGATGGAATTTCCACCGAGGACCGAGTAATTGTAATATGTCAAGAGGATCGCCCCGATGATCAAGGCCGTCATGATGAGAACCTTCGATGACTCCGGTCGAGCCCCGGGGTCGTTTTTCATGCGCAGGACGTTCACAACGCCGAGTTTCTCCTCGATACCCTCCTGGATCAACTCTTGGTAACGCCCGCTGATGAAAAAAATCGCATAATCGAACATGAGAATGGTGCGGACCAGGCTGTCTACGGCCTGCTTCTGCTCCACCGCGGAGATGAAGATGGTCTGGAACTCGGCGTAGAGCCATATATGGCGCCGCATCATGATCAGGGCATAGAGGGCCTCGTCGAGGGGGATGTTCCGGCCATGGTGCTCTTCGGCGTACCGGGCGAAGTATTGCTGGGAGACATCCGCCGGCCGGTCGGTAAAGAACATCTGCCGGAAGTGGTCATAGAAGCGCATGGCCATCGGCACGAGCGTTTCCTCCGCAAGGTGATGATACGAAGGGGTCCGGGGATTTCTCTTCACGTCCCGGGCCCATTGCCAGGCGATGGAGTCGGCGTGAGATTCGATAAGATTCACGAGTTTGAGCGAACCGGACATAGTTTCCGCCCTCCTGTGACTCCAGTACTCCCGCAGGGGAAGGCCTGCGGTTGCCGGCGCTCCTTTTTCGGTTCCGGCCCCCGGGCCTTTTCCGCTGTCGCCCCCTTGCCGGCTCGACCCCCTCGCCGCGGCGGCAAATGGCTGTCCACACCCTCAGGTATTCGGCGCTTCAAACCACTCCAGCTTCATCAATTCCCGATAACGTCTGGTAATGAAATACACGGCGTAATCGAACATGAGCATGGTGCGGGTGATGCTCTCGATGGCCTGCTGCTTTTCCACGGCAGTGGAAAAAATGTCCTGAAATTCTGCATAGAGCCATATCTGCCGCCTCATGAGGATGAGGGCGTAAACGGCCTCGTGCAGGGGAACCCCTTCCCGGTACTGCTTCTCGGCGTAACTGGTGAAATATCCGTCGGAGGCTTCCACCGGCTTCGGCTCCATAAACAACTTTCGGAAATTCTTGTAGAACCGCACTGCCTGAGGGACCAGTCTCTCCGCCTGCTTGTTGTGATAAAAAGGAGTAAAGGGATTCTTCACCACCAGCTTGGACCACTGGGCAGCAATCTTTTCCGAGTGATTCTCGACCAGATCGATCAATTTCATCGATGCTACCATCTTGGATCCCTCCCTTCATAAAAATTTCCCGCGTTGAATTACTGTATCGCAAGAGCCATGCCATATCCCCAGGGATGTCGCTTGTTTAACTGCTTGAATATATACATTAATTTACCGACAGCCCCTCGTCAGATTCCAAGGCATGAAGAAAATGTCGCCCCAGTTCGGACACAACACGGCCGCAATTCTTTCCGTTGGGACATAAGTGAATGATTTTCATTACTTACACATGGCGACACAAATGTCGCCGGAAGATGACAGGCAGGTCGCCAGGATCGCCCCGGGAAATCCACCGTGTTCCCTTGTTTAGAAATCATCATGACGGTCTCCGTCACAAAGGGGGATGAAAATTGTTTTATTGACATTCGCCCTCCCTTCCCTTTAATATGCCACCATACTGCCATGTACATTCCGACAGACAAAATGCACGTTTTTCCATCATCAAAGGCAATTTAGGGGGGAATCCCCGGCGGCGGGGAAAAATATATTGAAGGAGGGAAACAGTAATGGCGGAAGAAGGATCGACAAAGGTCATCACGGCGGAAAAACCAGAGGATTTGAGCCAGGAGGACATGGCGCGTCTAATCGTGGACATGTTCCATCGCAACATGGTGCATTACACCTTGTGGTTCACAGCGGTAAAGCATCAGTTCGGCATCACCCGGGCGCTGGAGATCATGAAAAAGGCTCGTAAGAACAGCTATGATATCCAGATGGACCGGATGGCCAAGGTCTTCGGATTCGAAATGGTCAACGGCATTCCCAAGCCGCTCCTGGAAATGCCGAAAGAAAAACTCATCAATATCATGAACAATCTGGGGGTAAACTGGCTGGCCAACGACGGTGTCTGGTTTCAGGCCGTGGAATCCATGCGGGACATGTACGACGCCAAACGCTGCAACGACACCTGCTGGACAAGATATTCCCCCTTCGAGGCCTGGTCCATCAAGGAGTTCCTCGGGCTGCCCCATGAGGCGGGACTGGAGGGACTGAAACAGGCCCTGCGCTTCCGGATGTACGCCCGGATCAATGTCCAGTCCATTATCGATGAGGGCCCCAACAGCTTCGTCTTTCAGATGAATGACTGCCGGGTCCAATCGGCGAGAAAACGCCGGGGATTGGCGGATTACCCCTGCAAGTCCGCGGGACTGGTGGAATACCGCCATTTTGGGGAATACATCGACAACCGGATCCTCTGCGAATGCATCGGCTGTCCCCCGGACGAACATCCCGAGGAATGGTTCTGCGCCTGGCGCTTCAGCATCCCAGAGGGCGCATAAGTCCTCATTTTTCAATTTATATTGGCGCCGGGACGGCAAGGAACGCCGGCCCGTCGGGAGGAGCGATGACTGCCGAACCTTTGCTCATGCATCTGGAAAACAACGTCTATCTGGAAGGGGAAGACGCCCTCATCATCATCGACCGGCGCAAGCTCCCCCGGTCCCAAGCGGAGGTTTACTGCACCGATCATGTGGAGGTGGCCCGGGCCATCGAACAGATGATGGTCCAGGGCGCCGGGGATATCGCCATCACGGCGGGATACGGCCTCTATCTGGCCGCCCGGGAGACGGAAAGGCAAAGAGGCGGTCGCAACATGGCCTTTCTCAAGCATGCCGCCGACCGCCTGTGCGCCACCCGGCCCACGGGCTTTCACCTCGCCGTCCTCCTGGGAAAACTCCTGGAGCGGGTCCGGCGGGAACCCGACGGCCGGGCCTCGGAGATCATCCTGGCCACCCTGCAAAAGAGTCTGGCCCGGCAACGGGAGATCTCCCAGGCGACGGGAAGACAGGCAGAAACACTTCTGACCCCGGGAGATACCATCCTCACCCACTGTTTCGCCGGGGCCGGCCTCCTGTACATGTTCCAATACGCCCGGGAAAACGGCAAGGTGATTAAGGCGCTCTGCACGGAGACCCGGCCCTACCTCCAGGGGGCGCGGCTCACGGCCTGGTCCCTGAGCGAGATGGGGATCGACACGACCCTGATCACGGATAACATGGCGGCGTGGTGTATGTCCCGGGGCATGGCGGACAAGGTGTTCGCCGCCGCGGACCGGATCGCCATGGACGGATCGGCGGCCAACAAGGTGGGGACGCTTCAGTTGGCCATCTGCGCCTGGCGGCTCGATATCCCCTTCTATATCCTTGGCTACGGCGGGCCGGACAGCCGCACGCTCCGGGGAAGCGACATCCCCATCGAAGAGCGGGACCCCCGAGAGGTGCTGGAATTTCAGGGCGCTCCCATCTCCGGCGAACTGGTGAAGGCTTATTACCCCGCCTTCGATGTCACTCCTCCGGAGCTGATTACAGGGATCGTCACTGTCGACGGGGTATTCAGTCCCGCCGAGATCGCCGACGGTTTATATGAAAATGTCCACAAATAGCCGGATATTTTCATCTTTCGTTGTGCCCGGAACGGGCATGATGGTTAGCCATGGAGACCACGAGGCGAAGGCAAGCGATATGTGCCAATTTGATTATATCACCTTATATATCCGTCAGATAGGCTTCATGGAAGGGATATGGAGCCGCGAGAGCCGCAATGATCGTCAACAATCAATCGGGACGTTTTTTCACTTTTTGCGAGGTCATCAATCGCAGGCAATCCCGGTTTTTACCGGCCTTCCATGCTACTGAAGGCGCTCGGTGAAGATGTCCACGGTAACGGAGGCATCCTGCTCCAGACAGAGCATTGACTGGGGAATGAGGAAACTGCGCATGTGGGAAGGAACGTAGATGAGAAACCAGGGGTCGTCTTCCCTGTAGAGGCCGCGGCGGCCGATAATCTTGCCCCTCCGGCCGTAAAACGGATGCCGGGGATTGTCCACCATGACGATATCGCCGAGGTCCATACCCTGTTCCTCCTGGTCGGAAATGTTCGTGTGCCAGAAACTGCACCTGTCCGCAAAAAAATGGTCTCTGTATAGTACCTTAACAAGCTTTCCGGAGAAAAGCCACTCTTTCTTTTGATATGAATTGTCATGTTTGTCCAACACCCACGAACGATGAAAATGTTTAGGAGAGATCGCGCAGATGTATTTTCATACTAATCGGGAGGTGTTGCCGGGTGAAGAATAGCGGCGCCGATCATTACCGGCACAAGCGGGAGGGACCGCTGGCCAGGGAAGAACTGGACCTGCTCATGGGCTGCATAGGCGGCTCTCCCATCCCCGCCTTCGTCATCGACCGCCACCACCGCCTCATCTACTGGAACCGGGCGCTGGAAGAGCTGAGCGCCATCAGCGCCGCGGAGGTCATCGGCACCGACCAGCACTGGCGCGCCTTCTACAGCAGCCGGCGGCCCTGTCTGGCCGATCTCCTCGTGGAAGGGACCGTCGCGGACATTCCCCGGTGGTATGGGAGAAAATACATAAAATCGCCTCTCATCGACGAAGCTTACGAGGCGACGGACTTCTTCCCTGAATTGGGGGACAGCGGCCGCTGGCTTCGCTTTACCGCCGCCTTGCTTCGGGCGCCCCAGGGACCGGCCCTCGGGGCCGTGGAGACCTTGGAAGACATCACGGAGCGCAAGGCCGCGGAGGAGGCCCTGCTGAAGGCCCATGAAGAGCTGGAAGCCCGGGTCAGGGAGCGAACCCTCGAATTGGGCAGAACCAACGAGATCCTCCAGCGCACCACCGATCAGCTCTCCCTGCTTCTGGAGTCCCTGCCCATTGTTTCCTACACCCGCAACGCCGTCGAAAGATATGAAATCACCTTCGTTAGCCACTCCGTAACGGAGATCACCGGCTACCATCCCGGCGACTTCACGGATAAGCACACCTTCTGGCAGGAGCGGCTCCACCCCGACGACCGCCGGCGGGTAATCAAGTCCCTGCAGGAAACGGGCGGGGCCGGCACCCATCACTGCGAGTATCGCTTCCGTGCCGTCGATCAGACCTATCGCTGGTTTTCCGATTTCTGGCGCCCGGTCCGCATGCCCGATGTCCCCACCCCTCATTTCGTCGGGATTTGGCAGGACGTGACGGAGGAAAAACGAATCCGTCGGGAAAACGAACTGCGTCTCCAGCAGATCATCCAGACCCACAAGCTCACGGCCCTGGGGGAAGTGGTCGCCGGCGTCGCCCATGAGATCAACAACCCCATAAGCTTCATCTCCTACAACATTCCCCTCCTGGAAGAGATCTGGAGCACCATCGCGCCGGTGTTGAAGGACCATGACGACTTCGCGAGGAGCTGCTCCCGGCGGGGTCTCGGCCCCGGGGAGGTCATGGACAACATGGACCAGATCATTCAGGCATTCAAGATCGCCTCCACCCGCATCAGCCGCGTCATCACCGGACTGAAGGAATTTTCCCGGAGCGATGAACGGTCGGAGAAGAAGACCCTAGCGGTGAACGAGGTCATCCGGGGCGCCCTGGTCATTGTCGGCGCCCAGGTGCGAAAAACCGTTTCCATCATCGAAGAACGTCTCGCCGTCGATCTCCCCCCCGTCCAGGGACACTTCCAGAAGCTCGAGCAGGTGATCGGCAATCTGCTCATCAACGCCCACCAGTCCATGCCTGAGGACCGCAAGGGAAAAATAACGATCACCACCTGCCATCTGCCCCGCCTCGATGCCGTCGTGATTGCCATCGAAGATACGGGCCGGGGCATAGCCCGGGAGGCCCTGGGTCATGTCTTCGACCCCTTTTTCACCACCCGTCGGGATTCCGGCGGCACAGGGCTGGGACTGTCGATCTCCTACGGGCTGATCAAGGAACACGGGGGAACCATCGGCGTCCTTTCCCACCCGCGATTGGGAAGCCGCTTCAGCATCTTCCTGCCCGTAGAGGGAAAGCAACTGCCGCGCCTCCAACCCCGCCTACTTCTCATCGACGCCGACGCCTCTTTCCTCAAAGATCTGCAGGCCCATTTCGTCGCGGCCGCGACCTGGCTGATCAAATCTCCGGCCGATAAGGAGGGAATCGTCCGATTTCTCGACGAGACCCCGGAAGTGGACTGGGTGATCGCCGCCGCCGACTTGCGGATCCTGACGGGGGAAGAGGTGATCGCCGCCGTGCGGGAACGGCACCCGCTCCTCTACACGGTGCTGTACGGACCGGGAGGCCGTAGCCGCCGGCACGGCCTCCCGCCGGCATGCCCTCCCTCCTTTACCGTCGCAAAGCCTTTTGCTATGGAAGAACTCGTAAAGCTGATAGAAGATACGGGGAGGCAACGCCTATGAATATCCTCATCGTTGACGACGAGGAAATCGCCCTCACATCGGTGCAGCGGCTGCTGAAATGGCGGGGGTTGCGGGATGTGGAGATCTGCGACAACGGCCGGGAGGCTATCCTCCGCATCCGGGAGAAGGACTATGACATCGTCCTTCTCGATCTCCTGATGCCGGAAACGGACGGCATGCAGGTCCTGGAGGCGACCAAGCCCTTCAAGCCCTGGACGGAATTCATCATCCTCACGGCCGTGGACGACATCCCCGTCACCGTCCGGGCCATCCGCCTCGGGGCCTACGACTATCTAGTCAAGCCGGTGGACAACGAGTTGCTGTTTTTGACCATCGAGCGGGCCTATGAACGCAAGGGACTCCTCAAGGGATTGTCGGCGGGCAGCCGGACCTACGCCGGAGAAACCCCCGGGGCGTTCGCGGAGATTATCACCCAGTGCCCTCTCATGAAGTCCCTGCTGGCCTATGCCCAGGTCATGGCCCGGAGCGGCAATCCCGTCCTGATCACCGGCGAATCAGGGACGGGCAAGGAACTCGTGGCCCGGGGCATCCATCGGGCCGGACCCGCCCCCAACGGTCCCTTCATCGCCGTAAACGTCAGCGCCATCCCCAATACCATGTTCGAAACCCAGTTCTTCGGACATGTCCGGGGGGCCTTCACCGGGGCCGAGGCCAACTATCGGGGCTTCTTCGAACAGGCCGACGGCGGGACGCTGTTTCTAGACGAAATCGGGGAACTCCCGGCTGGACTCCAGGCGAAACTCCTCCGGGTTCTGGAGGAAAAGTCCTTCACGCCTCTGGGCGGGTCCAAGGCCATCCAGGTGGACGTCCGGGTCATTTCCGCCACCAACATGGATCTCGACCGGGCCTGCCAGGAGGGCCGGTTCCGCCTGGATCTCCTTTACCGCCTCCAGTCCGCCCATGTCCACATCCCCCCCCTCCGGGAGAGGGAGGGCGACATCGCCTTGCTTGCCAACCATTTCCTCCGCGAGGCAAATAACCGCCATGGCAAGGAGGTCACTGGTTTCAGTCCCGAGGCAATGGACGTTCTCACCCGCCGGGAATACCGGGGCAATGTCCGGGAGTTGGCTCAGGTCGTGGAAAACTCCGTCCTCCTCTGTGAGAGGGAAATCATCCTGCCCCATCATCTGGGGCGACAACCCACCCGGCAGTCCCTGTTCGCCCGGCGCCTGTGCAGCCTCAAGGAAAACGATGAAATCCAGGTGGCCTACGTCCTCATGAACACCGGCCCCGACCGGCGGCAGGCGGCGGCGGTCCTGGGCATCACGGTGCGGCAGTTGCAGCGGAAACTTGCCCAGATGCGGGAAGATCCCTACTGGCGTGAGGTCATGGGCGAGGCACTGTCCCGGGAAAGAGACTGAGCCGTTTCAGTGGAAGGTATGGATCCCATGAATAAAAAAGATTTTACCTCTTTGGATTATCCCCTGTTCGAGGCGATGCGGAAAAAGGCCCCCCAGGCGGCCCGCCGCTGGTTGCTGGGAGACCGCCTCTTCCAGGTGGGCCTGCTTCTGACCATCATGTTTCTGCCGCTGGTCTTCTTCGTTTACACCCAGTGGGGTTCCGGATTGTTCCTGATCGGAATGGGAGTGGGCCTGGCATGCTCTCTAGGTCTTTTGGCCGCCGGGGTTTACTACAAGCGCGAATCATACAAACTGGCCATCAAGGCCGGCATCGACGTGACCAGTTTATAATCGCTCCTTAAATAGCCGCGCGGCTATTTGCATTCTAGACGGTAAGCCCTGATCTTACGGACCGGGTGATAGGAGTTTTTGGACTCCGCCAGGGCGGGGAGACCCATGTCGCTTTCCTTGTTGATATAGCGGTAGCCGGGAAAGAGGGTCTTGGCGCATTCGTTGTCGAGATACTGGTAGAGGCCGCGGATGTGGGGCAGGGCCTTTTCAAAGTTCATGACCCCCATGTCTGGTCCCAGGTGGGAGGAGATGCAGAAGGCGCAGACCTCGCCGTCGATGCGTATGAACAAGCTCCGCATTTCCAGCTTGTCTAAATGGAGCAGGGCATTGATGGCGGCCTTCTTTTCACAGGCCATATCCAGGTCCTGATCGACGTCGCATTTCTTTATTGCACACCATTTCTCCAGGCAGACCAGGCATTCGGGAACGACCGCCGGCGTTATCGACCCCGCGGCAACCCGCCCCACCGCCAGATAATTCCGGTCGAACTGGTGGAGGAGATTGCGTTTCCTGGCATAGCGGTTCCCCTTGAGGCGACTCAGGTCATCGGTAAGATAGATATAATCATCGTACTCGGGATGGGCGGTAATGGCAAAGTAACGGGAGACCCGGTCCCAGCCGGTCCGGTCCAAATAGTCCTCCGGCACCGATTCGTACCGGTGGTATCCGGTTCGCGCCGCCAGGGCGGCCAGTTCTTCCGGCCCCGGCAATCCTTCCGGCAGAAGTGGCAGCAGGAGGTGACTGTCTTCAGGCCGGTGGCGGCAGTCGTTGGCGATGATCACGCGGCCGTTCTCCTGGGTGTAGGAAGTCTGGAAGACGTGGTTGCTCCAGACGATGAGGGACGGCAGGGAATAGCTGCATAGCCCGTAGGGCTGACATTTGAAGAAGGACTTTAGCGATCCATAGTCTTCCCAGGAGATTTGCTTCATCCTTGTTCCCGCAACGCACGCTCGAAATTGATCATCATGAGCATCGCCGTGGCGGCCGGCATCTCCTCGAAACCCAGATGACGGTAAAAGGAGCGGGATTTTCTCCCGGCAATCAGACCTACCCACTGCAGACCGTCGGTCTGGAGGCGCAGGAGTATCTCCCGGACAATCCGGGCGCCAATGCCTCGTTTCCGGAACTCGGGACGGACGGACACGTCCTGGAGGTATGCGTCGCTGACACCATCGCTGATTGCCCGGCCCATGCCGACGATTTCCTTGCCTTCTTCCGCCAGGACAAAGCAATGGCTTCCCGTCACGATCCGCCGCACCAGATCCGGAGATTCTCGGGTCCGACCGGTCCACCAGCCGGCCGTCTCATAGAGGCGGAAGATGGCCGCAACCTGTTTCCCGTCGGGATCGTCGATAAATGTCAGGGTCATGATTGTAACCCGTTATTGATTTTCAACAGCTCGTCGTGAAATTCCCAGAGGGTCTGGGCCAGGGAAACGATGACCGGACCGATGACGAACCCGGAGATCCCGAAGAGGGAAAGCCCCCCCAGGGTGGAAAGAAAGATGAGGAGGGTGTGCATCCGGATCGCCTGCCCCACCAGCAGGGGCCGCAGAAAGGTATCCACATGGCTGATGATGGTGAAGCCGCAGAGAAGAATGATCAGGCCCTCCCAGACATGGCCCAGGATTATCATGACCACCCCCACGGGGCCCCAGACAATGGCGCAGCCCACGGCGGGGATGATGGAGGTGAAAACCATGAGGACGCCCCAGGTGATGGCGCCGTGGACACCGGTGAGGAAGAAGACGACACTGCCGAGGATCCCCTTGAGGCCCCCGATGATCAACGTGACCTTCAAGGTCGCCACGGTCATGGCGGCGAACCTCTCCAGCAGCAGCCCTTCTTTCGCGGCTCCGAGGGGGAAGGCCCGCATGGTCATGTGCACGAATTTCTCGCCGTCCCGTAAAAAGAAAAAGAGGGCGTAGAGCATGATCACAAAGTTCACGAGAAACATGATCGTGTTCTGCGTCAGATTTTTGAGACTGTCGAAGATGAAGCTCGTCGCCTCCTCCACCAAGGCGGTGACGTTCTTGCCGATAAGGGTCATATCGATATGGAAATAGCGCAGATAGGGGTCGGCGGCAATCCTCGCGATTATGTCGTTGATCTGACTTTCGATGCGGGCGCCGTCCACGTTGAGGGAATTGTAAACATGAAAGGATTCGTTGAGCAGAAGGCTGCCGACCATCCCGGCGGGAAGGATGATGACCGTCATGATCAAAAGCAAAGAAGCCACGGCCGTCAGACTGGGGGACTTGATCCTTGCGCCCAGACGTCGGTGGAAAGGTTTGAAGACAATGGCGATCACCGCCGCCCAGAAGAGCGGATAGAAGAAGGGCTTCAATAGATAGAGCAGCAGGAGGGTGGCCAGGCCGAGAAGGAGATAAAAAATGGCGTGACGCGTTTTTCCCGGATTATGACTATTAGGCTTCGCTTCCATGGCTGTATGATTTTACCCAACTTTCCCCCTTTTGGCAATTATTTTCTACATTCGACACCTACATTTGCCCATGCTCTTCCGTATGACTTTTTCCCGGGCGGAGTTTTTTTGTCGAGCTGATCTTTGCCAAATGAACCTCTTTGTGTTAGACAACGGTCATGATTGAACTCTGGAACGATACAAGCCCGATCCTTGTTACCTGCGCCCGGGGGATCACACCTTACCTGCGGGAGGAAATCCTCGCCCTGGGGCTGCCGGTGCGGGAGGTATCGGAAGCAGCCGTGGAAACGGCGGGCGCTATGACGGACGCCATGCGCCTCAATCTGGTCCTGCGGACCGGACAGCGTGTCCTCTTTCTCCTTCACGAAGGCATGGCCCGGTCACCCGGGGATCTCTATGCCGGCACCGTCGATCTGCCCTGGGAAGAGGTGCTCCATGTGGATCGCTATTTCTGCGTCACCTCCGCCGTGGATACCCCAGAGATCCGCGATCCCCGCTACGCCAACGTCCGGGTGAAGGACGCCGTCGTGGACCGCCTCCGCGGGCTTTTCCGGCGGCGCCCGGATTCTGGATCGGATCGCACCGGCGCCGTCGTGCATCTCTACTGGCAGGGCGACCGTTACCGAATATTCGCCGACTCCTCCGGAGAACCCCTGTCCCGACGGGGCTACCGGAAGATCCCCCTAACGGCGCCCATGCAGGAGACCCTGGCGGCGGCAGCGCTCATGGCCACGGGATGGACGGGGGAGGAGACATTGATCAACCCCATGTGCGGCAGCGGCACCCTGGCCATCGAGGCGGCCCTGATCGCCCGGCGACGCGCCCCCGGCCTGTTGAGGGAAAACTTCGGTTTTTTCCATCTCCGGGGATTCGATGACGAACGGTGGCAGAGTCTGCGGGTGCGGGTGCGGAAGGAGGAGCGGAAAGAAATTCCGGGGCGGATTATCGCCACGGACATCTCCCCGGAAGCGGTACGGGGCGCCGCGATCAACGCCGGGCGGGCGAAAATGGGGCGTCATATCCAGTTTCGCGTCTGTCCCTTCGCCGCCACTCCCGTGCCGCAGTCCCCGGGGGTCGTGATCATGAACCCCCCCTACGGCCTGCGCCTGGGCGAGGAGGAAGAACTGGGACGTCTGTATGGAGAGATGGGGGATTTCCTGAAGACGAAATGCGGCGGTTATCGCGGCTATATCTTTACCGCCAATCTGGAGCTGGCAAAGAAGGTGGGGCTACGCACCGCCCGGCGACTGATTTTTTTCAACGGCGAGTTGGAAAGCCGGCTCCTGGAATACCCCCTTTACGAGGGCAGCAAAAAACAGGCCCCGGGGGCGGAAGAATCGGCGGCCGTCCGGGAAGCGGTGGAGGAATCAAACGCGGCGGATGCGGTGACACCCGCGGCAGCGAAAAGCTATGCCCGGATTGTCCGGCCGTCCGTCCCCCGGATGATAAGACGGCGGCCGGCGGGAAACTCCCTCGCCCCGACTTCCGCTGGGAGGACCAGAGAGGCCGGCGGAAAGATCCGCCGGCGATCACAAAGCGAAGCTTAATGTTCACAAAGCGAAGCTTTATGAATTCGTAAAAAGTCATGATGGAGACGACGAAGTAAAAAGCTCCAGAGGCAAGGCGCGCGAATCCTGAGGAATGAGGCGTACTTGTGCGTACGTCGCAGTGACGAAGGATGAAGCGCAACGCCGCATATGGACTTCTAAGTAAGTCGCACGTAACTAATTGGATTCTTTAGATACGTGTTTGACGGTTTTGGGCCGGTTTCATGGCACAGACTCGACTTACTTCTTTTATACAGGCCCGGCAGTCGGCGGGCTAGGGCGCTTTTTACGATGCCGTCA
>JAKQIZ010000127.1 GCA_029561465.1 Deltaproteobacteria bacterium | reverse complement strand
AAAAAACCATTTTACTATGCCATCCTATCCCATCGACCATATCCTGCCGGAGGTGAAAGCAGCCGTCCGGGCCAATTCGGCGGTGATCATCCAGGCCCCGCCCGGGGCGGGGAAGACGACCCGGGTGCCACTGGCGCTTCTGGAAGAATTTTCTCCCCGCCAGGGAAAGATCATCATGCTGGAGCCCCGGCGGATCGCCGCAGTGGCGGCGGCCCGGTGGATGGCCAGGCAGCGCGGCGAACCCGTTGGCCGGACCGTGGGCTACGCCATCCGGTTCGACAGCAGGATCTCCGCGGACACCCGCCTGGAGGTGGTCACGGAAGGCATCCTCACCCGGCGCCTCCTCGACGATCCCACCCTTGACGGCGTCTCCCTGATCGTCTTCGACGAGTTTCACGAGCGGAGTCTGCAGGCCGACCTGGCCCTGGCCCTTTGCCTCGACATCCAGCGGGGACTCCGGGATGACCTCAAGCTACTCGCCATGTCGGCGACCCTCGACATCGGACCGCTGGCCGCCCTGCTGGGCGACGCCCCGGTGATTTCCTCCCCCGGGCGGGCCTTTCCAGTGGCGGAGCGCTACCTTGCCGCCGGAGACCGGGGCCGGGAGAGATCCCGGGAAGAACGGGTGATCGGCGCCGTCCGCACGGCCTTGGCGGAGAGCCCCGGAGACATCCTCGTCTTCCTTCCCGGCAGCGGAGAGATCCGCCGGGCCGCCACGGACCTGCAGGGCATACCGGCGGTAAA
Source organism: Deltaproteobacteria bacterium (assembly GCA_029561465.1). Classification (GTDB taxonomy): domain Bacteria; phylum Desulfobacterota; class Syntrophia; order Syntrophales; family UBA8958; genus UBA8958. The sequence continues at coordinate 26,236 of JAKQIZ010000127.1, read as the reverse complement.
GGGTGGAGAGGCGGCCGTTCATCCTCTCTACGGAGATCTCCCCTTCGCCGAGCAGGAGCGGGCCATTCAACCCGGTCGGAAGCGAAAGATCGTCCTGGCCACCAACATCGCTGAAACGAGCCTCACCATTGAGGGGATCCGGGTGGTTATCGATAGCGGCCTGACCCGCCGCCTCCAGTACGATCCGGCCACGGGGATGAACCGCCTGGTCACCGTCAAGACCTCCCGGGCGGCGGCGATCCAGCGCCAGGGTCGGGCCGGTCGCATCGCCCCCGGCGTCTGTTACCGCCTCTACAGTCCCCATGATTTTCAGACCATGATCCCCTTTGCCCCGCCGGAGATCCTGGTTGCGGACCTTTCCTCCCTGGTGCTGGAGTTGGCGTCCTGGGGCGTCACCGATCCCGCCGCCCTCTCCTGGCTCGATCCGCCCCCGGAGGCGGCCTGGACCGCGGCCAGGGAGCTGCTGTCAAGCCTGGGCGCCCTGGACCGCCGGGGCGCGCCCACGGAGCTCGGAAGGGAAATGGCGCGCCTCCCTCTTACTCCCCGCCTGGGATGCCTGCTTCTGCGGGCCGCCCGCCGCGGCTTTCCCGGCCTCGGCGCGGACCTCGCCGCCCTGCTTTCCGAGCGGGACATCATCCGTTCGGGTTTCCGGGATCCCATGTTTTCGGGAAGGAACGGCGACATCAGCGAACGCCTCTTTCTCCTCCGGCGTCGCCGCGGGGAAAAAATGGTCCGGGAAGATGCCCCCGACCGCCTCCGGCGGCGGCAATCCCGCGGCGATGCCCCGGCGGATGGTTGTTCAGTCGCCGGCGCTCCCATTTCGGACGCACGAAGGGGTGTAATCGGCATAGCCGGCGTGGGCAGCGCCCCGGACGGGGGAGTGATCGCCGGCGCCGATATCGGCACAAGCGCGGGCGCCGACAAAGACGTCTTAATGAAATACCCCGCGGCAAGCTTCGGGAAATATAACCCTGAGAGACTTATCGATACCGACGTTGGGAAAAACGGCTCGGCCGCCGCACCAGTGGACCCGGGGGCCCTGGCAAGAGTGGAACGGGCGGCATCGCAGCTCCGGCGGCTGGCAGCGATTACGGTCGGCGGTCGTGCCCCGGACGCTTCGGGGGGACGGGAAAGCGGCGGTGGTAAGAAGCGGCGCGCCTCATCCAAAGCGGATCACGGCGGGGAACGATACGAAGGGGAAATGCCGGCGGCGCTGCTCCTCCACGCCTATCCCGATCGGATCGCCCGTCGTCGTGACGAAGGCGAGGACCGGTATCTCCTCAGCCAGGGACGAGGCGTCCGCCTCCCCCGGGAGAGCAATATGCAAGGAAGCGTCTATCTCGTCGTCCCCCGGCTCGACGCCGGGGAAAAGGCGGAGGGGATAATCCACCTGGCCGAAGCGGTTACCGAGGAAACCATCCGGAGCGAGCTGGCCGGCCGTCTGGAAGTACGTCGGCGGGTGGTCTGGAACCGGCAGGAAGAGAGGATCGTCTCATTACGGCAGGAGTGCCTGGGCGCCCTGCTCCTCGCGGAAACGTCCTTTCCGGCCATGGATGACGAGGCCGTGCCGCTCCTCTGCCAGGCGATTGTATCGGGCGAGGCCCGGCTTGATTTCCGCCCGGAAATGCGGCAGTTTCAGGGTCGGGTGGCCCTGCTGAAGAGATGTTTCCCCGACGAAGGCTGGCCGGATCTATCGGATGCGGAGCTCCTCGCCGCCCCGGAAGTCTGGCTGGCTCCGCGGCTGGCGGGCGTCCGCACCGGCGCCCAGCTTGCCGCTCTCGATCTGCTCCCCTCCCTGCGGGCGCTCCTGCCCCCGGCGCAACAGCGGCTCCTGGAGAACCGGGCACCCACCGCCGTTACCGTACCCAGCGGCCGCCGCGTCCCCCTGGATTACGCCGCCGGCCCGGCGCCGGTTCTGGCCGTAAAGCTCCAGGAGATGTTCGGCCTTGCCGCCACCCCCACCGTGGCGGATGGGCGGGTGGCGGTTCGCATCCACCTCCTCTCCCCCGCCGGGCGGCCGGTACAGGTCACCGAAGACCTGAAAAGCTTCTGGGAAAACGGCTATCCCCAAGTGAAGAAGGAATTGAAGGGACGCTACCCCAAACATCCGTGGCCCGACGATCCCTGGCACGCCGCGCCCACCGGCCGCACCCAGCGCCGCCTTTCCGAAAAACGCAAGCCCGGGAAGTGAAGCGCTTCAGACCTCCTGATCCCGCTGGCAGGACTTCTCGTGGGTCTTTTCCGCCAGCCGCATCCGCCGCCGTGTCTGCGCCTCCTGGTGGCGCCGCTTCTGGGTTTCCGTTTCCAGGATCAGCGGCGGCAGCCGCAGCGGTCTCCCCTGGTCATCCAGGGCCACATAGGTCAGATACGCCGTCGAGGTATGGAGGCGTTCCCCGGTGAGGAGATTCTCCGACTCTACCCGGACCCCCACCTCCATGGAGGTCTTCCCGACAAAGTTCACACTGGCCCGTAGGGAGAGCAGATTGCCGACAAAAACCGGGTGATAGAAATCCAGGCGGTCCACCGAGGCGGTAACGGCATTGGACCGGGAGTGCCGGATGGCCGCCACCCCCGCCGCCGTGTCGATCATCTTCATGATGACACCGCCGTGGACGTTTCCCGCCGGATTGGCATCCTGGGGGTTCATCTGTTGCGCCAAAACCACCTGCGATTCCCTCACCTTCTTTCCTTCCATCCTTGACCTCCCGGAAAAATAACAACCGCCGCGCGGCCGTTATTAAGTTTGTGTGGTTGTGTGTGAGCGCCGTGAAAACAAACGGCCCCGGCCGCTTTATCCCGGCAGCAGTCTCAACAGGAGATTTCCGGCCACTTCCCTGCGGTAGGCGGCGGAAGCCCGGATATCGTCGATAGGCGTCACGGCTTGGCGGGCAAAAGCGGCGGCCCGGAGCAGGGTATCCCGGTTCATGACGGCCCCGGTCAGGGCCGCTTCCGCCGCCGGCACTTCCATTACCGTCGGCCCCACGCTGCCCCAGGCGAGCCGGGCGGAGGTCACGACACCCGCCGGCGTCACCGTGAGCAGGGCCGCCAGGCTGGCTATGCAGCAGGCGAGGGCCCGGCGCTGCCCGATCTTCTCGAACCGGTGGCAATTGGCTTCCACCGGTTTCCGGACGCGGATGCCCGTGAGGATCTCCCCCGTTACCAGGCGGGTTTGTCCCGGTCCCGTGATGAACTCCCGCACCGGCAGCCGGCGGAAGCTCCCCGCGCTTTGGAGTTCCACCTCCGCGGCGAGGGCGTAGAGGGGAGGCAAGGTGTCTCCGGCGGGGGAGGCGGTGCAGACATTGCCGCCGATGGTGCCCATGTTGCGAATTGGCGGTGATCCCAGGGTCCGGATGGCCTGGGCCAAAAGGGGCAGATGCCGCCCGACCAGGTGATTTGCCAGCAGGTCGGCATGGGTGGAGGCGGCACCCAGCCACATTTCCTCCCCCTCTTCCCGGACCCCCTGGAGTTCCGGCAGACGTTCCAGGCAGATCAGGGCGGGGGCGACGACGGCCCCGGACCGCATCGCCACCAACAGATCCGTCCCGCCGGCATAGATCCGGGCCGCCGGCTCGTCCGCCATGACCGACCACAGTTCAGCAATGTTCCGGGGGAGAAAAACCTTCCTCATGAGGATTGTTCTCCCTCTTTCAACGCGCTTGCCGCCTCAGCCACGGCATCGACGATCTTCTGGTAGCCCGTGCAGCGGCAGAGGTTGCCGCTGATCCCCCGGCGAATCTCGTCGCGGGTCGGGACGGGGTTCGCCCGGAGGAGCGCCGCGGCGCCCAGGATCATCCCCGGGGTGCAGAACCCGCACTGTACGGCGCCGTGCTTCACGAAGGCCTCCTGGATGGGATGGAGTCCTTCCTCCCGGGACAGTCCCTCGATGGTGGTGATTTCCCGGCCCGCCAACTGAGCGGCCAGCATGAGACAGGACAGGCGATTGACACCTTCCACGAGGATCGTGCAGGCCCCGCATTCCCCGGCGCCGCAGCCCTCCTTCGTGCCGGTGAGACCCAACTCCTCCCGGAGGACATCAACGGCCCGCCGGTCCGGGTCCACTTCGAGAGCGATCTTTCTGCCGTTGAGGTTAAATTCCACCGTCATCGTGTTTTTCTCCGCCAACATCAAAAGTGATAACCATCCTCATTTCATCTAAAAATGCGCTTGTATATGCCCGTTTACATTTACTATTTTCATTTCATCCCCTTCGAGGGGAGGATTGTGATGGGGATGCGTCTTTCATTATCGCGCCCAACTCTATACATAGCACCATACTGAACAGGTTGTATGTTATCGTCCGACTTGACCGGACGATCCAGTGTTTTATGGATTCCCCGATCAAGTCGGGGAATGACTGCGCGTATCCGCGCTACATTTTATGGACATCAAGCTTCGCTTTCATCCCCCTTTGTGACGGATGCCGTCATGATTGTTTCCGCCCCCTTTGCATCTGTCCCGGATCTGATCCGGGAACGGCCTGGCCGTCATGGAGTTTTATCTCCAAGCGCGGCGTCCCCTGCCGGAGGGCCGTCAGGACCCGCTCCGGCGTCAGGGGAGAGCGGAAAATCCGGGCGGCGCCGGCGTCGGCCAGGGCGTTGGCGATCGCCGGGAGCGGCCCGTTGGACGCCACTTCACCGAGGCCCTTCATCCCGAAAGGTCCCGTTTCTTCATATACTTCTACGAAAGCGGTCCGGATATCCGGCAGATCGAGGGCGGAGGGGATTATGTACTCCCCGAGATTCTCCGTGCGGATTATCCCCCCCGCCACCTGGAGGTCCTCGAAAAGGGCATAGCCGATCCCCTGGGCGACGGCGCCCTGGACCTGCTGCACGCTGGTCTGGGGATTGATAATCCGCCCCGCCTCCGTTACGGCCAAGTAATCCCGGACCGCCAGCTCTCCCGTGAGCTCGTCCGCCTCTATAAAGGCCAGGTGGCAGCCATAGGAGAACAGCAGATGGGGGAACCCGATCTTGAAGGCCTTTCCTGTCGCCGGCGGGTCCGAAACCACCGGCATGAGGTACTGGTACACGCAGAACCGCTCCGGCTCCGTCAGGGTTGCGGCCAGCATGTCCAGGGGGACCTCCCGCCCCGTCGCCGGATGACGAACCCGGCCGGGAAGCAGTTCCAAATCCTCCAGCCGGTCCACGAGGAGGAACATGGAGGCCCGGCCCAAAATCCGTCGGCGCATATCCTCGCAGGCACGTATGAGGGCGTTGCCGTAAGTGTAGGTGGTCCGGCTCGCGGCGGCGGAACCCGAGGGGAGGGTCCGTTCCGTATCGGGCTGGACCAGATCGATCATGCCCTCCTCCTGGTTGAGCGCCGCCCCGGCGATCTGGACGAAGGCCGTGGCGTTCCCCTGCCCCATGTCGGCGACGCCGCTGTAAACGACGATCCGCCCCGCCGGGGTGATCTCGAGCTTGGCCACGGCGGTATCGGGAAGACCGCGGCCATAACCCATGGCATTGAAAACCGCCGCAAGCCCCACGCCCCGCTTCTTGAGCGGCCCGGCGCCAGCCTTCCAGGCGGCGCGATCCTTCCAGAGGGGATGACCGGCAATCTCGTCCAGGCACTCCCCGATGCCGGTGGAGGTGGTCATGAGGACGCCGGCGCAGTTCCGGTCGCCGGCCCGGAGGGCGTTTTTACGGCGCATTTCCAGGGGGTCCAGACCCAGCCGCGCCGCCAGGATGTCCATCATGCCCTCGAAGGCAAAGCTCACCTGGGCAACCCCGAAGCCCCGCATGGCACCGGCGACGGGATTGTTGGTGTAGAGACACCAACCTTCGACGCAGGCATGGGGAATCCGGTAGGGCCCGCCGGCGTGCTCCATCCCCAGGGCCATGACCTCGCCGCCCAGATGGGCGTATGCCCCGGTGTCGTAATAGACGCGGCTGTGGAGGGCGTGGAGGGTTCCGTCGGCCTTCGCGCCGAGAATGTAGTGAAGGCGGGCGGCATGGCGTTTGTATCCCGCCTGGAAGCTTTCCTCCCGGTCCCACCACATCTTGACCCACCGGCCGCCGGCGTGCATCGCCGCCAGGGCCAGGAGGCACTGGACCGTCGCCCCGTCCTTGCCGCCGAAGCCGCCCCCCAGATAGGGAGCGATGACGCGGATTTTGTCCATGGGCAGGCCCAGGGCATGGCCGACCTCCCACCGGTCCCGGAACGGGGCCTGGGTGGAGACGATGATGACGATCCGGCCGTCCTCCTCCCGCCGGGCGAGGCCGTTTTCCGTTTCCAGAAAGGCATGGACCTGGATCGGCACATAGAATGTCTCCTCGACGACAACATCGCATTCCGCCAGGGCCTTCGCCCCATCCCCCACCTCGATCGCCGCCTGGAGGAGGACGTTGCCACCGGGATGGTCTTCGTGAAGGCGCGGCGCGGCGGGGTTCAGGGCGTCGTCGATGGTGAAAACGCCGGGGAAAGGTTCGATATCCACCTCGATGAGAGCCAGTGCCCGGCGCAACGTCTCCCGGTCCGCCGCCAGGACCAGGGCGACGACGTCGCCGGCATGGCGGACCTTGGCGTCGCAGATCACCGGCTGATCCTTGTGGACGATCCCCTGACGGTTGGTCCCGGGCACGTCCCCGCCGGTTAGGACGGCCTGGACCCCGGGGAGCGACCGGGCCGCAGCGACATCCACCCGGCGGATCAGGCCGTGGGGAACCCCTGCCCGGCGGACCCCCGCCCAGAGCAGGTTGTCGCCATAGTGATCCACGGCGTACTTCTCCGTTCCAGCGGCCTTGGCCGGGGCGTCGGGACGGATAAAGTCCTTGCCTATTTCAGGTACACGGATCGTCATGATAAGAACGTGGCGAATGTAGCGCAATTGCCGGCCATTTCCCACCCCTGACCGTAATTATAGTCGAAACGCTTGAAATTGTCCAAATCAAGGCTGTCAGCTCATAGATCAGTTCCCACCAGGTCCTTGTCCGCTCGCTCATATTGGAACTCCGTTAAGAATAGCCTCTTCAGCTTTCATTTCCCGAAAATAAGCACGTTGTCAATCAGATATTGCCCGTGACCCTAAAAAAAGAAAAGATGGATTTCGGAACGATATCTGCAAAAGCAATAAAATTGATGGTGAAATGGGAAAGAATGAGCGGGGGGAGGGACCGCGTCCTCAGGTACAGAGTCATGAAGACCGCGCCGGCAATACCCGTTATCAGCACCTGGTGCATACCGCCGCTCCAGTGAATCATGCCAAAGGCCAACGCCGATATGCCAATGATGACGGCGGCACTTTCAGTGTAGCGGGAAAGAAACGCCGCCAGAAAGCCACGAAAAACCAGTTCCTCGATTATCGCCACAAGCATGAGACCGGCAGTAAGATCGATCCGGTTCCAGAGCGGAATCGCAATCTCCGGTATCTTTCCCAGAGATCGATAGCCCGGCAACCAGCTCATGATTGCATAGCCACTATGCTCCAGGAAAATGCCGATCAGTGTCCCGACAAGAAACACGCTGTAGAAGGTAACGGCCGGCGTCCATATCAACCCTAATCCCGCAGCGGTAATCTTCCGGTTCCGAATCATCCATCCGATGACCAACAACGGAAAAAGCTTCACCCCGAGATAGTCCATGGAGAGCCAAAGACGCCAATCCCTGATGTAGATATTGGCAAAATCATTCAGATAAAAAGGGAGGCAAAGCAAGAGCAGGACCGTGATGCCAAGTCTGTTATCCGCCGCTGCCGCGGGCATCTTCGGTTCCCGCGCCGCTCCCGCAGTCCGACTGGGTTTCGCTGTCCGGATAACGGCCCAAGCGCCACCACAACCGATGATCACGGCCATTGCCTCATACGAAATCGCCCATGCCACCCATCCGGGTAAATACATTTTCATGGCTTCGCCGATCAAGTCGCAGGCAGTCGCGGCAATTCCCGGGCTCAAAGACAAGATGACGAGCACCGGCAGCATATCTACCGTGTTTTTTTCCCCAACCAGCCACCGCAAAATGCGCACCGTGACGAAAGCTCCCACCATCCCCCAGAAGGCAAAACTGTAAAACGTGACGACCAACATCTTCAGCGATGATCCCGAGGCAAGATAGGTCGTAGAAACTCCGCAGATTAGACTCAACGCCCATGCCACCGACAGAGATAGAGTTTGCCTTACGGGGATCTCCTTCGCCATGGCACCGAAAACCAAGGCGTACGACAAGCCCCCGATAAGTCCGGTGATTCCCACCGTGATCTGGGCAGCGATCAGATGGGAGAATCCGTCAATATACAACAACAGAATGCCCGGCATACCCACGATCCCGGCGAATGACCATCCCAAGATCATGAGCAACAGCGGGGATCTTTTTATGCTCGCACTTTTCATATCCAGGCTGAAACGTTTTCAATTTTATGGGCAGCGATTTATCAACTTTTTATCGTCCCTGTATTTGCCATCAACGGGGAAGTCAAGCAGAACACATCGTAAACGGCTTGTTTACCGCCTCGTCAGATGCAAAAAAGAAGTTGACACGGTGGCTCAACCTCTATAGAAACCCAAGCTTGTCACCGCCGACACGAATTTTGTGGCGATTATCCCGCCCGCGAGCTTTATCCGTAAACATAAATCATCTCCCAGCGGGCCAGCCGCCATGTCCGGCTACTGTCCCGTTAGAGGCGTCGCATGGATTTCAAGCGCAACGGAAACATCTCGGAAGCACAACTCGTCGCTCTGAAGAACTGGTTTTCCAGGTATGTCCGGTCCTTTGACGCCCCGGACCCGGTGGTACGGCAGGCGCTGGCGCTGAAAGTGGATTATTCCCTCCGGGTTTGCGACGAGATCCTGAACATTGGCGGCAAGCTCACTCTTGGCGACGGCGAGTTGCGCCTTGCCAAAGCCATGGCCCTGGTTCACGATATCGGCAGGTTCAACCAATACTTCCTTTACAAAACCTTCGTGGATAAGAAATCGGCGGATCACGCCCAACTGGGCGTCGCGGCACTCCGGGACGGAAACGCCCTGGCCGTAATCGACAACCAGGCCAGCGAGCTCATCCTGAAAGCCGTATCCTATCACAACCGCCTGCATATCCCGGAAGACGAAGGCCCCGCCTGCGTCTTCTTCACCAAATTGCTCCGGGACGCCGACAAGCTGGACATCTTACATCTGGTATCGACCTACTATTACGTGCCGGACTCAGAAAGAAACGCCGCCGTTGAACTCGATCTGCCCGATGCTCCCGAGGTGTCCGATGAAATCCTCAATACCCTCCTGGCGCGGAAGATGGTTCGCATGGAGCAACTGCGGACCCTGAACGACTTCAAGCTCCTGCAGATGGCATGGGTTTACGACCTCAACTTCCCACCCACCTTCCAGTTTGTTTACCGGCGCAAATATCTCGAAAGGATACGGGACACCCTGCCGGCGTCTGACGGGATAGATCGAATTTATGCCGGACTGATGTCCTACCTCAAGGAAAAATCGGGTTCCGGAAGTTAAGTACGCCTCCATCTTCAAGACCCTGCGCGGTCACCAACATCGGCGGTCCGGCAAGGCAGCGGATCTTCCGCTCAGCATGAAGTCAGATCCGCCTCGTCGGCCGCGGACCGGCGGAATTGAAAAAAGGCAGCGAAAATCGGGAAAGGTCAGCAAATAATGGCAAGGCGCCTCAGTCCGAAAAAAGAGCCCGGTGACAAACGATCCGTCCCCGAAGGAATGTTGACGCTACCTGGAGCGGCAACCGGCGGTCCGGAACCCGGCGGTCTGTTGCGTCTCCTCGTGGAAAAAAGGAAACGCCGGGAACCGCTGGCGCTGGCCGTCGTCATGACCTGCCACGGCTCCACGCCCCGCAAACCGGGGACGGCCATGCTCGTCGGCGCCGACGGCGCGGTGACGGGGACGGTGGGTGGTGGTTCGCTGGAGGCGCAGATCGTGGCCGCGGCCCAGCAGACCATCCGGGAGGGACGATCCCGCTGTTGGACCTTCTCCCTGACACCCCGGCAGGCGGCGGACGATGGAATGATCTGCGGTGGCGTCCTGGAGGTCCTGGTGGATTGCCTGGCCGCCCCCGATTCCCTTGCGGGGGAAATCCTGGCCCGGGCCTTGCGGGCATGGGAAGCGGGCCGGGACTGTTGGCTGGTGTATTCACTGCGGACCGGCGAAGCCTTTGCGGCGCCGGCGGAAAAGCAGGCCTTCCCGCCGGCGGGGGAGGCGGCCCGGAAAGACGAAGCAATGGGACAGGGGGAAGCGCCGGATGGCCAAGCGGTAACGATCGGCCTCGGACTCGTGAGCGGCGACGAGTTCGTGATCGGCACCCTCGATACCTTCGGATCGGACCCGAAGGAGCTTGAAGCCGCAATCCAAAAGGATTGCCGCCGCCGTGCCGTGGGCCTGATAAGCATGGAACCCCGGGGGCGCTATTTCCTCCTGCCCCTGGCCATCCCGATCACGGTCGTTATCGCCGGCGCCGGCCACGTCTCCCGGGCGCTGGTCCCCCTCTGCCGGTTTGCCGGTTTTCGGACGGTGGTCTTCGACGACCGCCCGGAGTTCGCCTACCGGAAATTTCTCCCGGCGGCGGACCATATCGAGATAACGCCTTCTTTCGACAACTGCTTCCAGGCGGTGGCGGCGGGGCCCAAGGATTATATCGTCATCGCCACCCGGGGCCACCTCAGTGACGCCGAGGTCCTCGCCCAGGCCCTCACCACCGGCGCGGCCTACATCGGCATGCTCGGCAGCACAAAGAAGCGGGAGGCCATCTACCGGCAACTCATCCGGGAGGGATGCGACCCGGAAGCCCTGGTCCGGGTCCGCTGTCCCGTCGGCGTGACCATCGGCGCCCAGACCCCGGAGGAGATCGCCGTGAGCATCGTCGCCGAGCTTATCGCCTGCCGCTCCGCCGGGCGGCGGACAACAGTTTGACGGTCCGACCCGGACAAACCGGAACCGGAAAAGATGAACGCTTAGAAAGCCATTTTCCTTTCTTTCCAGGGGGGAGGAGACTAGAAGGAAAAACCCCTTTTTATTCCACTTCCAGGGAGGAGATTAGGCGGTAGAACCCATTTTTATCCTCCCCTTCCAAGGGGGAGATAGAGAGGTTGATAGTCTTTGTATTCCTCCCCTTCAAAGGGGAGGTTAGGAGGGGGGTGGGACATGGTTTCCCGCAGAGGTGCTACAGATGATCTTACCGAAGCAGTTACGGCGCTGATTCCCGCCGCCGGACGATCGTCCCGGATGGGGACCTGTAAACCCCTGCTGCATCTCGGTGAGGAGACGGTGCTGGAAAGGGTGATCGGCATCGCCAGGCAGGCCGGGATAGGAACCGTCCTGGCGGTCCTGGGCCATGACGCAGACCTCCTGTTACCGGTCCTGGCGAGGCACAATGTCCGTGGGGTGATCAATCCCGATTATGAACAGGGCATGTTTTCCTCGCTCCGCGTCGGCATCAGGCATCTGGACAGAAATTGCCCTGCTTTTTTCCTCATGCCGGCGGACATGCCCCTGATCCGGCCGGACACCCTCCGCCGGCTCCTGACCGCTTACCGGGCGGGGGCGCCGGATATTCTCGTCTGCCGTCCCCGTTACGGCAACCGCCGGGGCCACCCGCCGCTCATCTCGACTGCCCTGGTTTCCGACCTGCTTGTCCATGACGGCGCCGGCGGCCTCCGGACCTTGCTGGCCCGTTTTGAAAGCGCCACCCGGAACGTGGATGTGGAAGATCCGGGGATCCTGATCGACCTGGATACGCCGGTGGATCTGACGACATGCCGCCGGTTGACCCCGGCGGTCACTTTTGACCGGCCGTTCGTCGCCGGGTCGGCCAACAGGAAAGGACATTGACAGCGCCGGATATTTCTCATATATCCGCATCGTAAGCTGCAGGTCCGGCAAGACCGGAAAAGATATTGATTCACCAGGCCGCTTTTCACAAGTCCCGGACCGGAAAGGATCGACGCCATGATCAGCACCCCGTCGGAACGTACCCTGACCTTGCAGGCTCCCTCCCTGCCCTCCTACATCCCCGTGGTCGTCCCCTTCGTGGAAAATGCCGCGGGGGCGTTTGGACTGGGTCGGGAGGATGCCTTGAAGCTGGGACTGGCCACCGAAGAGATCTTCGCCTTCCTCGCCGGCGGGATCTGCCGGGGAAAACCGGTGGAGATCGAATGTCGGAGCGGGATTTACTACGCCGGCGTAGAGTTCCGGTTTTCCGGGACGGAATTGAACCTCGGGGGGCTCAACATCACCTCCGGCTTGAATACGGCCGCCGACGGGGATCTGGAAGACATGGGGCTCCTACTGGCGTCCCGCACCGTGGACCGCCTCCATATCAGCGTGGGCGACGACCGCCGGATCAACCTCGCGGTCGCCAAGGACAAGACCTATCCACCGCCGGGGGAAGGCGGCCTGCCTGCTCCCGACCGCGGGGGGGAAATTACGGTAAGAACCCCTAATACAGAGGAAATAAAAGAGTTTTCCCTCCGGGTGGCCCGGGAGCCGACCGAACTTTACCGACCGCCCTATTTCCACTATCCCGGCAAGGTGGTGGATATGATCGCCAGCGGCGAATACGAGGCGACCGTCGCCGTCACCGCCGGGGGAAATGTAGCCGGGGGCCTCCTCCATCACTTCCAGACGGAGCGGATCATCCAGATAATCGGTCCGTTCTCGTTTGCCGCCACGGATCGGGAAGGCATCGAGCGGTCGGTGTTCGACGCCTGTCTATCCCGGGTGGCGCGGAGCCGTGCCTTGGGCGTCGTCGCCCTCCACGACCTCCCGGCGTCCCTGGAGGGGGATTTTGAAACCCTGGGCCGCCTGTGTTCCTACGGCGAGGACGGCCGGGCAAGCGTACAGAAGACCTTCGGGCGCCTGTTGAACGAAGACCCGGGCGCCGTGATCTGGACCGCGGCGGAACTCTCCTCTTATCTCACCGGCGAATACCGCCGGCTGGCCCTGGCCCGGGAGATCAAAATCGTCCATGATCTGGGAGAAACACGGGGCGGCGCCTCGATATTCTCCGCCGAGGCGTTGCGGGACCGCGGCAATGTCACCCTCCGTCCCCTCTGGCCCGGCGCCGACTTGACGGCGAACGTGGAAAGACATGTCCACCACCTCCGGGGAGAAGGTTTCCGGGATATCTTCTTCCTGCTGGACCTGGGCGTCCCTTGGCACGCCGCCCTCGCCCCGGCACTGCTGGCGCGGGGATTCCGTCCGGAGACGATCCTCCCCTTCGGCGGCCGCGCCGACGTGATAATCTTTCAATATCATGCAACCTGATCTGGATTTCCTGACGCCCGCCTATGTGCGGGAATTCGAACCCTATGTCCCCAGCAAGCCGGACGCGGAGCTGAAAAAGCTCTACGGGTGCACCCGGCTCTACCGTTTGAACAACAACGAAAACGCCCTGGGGCCGCCGCCGGCGGCCCGGGAGGCGATCCGGAATTTTCCGTCGTTCCGAGGCGCCCTCTACCCCAGCGGCGATTCTTATTATCTCCGCCACGAAATCGCCGCCCGTCATGGTCTTCACCCGGATCAGATCATCGTAGGCAACGGCGCCAACGAGGTGATCTTCTCTGTAATCAAGGCCTTCTGCACGACGGGCGACAACATCATCACCGCCGACCGGACCTTTGCCGTCTATGAATGGGTGGCGACCTTTTCCGGTATCATGGCAAAATTGATCCCCTTGAAGAAGGAAGGATTCGACGACGAGGAGATGTTCCGGGCCGTTGACAGCCGCACCAAGATCATCTTCCTGTGCAACCCCAACAACCCCACCGGCAGCTACTGGGGAACGGAACGGCTCACGGCCTTTCTTACGGCCGCCGGGGGGCGGCGGATCGTAGTCGTGGACGAGGCGTACTGCGAATATGTGGAAGCTGCGGATTTCCCCGACGGCATGAAGCTGATCGCGGACTTTCCCAATCTCGTCGTCTTCCGGACCTTCTCCAAGATGTACGGTCTGGGCGGCCTGCGCATCGGCTACCTGGCCGGAGCGCCGGAGGTGGTGGATATGATCCGGCGGACCTGCTTGGTCTATTCCGTCAACGGCATCGCCCAGGAGGCCGCCCTGGCCGCCCTTCGTGACGACGCGGACCATATCCGGCGGAGCCGAAACCTGGTGCGGAGCAGCCGCGCCTATTTGCGGGAGGAACTGGGGAAGATGGACCTCCCCGTCATCACCGGCGAGGGCAACTTCCTCGTCGTCCGGCTCCCGGGCAGCGACACCCTGGCCTACCGGAGACTGATGAAAGAAGGGGTAATGATTCGGCCCATGACAAGCTTCCGCTATCCCAATCATATCCGGGTGACCCTGGCCCAGCCGGAGGCCATGGAGGCCTTCGTGGCCGCCCTGAAAAGGCTTCTGTCCGGAAAGGTCGCCGGTTGAACGACGCAAACTCCCCTCCCCGCTTGCTGACCTACGAGTTCATCGTCTTCTGCCTGATAACCATTACCACCTTCTGCACCGTCAGCATTTTCTACAGCTTTCATCACTATCTGGTGGAAATCGGCATCCCCCCGAGTTGGCGTGGATTAATCATCGGCATAGAGCCGATGACGGCGTTCATCCTGCGCCTGGTCATCCTACCCTGGCTCCAGGTGCGCGACACCCCGGCGATTATCGCGGCATCGACAGTCGCCATGATCTTTATCGGCTTTGGATACCTCTGTGCGACCACGGTGGCAAGCCTGATCGTCCTGCGCATTTTCCATGGCGCTGCCATCGTCTTTCTGACCGTGGCGGTGACCGCCCTGGGCGTCAACTTCATCCCTCCGGAAAGGAGCGGCCAGGCCTTCGGGATCTTTCTTGTCGTCACGATCGCACCTTATGCGTTCATTCCCCCCATGGCGGAAGCAATCCTCCCCTATTTGCGAAACGAAGCGGATCTCTATGCCGGGGTCTCGATCTTTGTTTTCTTCGCCCTCCTGTTGCTGGCGCGGGGGTGGAAGCGGATCGCCAGTTACATCGCCGGCATGGACGGAGCCTTGTTGCGCCGCCCCACCCGGGTGGAGCTGTACGATAATTTCTCCATCGCCACGGTAAGAAAAATGTTGTGGTGCTTTTCCCTTGTCTATCTGATCCACGCCACCCTGTTTTTCTTTCTCAAGGACCTGACCCTGGAAATCACCGTGGGCCGGGTGGGCACCTTCTTTTCCATATTCATGACCATGACGATTGCCGTACGCCTTGCCGGCAGCCGTTACTTCGACCGGGTGAACAAAAAGAAGCTCCTTCTGGCGGGATTTGCCGCCATGGCGACCTGCTTCGCCGTCCTGCCCACCGCCGGTTCCCCCGGTCTTTACTATCTCCTGGCGGGACTCTACGGACTGGGGATGGGGGTGATCATGCCAGTCATGAACGCCCTTCTCTTCGCCGCCTCCCCACCGGCGCTCCGGGGGATCAATGTAAACATGACCATGTTCACGCTGGATCTGGGCTATTTTATCATGCCTTACCTGGGCGGCCTCCTCATCGCCCTGGGAATGGGTTTCAGCATCCTTTTCTATGCCGGCGCCGGTTTCGCCGTCCTGGCCGCTGCTATCGTCGGCACCGTGAAAACGCCGGGCGATTAGCGGTTGAAATGATGCCGGGCGTTATGCTAATTGTGTCCCGTGATGGTTATGATGGCGCGCAAAGCAAGCTTGCTATGTCTGGCCATGCTGGCCGGTCTCCTGATCACCCAGGGGTGCGGCAAGGGGAGCTACAAGACCAAGGAAAAACGGATCGTCCGGAAGATGCTCGTCACCGGTTACGACGCCGGGCAAAAATCCACGGGCTGGAAGCGCAAATGGGGCCTTTTCTTCATGCC
The DNA here is from genome assembly GCA_029561465.1 of Deltaproteobacteria bacterium. Classification (GTDB taxonomy): domain Bacteria; phylum Desulfobacterota; class Syntrophia; order Syntrophales; family UBA8958; genus UBA8958. The sequence continues at coordinate 10,491 of JAKQIZ010000127.1, read as the reverse complement.
CCCCGTTTACGCCTACGGACCCAACGAGGGTAAGCGGAAGGAGGTCGGGGTAACCGCCGACGGCACTCAGGCTAAAAAGGGCGTTATCGCCGCGGACATCACCCGTTATCCCTACGGCACCAAGATGTACGTCCCCGGTTACGGCTGGGGGGAGGTGCACGACATCGGCACCGCCATCAAGGGCGACCATATCGACCTTTTCTTTCCCAGTGAAAAAGAGGCAAAAAAGTGGGGAAGGAAATACCTGAAAGTCATCATCCTGTTGAGGGAATAAATGGACTTTTTCTTTAAGCCGCAAGGCATCGCCGTCAAAGGAGAGGATGGATCCCTGGCCGGCCATGGAGCATCATGCCCGGCGATTGCTGAAAGTATATAATTTGATCAATCATCATAGCATCCTCACCCTATCGTACGTTTGCATTGACAAGGTATTTTTTATCTGGTAATTTTCCGCGCGGGAAATACGGAGATGCCACTGAATATCATTGTTTGCATTAAACAAGTCCCGAATCCGGAACATTTCGATAAGATCACCCTTGATCCCTCTACGGGAACCATTCGCAGGGCTGGGATTCCTGTCATCACGAATCCGCTCGACCGGCATGCCTTGGAAGAAGCCCTACGCATCAGGGAAAAATTCGGCGGTGCCGTCACGGCCATTACCATGGGCCCTCTCCAAGCTCGCAAAAGTCTTGATGATGCCCTGTCCATGGGTGCGGATCGGGGGGCGTTACTCTGCGACCAAATGTTCGCAGGAGCGGATACGTTGGCCACGGCCTGTGTCTTATCGGGGGGCATTCGTCTTCTAGGGCCCTTTGACCTGATCCTGTGCGGAAATGAATCGGCCGATGGGGCGACAGCCCAGGTTCCGGCTCAACTTGCAGAGATGCTTGACCTTCCTCATGTAACCTGCGCGCGAAAAATCGACATGTCCGCGGACGGCAGCAAGGCCCTTGTGGAAAGGGCGGTTGAACACGGCTTTCTGAGGGTGGAAGTGGTCCTGCCGGCAGTGATAGCCGTTCTCAAAACGATCAATACCTACCGCTTGCCCACGGTACTCGGAATCATGGAGGCGGCAGGAAAAGAGGTTCACCAACTGGGCTGTTCCGCCTGCGAATCCACCGGGATGTATCCCGCCGATATCGGCTCAATCGGATCACCCACGCGTTTCGCGGGCATCTCCGAAGCCGCACACCTTCGGAAGGTGAAGATGATTACCGGAGATCCGCAAGATATAGCTGCGCAGCTCATTAGAGAACTGCGTTATAGGGATGCGCTGTAGGCGAAGAGGTTGTTATGGGAGATATCATCGTCTGGGCCGAACATCGGGACGGAAAACTGGTCTCCGTTTCCCTGGAACTGATGGCCAAGGCCCGGGAGCTCGCGGATCGGATTGAGGGCCATCTCACTGCTATTCTGATCGGTGATCGATGCGGTCATCTTGCGGAAACGCTGCTCCACTACGGCGCCTCCAGGGTCTTCATCATGGAGGATCCCCGCCTGGCCTTATACCAGAGCGATCTCTACCCCAGATTAATGGCCAGTTTGCTGAAAGACCTCTCGCCGGAGATTGTGCTTCTGGGCGCAACATCCATCGGGGCGGATCTTGCTCCAAGGGTCGCGGCAAAACTGAAGACGGGGCTTACGGCACACTGTGTTGATCTTTACATCGAAAACATCGCCGGGACAAATCAGCTCATCCAGGTGGTGCCGGGTTGGAGCGGGAACATGCTCATCAAGATCATCTGCCCCGAGCGGCGGCCCCAGATGGCCACCGTGCGCCCAGACGTCCTGGAAATAGGAAAAGCTGACCCGTCACGCTCAGGGGACATTATCCGTATCCAGCCCGAATTTGCAGAGCACGAAATGAAGGCCAAGACAATTGAATTCGTCCGCGAGGAATCCGAAGGCAGCTCCATAACAGATGCCGATGTTATTGTATCGGGTGGCTTCGGGCTCGAATCGGCCGGCGGATTCACACTTATAAATGAATTGGCACAAGCGGTTCACGGCGAGGTGGCGGGAACGCGCCCCGCCTTTGATCGGGGCTGGATACCGGAGGCCAGAATGATAGGACAGAGCGGAAAAACGGTCAAGCCGAGGATTTTTATCAGCATCGGCACATCGGGAGCGACACATTACACGACGGGATTCCTTAAAGCGAAGACCATCGTCGCCATCGACCGCAATCCACGGGCACCGATCTTCGGCATATCGGATCTCGGCATTGTGGGAGATTTGAGAGAAATCATCCCCTGCCTGATCGATGAGCTTAAGAACGATGTTCGATGAATTGCCCGACGACAAGTTCGGAGAATAGCATTCATAGGGATCAACAATACGAAGGGAGGGGAAATGACCAATGTTTGAGTTAACGAAAGAGCAAGAGATGTTGAGGGCGATGGTACGAGAATTTGCAGATACTGAACTGGCACCCAAGGCGCTCGAATTGGATAGGAAAGGTGATTTTCCATTCGAAATCGCCAAAAAAATGGCCGCTCTCGGCATGCTTGGCATATCAACGTCCAAAGAGCTTGGCGGCTCGGGGATGGGTCACCTGGCGGGAACAATCGCCATTGAAGAACTTGCCCGCGTGTATCCTTCAGTGGCTTTCTTCATGGAGGTCAGCACGGGTCCCCTGTATGCCATCACGAATTTTGGTTCGGTGGAACAAAAGAAGAAATATGCACCCTTAATCCTTAAGGGGGAAAAAATCATGTGCTTTGCCGCTACGGAACCCAGTGGTGGATCCGAATTGGCTAACCTTGGAACGGAAGCGGTGCCGACTGGAGAAGGCTATATAATCAACGGCCGAAAGGTTTATATCACCGGGGGGGGCATCGCAGATTACTGTGTTCTGCTCGCAAAAACCGGTGATAGGGCAAGCATCTTCCTGATAGAACAGGGAACGCCAGGGTTTACAGTCGGCAGGAGGCAGGAACAGATTGGACTGAAGTCAGTGGACGTAAGCGAGCTTGCCTTTAATGACTGTAAAATCCCGAAGGAAAACATCATCGGAAAGGAAGGCGCGGGCTTTCCCATCGCCATGACAACCTTTACGGTAGCAAGGCCGGCTATTGGGGCAATTGGCCTCGGCATCGCCCGCGGCGCCTTTGAGATCGCACTCAAATATGCCAAAGAGCGCATTCTTTACGGAAAGCCCATAGCGAGGCTGCAGGCCATTCAACTCCTCCTGGCCGATATGGATACGGAGATCGATGCAGCCCGGTGGCTTGTTTACGCACCTGGAGCCGCCTTGGACAAAGGCGCAACTCCTCGGGATATTGTAAAACAATCATCACGCGCCAAGACGGTGGGAGCGGAAGTCGGGTTCAGTGTCACCCGTAAGGCAATCGAGATTCTTGGAGGAAACGGTGTCAGTCCGGAATATCACCTTGGCCGGCTTTTGAATGATGCTGTGGAACTCATCCCTGCCACCGGAACGCAACAGATCATGAAGATCATCCAGGCGGGAGAAATTTTGAAATAAGTAAAAATTGAAGGCAAGTTAGAATGTTGCTGTAATATAGATCGTATTTGTTACCCTGATAGATAAAATCGAATCAATTGGGAATGGAAATGTATATACCTGAGAGCGTGGAAATCAATGAAGTCGTCCTCCGGGACGGAATCCAGAACGACAAGAAGATCGTCCCTACAGATGACAAGGTCCGCCTAGTCCATGATCTCGCCGCCTGCGGCATAAGGAGGATGGAGATTTCGTCATTCGTGAACAAAAAACTCGTACCTCAGATGGCCGACGCGGAGGAACTCTGGGAACGCATCGAGAGGAAGAAAGACGTCATTTATTCAGCGTTGATTTTAAGCGAAAAGGGACTGGACAGGGCCATCCGCTGCCGGGTCCCCCATGTGAGTTTCTTCGTGTCGGCCAGTGAGACACACAGCATCAAGAACAGCAACAAGACGGTTGAGGAAGCTATGAAGGAGGCGCTCCGTCTTATCGGGAAGGCCCGCGACGCCGGGATGGGAGTGCGGGCGGGCGTCATGAATACCTTCGGATGCGCCTACGACGGGAAGGTTCCCGTGAGCGCAGTCCTGAAGCATGTCCGGGCTTTCATGGAAAGAGAACCCGATGAAATCGGCCTTGCCGACACGACCGGCATGGCCAATCCCCGCCAGTCGGCCGAACTTTTGAAACTGGTCAAGGATGTGACGGGCGACACCCCCCTGTCGGTTCATTTCCACAATACCCGTGACCTGGGGCTGGCCAACGTCTGGGCAGCAATCAATGAGGGGGTGACGATCTTTGATTCATCCCTGGGAGGGCTGGGTGGCTGCCCGTTTATCCCCGGCGCAAAAGGCAATATCGCAACAGAGGATTTTCTTCACATGATGCATGAGATGGATATCTTGACGGGTGTCGATCTCAACCGTTTCATAGATGTCAGCCTCGGTTTCGAGAAGGTTATGGGGCAGACCTTCCCGGCCTTTGTCACCCACCTTCAAAAAGCCGCTTGTGGATGTTGAGTGGTGACCATCCCACCACATCCGGCGGATCTTGTTATCAATGTCGATATTTTATAGCGCCCAGGTCGATTTACCTTATTTTTTAAAGATATATCACCACAGTATCCTGGCATCCACAGCAGCGCATCCGGAAGCATCGGCCATCAGGGGATTGATGTCCAGCTCCGCGATGTCCGGTACCTCAGCAGCCAGGAAAGACAACCTTTCCACAATATCCAAAAGCCCCTCCCAGTCAACACCGGCTTCACCGCGGACTCCTTTCAAGAGCGGATGGATTTTCAGAGACGAAAGCATCTTTTCGGCCTCCCTTCTGCTGACGGGCACGAGTTCGCGGCTGATGTCCTTGAAGATTTCCGTGTATATCCCTCCAAAACCGCAGGCGAGGATATGGCCAAACTGATGGTCACGTTTAAGACCCAGAAGTAGTTCCTTCCCTTTGGCCTGTTCCTGTACCTGGAAGCCGATTTTTAACATGGGATTACGTTCGCGTACATTTTTCTTCATGTCCTGAAAGGCCCGATGAAGTTCCCCTTTGTTGTGAATTCCTGTCACCACACCCCCCCACTCACTCTTGTGAAGAAAGGCATCACCGGACAACTTAAAAACCAAGGGATAGGAAAGCATGTCAGCCGCTGCTTGAATTTCCTTCCATGTTCCGGCGAGCTTCCCTTGAATCGCGGGGATGCCGAAGACGGAAAGAAGGGCCAGGGCATCCTCTCCTAGCAGAACCTTGCGCTCCCTACCTTTCTGAAGGAGTGATTCGGCCAGCTCACGTTTATAAGGGAATCTCCGCTGGACAGAGAGGCTCCGGTTCCTGATTTGATGGTAGCGGTAACAAAACGATAATCCCTGCATGGCCTGGTCAATGGAATCAAAACAGGCGACACCGTCTATGCTCTCATACCGTTCCAAGATAGAGCCGGTATGTTCGCCATATATCCACATAGCGATAGGCTTCCGGTTCCCTGCCTCGATCCGTGCAGCTCGCACCGCCTCAACGACGTCGATACCCTTGTGGAGATGTGAGTGCACATTAACTGTCATTGCCAAGACGCCATCGATACTCGGTGATTTCAACAGTTCCATCAGGGCTATTTTGAAAGCCTGGGAATAACTGCCTCCCAGCATACCAACGGGCCAGATGTCGACGGGATTGCCGATATGCACCCAGTCAGGTATCCCCTGCTTGAGTTTACTGGCAAGCCCTTCCGGCAATTTCCCGATCGTAAGCCCAAAATCCTCACAGGCGTCCACCGCCATGATGCCTCCTGCACCGGTGGGGGTCAGGATTCCCAGCCGAGGCCCCGCCATATCTTCAAGCCTCACCAGGGACCGGATGGCGTCTCTGAGTTCGGAAGCATTCTTTACGCGAATAATCCCTGCACGGCGAAAAGCGGCGTCATTTATCTCATCCTCTCCGACAAGAGAAGCCGTATGGGAGATAGCCGCCCTGGCCCCTCCCTTGGTCCGGCCGGTTTTATAAATGATTATCGGCTTGTTCACAGATATCCGGGAAGCCGCCTTCAGAAAATCACGGCCCCGAATGATACCTTCCATGTGCAGGACTATCACCTGGGTCTGTGGATCAGTCTCGAAATATTCCAGGGCATCGACGAAATCCACATCGCTGGCATTCCCGAGGTCAAGAGCCTTTCCCCAGGCATGGTAGGAGAAATCCTGTGAGCCCACCTGGATAAGTCCCGTCTGGGCGACAAGGGATACCGGCGGAACCTTGTCCGGCTTGTTCAGATCGATAAAAGCGGTGGTAAAATTTTGGAAATTGTTTAAAACTCCCATCGTGTTGGGACCAATAATCCTTGTACCACTCTCGCGGGCAAGCTTAACAATCTCGGCCTGCAACTTCTTGCCAATCCCGTCGGCATCTGCAAAACCCTGACTGATGATGATCACCGAACGGATGCCGGCCTGAATACAGTCTTTAAAGGCAGGAAGCAGGTGGTCCCTGCCAAGCGAGATTACCGCCAGATCAGCCGTCTCCGGCACATCTGTTATGGAGGGATACACCTTGAGGCCACAGATTTTATCGGCTTTCGGGTTGATCGGAAATATGCGTCCCTGATACCCGTAGCGGAGCATCATCTCGACCCCATTATAGGTATCCGATCCCGTTTTTCTTGGTGCACCGATGATGGCCACAGATCCCGGTTCTAAAAAATTCCTCATTTTAAGACCTCCATAATTAAAAAATTTTTTATGAGTCATTATTCAAGATCATTCCGACAAATCCCCAGGCAAGAAATATCAGACCATAATTGATTCCGAAATTTGTCACGCCGAAAAAAACCGCTGTGGCGAGTGGAAACAAAGCAAAGAAGGCGCCATAACAGAGGCCTGTAAATACAGTCCCCGAGGCCAGCAATATGGGAGTGACGTAATTGACAAACAGCATCAGATTAAAAGCTTGGAGTAGAAATACCATCAAAAGAATACTCATGCGACGGCATTTATCAAATAAATAACCTGCTGCCAGTCTGCTGCTCGTGTTGAATATGACGGCGAATAAAATGATCAGGTAATATCCTCGCCTCGGGTTTACCAGGTCATTCTGTCGCATTTTTGTGGAGGGTCCTTGAACTCAATCGGATTCCTTTACTGTTAGATCAAAATGAGTATCAGAATTTTCCAGCTACTGATGGATGTGTTCACGGTATACCATTTTAGGCTATACTTAAACATTAAAGTGTGTCAAGCAGAATTAGTTGTCGCTTTATCTGCCTTGCCGTGGAACCGTCCCGTTTACGGGACGATCCCGACTCTCAAGATTCTTCTTTATAATCCCCGAATATATTCCGGGCGTAATCGACGGTTGTCGCCGGATTGGATGACTTGTTGAATCATCCGGACGGTTTTTTCCTTTTCATCCGGCAAACTGACGTTAATGGGGAGGTAATTCGATGCATGATTGGACGTGAACAGGCAGTTCGTAAAATCACTATCGGCAACCATAATTTCCAGTTCCTTCAGATATCCGAAAGGATCCGGAAGCACAAACCGGCCACTGATATACTCTTCGTATAGAGGAGTCCCGGGAGCGACGATAACCGTCAGGGCGCCGACATAATCGGGGTCGATATCCGTAAGGATTTTCGCTGTATCGCGAGCATGTTCGATGCTTTTTTCGATCCCGCCGATGCCGAGCAGCACCGTAACAGAGAGTTTGATCCCGGCATCCTTGATCCTCCGGCCCGCTTCAACCAGTTGGGCGTAGGTCGCGCCCTTGTTGATCCTCTTGAGGAGGTCATCATTCCCGGTTTCCACACCCAAATAGACAATCTGCATACCAAGTTCACGCAATTGCGCTAGCTCCTCGGGCGTCTTGCGCAGAATGCTCTTGGCGTTGCCGTAGGTCCCTATCTTTTTAACGCTCTTAAGGTGCTGCCTGATGGATAACATAATCTCCAGCAGTCGCTTCTGGGGGATGATCAACGCATCACCATCCACGAGAAAAACTTTCTCTATGGAGATATAGCGGCTGGCTTCCAGGATGTCTTCCTCAATCTCCGCAAAGGATTTGATGCGAAATTTTTTCGCTTTATAGGCACGACAAAAGGTGCATTTGTTGTGGGAGCAGCCAACGGTTACCTGCAAAAGCAGGCTACGGGCCTCGCTGGGTGGTCTAATAATCATTCCTTCATATTTCAATTTATTGTATTACCCCTTAAAGACCGCTGCCAGAGGCCGCGGATACTTGTTCCTTTCTGTTTGATTGTCTATTGCGTTGGCTATTTTTAATCCATTATGACGAAAAAGGCAAGGGTGACGACGGACCTGATTATAATTGACACACAAGTACTTTTTTCTTATACTTCCTCAAAATGGAAGTTTTACATTCATTGGGGGATTGATTCCCATGACCGATAGAAGAAGCGTTTCCTGGAGGGAAAAGGTCGTATCACCCGGAGACGTCCTGAAACGGATTGAACCGGGGATGAGCATCTTTCTGGGAACAGGCATGGCTGAACCCCGTACGCTGGTCAATCACCTCATGGCATCCGATCAATCGAATCTCCAGGATCTGGAAATAATTCAGTTAATCAGCCTTGGGGATACGGTGTCCGTGGATGACCGCTATTCCAAGAAATACCGGCTAAAAACCTTTCACTCCGGCTGGATTGCCAGCGCCTCCATCAGAGAGGGTCGGGTTGATCTGATCCCAAGCCGGTTTTCCCGCATTTCCAGGTTGTTTAAATCGGGGGCGATCAAGATCGATATGGCCTTCATTCAGATTACCCCCTTTAACGAATCCGGCTATGCCAGTCTCGGTGTGGGGGTTGATGTGACGCGGCATGCCATGGAACATGCAAGGGTAGTGGTGGGCGAGATCAACGAGCAAATTCCCAGAACCCTGGGCGATACCCTGGTGCACGTCGAGGAATTCGACTTTTTTGTCATGGCAACAGAACCGCCTATTTACCTGGAGCGGTGGCCTGTCGATCAGGTTTATAATAAACTTGCGGCGTATGTTACCTCTGTCGTACCGGATGGAAGCTGTCTCTCATTTTCCATCGGTCCGCTTTATGATGCCTTAGCACTGCATCTAATCCACAAAAAAAACCTGGGAATTCATACGCCGTTTTTTACCGATGCCCTGATGGACATCATCGAAAGCGGCGCAGTGACGAACCGTTGTAAGACATTCTTCCCAGGAAAATCTCTGGCCTCAACGGCCTTGGGTACCAAAGAACTCATGCGGTGGCTGGATCGTAACCCGCTGGTGGAATTCCAACCTATTGATGTCACACAGGAGCCGAAGAACATCGGGGCGAACCGCAACTTTATCGCGATTCTGCCGGCGAGAAAAGCGGATCTGACGGGGGATATCGGTCTGCACGCGGGCCGGGGAAATGTGATCGCCGGTCGCGGTGCCGTGCAGGAGCTTTTTGCCGGTGCGGCGCTTTCAACAAATGGTCGGACGCTCTTTGCCCTACCCAGCCGAAATCGTAAAGGAGAATCAAATATCGTCCTATCCATCGTGGATTATCCCTACCGGTTTTCCAACCGGGACTCTCTGGATATGATCGTAACGGAGTATGGCGTGGCTTATCTGACGGGACGGACGATTCGGGAGCGTGCGCAAGCATTGATCGACATCGCTCATCCGGATGACAGAATGAATCTGATTCAGCAGGCAAAGGAAGCCAAATTCCTCTATGCCGATCAAATATATCTTCCCGAGTCGGGGCATCTATATCCGGAAGATATCGCCTGCACTCACACCTTCAAGAATGGTTTGGTCGTCCGTATCCGGGCGATCAAACCATCGGACGAAGATGAAATGCGTCGTTTATTCTACCGGTTCTCCGAGCAGGCGATTTATTACCGCTACTTCAATCCCATCAAAACCATGCCGCACGACCGCATGCAGGAATATGTCAATATTGATTACAGAACGGTCATATCGATTGTTGTAGTGATAGAGGAAGCGGAACGGGAAAAGATCATCGCCGAAGCCCGTTATATTCGTTTGAAGGATATGGACCAATCATACGCCGAAATAGCCTTTATCGTGGATGAAGACTATCATGGCCTGGGCATCGCATCTTTCCTGCTCACCTCGCTCATTCGTATTGCCAAGGAACGCGGCGTTAGAGGTTTTACTGCCGATGTACTGATCGACAATGCGCCCATGCTCAGAGTTTTCGAAAAAGCCCACTTCTCTGTCAAAGGCCTGCCCCGCCAGGGGATTTGCTCCCTGACTTTTACCTTTGAATAAAACAACCCCTATTCACACATCCTTCAAATGATGTTCATTGAATAATTCAATTTCAGGACCGGGATTTTCTTTCCGAATTTGATGTTATCATGGATTGTCCCGGAGGAGAACTATATCATGGGGAGTTCGAATTACCTGACCTCAGCGACCACCCGCACCTTGGCATCCAGGTTGATCAGGTACGGCCGGGAATCCTGAAGAATCGCTCCGGTAGCTTCGTAATCCTCCTGGAAAATCTTTTTCACGACCGCCTGGCGATCGCCGTTGGC
>JAKQIZ010000124.1 GCA_029561465.1 Deltaproteobacteria bacterium | reverse complement strand
CGGTCGTTCCGGGCGTTGCGCTCGATCATGGCCCGGGCGCGGATCCGGATGCTCCCCCGGCCGGTGCGGTAAGCGGAGAGGATGCCCTCCCGGCCGTTGATGAATCCCGCCGTCGGGAAGTCCGGCCCGGGGATGTAGCCGATGAGTTCCTCAATGCTCAGATCGGGATTACGGATCAGGGCGATTGTCCCATCGACCACCTCCTGGAGATTGTGCGGGGGGATGTTCGTCGCCACCCCCACGGCGATGCCGGCGGTGCCGTTGAGAAGAATCGTGGGGATCTTGGCCGGCATGACCAGCGGTTCCATAAGGGATTCGTCGTAATTGGGAGCGAAATCTACCGTGTCCTTTTCGAGATCCGCCAGAATCTCTTCGGCGATCCTTGACATACGGATCTCGGTGTAACGCATCGCCGCCGGTGGGTCGCCGTCCAGGGAGCCAAAGTTGCCCTGGCCGTCCACGAGGAGATAGCGCATGCTGAAGTCCTGGGCCATGCGGACGATGGTGTCGTAGGCTGCCTGATCGCCGTGGGGGTGGTACTTGCCGATGATGTCGCCGACGATACGCGCCGATTTCTTGTAGGGACGGTTCCATCGGTTCCCCATCTCGTGCATGGCAAAGAGGACCCGGCGGTGAACGGGTTTCAGGCCGTCCCGGACGTCGGGAATGGCCCGGCCGATGATGACGCTCATGGCGTAGTCCATGTAGGACTTCTTCATTTCGTCTTCGATATTGACCGGCAGGTTTTTCTGAAAGAGATCATCCATAATTTATATGCAGCTCCTGAACAAAGTGATGTAAACGGCAACGGTTTTGTCCGCCTTTCCGCGGCCGGGTCAAAAAGATAACCGTCCCCTTTTACAGATCCAGATTGGTGGCGTAAAGGGCGTTTTTGTAAATGAAATCCTTGCGGGGTTCGACCTGGTCGCCCATAAGGGTGGTGAAGATTTCATCGGCCACTACGGCGTCGTCAACGCGGACCTGCAGGAGGGTCCGTTTCTCTGGATCCATGGTTGTCTCCCAAAGCTGGGAGGGATTCATCTCCCCCAGACCCTTGTATCGCTGGACGGAGAGGGATTTTTTTCCGGTGTTCATGACGAATTCGATGAGTTCCGATAATGACGGCAGTTCCTGCGCCAAACCGCCCTCTTCCTGACGGACCTCATAGGGCGGCTCGCCGAGGGGGCTAAGACTACCGAGGAGGCCGCGCAGTTCCGAAAATTTAAGGTTGTGAAACAGGTCGCGGTCGATGCAGGTGGTCGTGACGATGCCGTCTTTGGCGATTTTGAAGACCATCTTCATCCCCCCCCGATCCGGATCCTCCTCCACTGTGTAGCTGAAGGCCTTCTCTTCCCCCATGGCCATAGCGGTGCGTTTCGCCACCCGCGCCAGTGAGTCGGGGAAACGGAAGTCATGATCGGAGAAGGACGGATCACCGGCGAGAATCCTAACGATATCCCGGTCCTTACCCTCCTTAGCGAACCTGTCGAGGACACTTTCCGCCCGCATGGCCTTTTTGATCAGGGCGAGAAAGCGGTTTCCGGACAGGGAGGTGCCGCCGTTGTTGCGGACCATGACGCTCGCCTTGCCGACGCCGCTGTCGAGGATATACTCCTTCATCTTCTCCTCGTTATGGATATAGACCTCCTTCTTCTTGTCGGCGATCCGGAAGAGCGGCGGTTGGGCGATGTACAGATAGCCCCGTTCGATAAGCTCCCGCATGTGGCGGAAAAAGAAGGTCAAAAGGAGTGTGCGGATGTGAAGACCGTCCACATCCGCATCGGACATGATGATGATCTTATGATAACGTACCTTGCTGATGTCATAATCTCCATCACCGATCCCCGTCCCCAGGGCCGTGATGATGACCCGGATCTCCTCGCTCTGGAGCATCTTGTCGAAACGGGCCTTCTCGACGTTGAGGATCTTGCCGCGGAGCGGGAGGATTGCCTGGAATTTCCTGTCTCTTCCCTGCTTGGCCGAACCACCGGCGGAATCCCCTTCAACCAGATACAGTTCACTGCGCGCCGGGTCCTTCTCCTGGCAGTCCGCCAGTTTACCCGGCAGTGATCCCACCTCCAAGGCGCTCTTCCGTCGGGTCAATTCCCGGGCCCGGCGGGCCGCCTCCCGGGCCCGGGAGGCCTCGACGCATTTAGCGATGAGCTGTTTGGCCACCGGGGGATTTTCTTCCAGGTAGGTCCCGATCTTTTCATAGACGATCCCCTCGACCAAACCCTTGACCTCGCTGTTCCCGAGCTTTGTCTTGGTCTGACCCTCGAACTGGGGATTCTTGACCTTGACACTGATGACGCAGGCCAGTCCCTCCCGGAGGTCCTCCCCCTTGAGGGTCTCCTTTCCCTTCAGCAACTTGTTGTTTTCCGCATAGTTGTTGAACACTCTGGTCAAGGCGGAACGAAATCCCACCAGGTGGGTTCCGCCCTCCGTGGTATTGATGCTGTTGGCAAAGGAAAAGATATTTTCAATATAGGTGTCGTTGTATTGGAGGGCCACCTCGACCTGGCAATCTTCCCGGGAACCGCTCACATAAAGGGGATTTTTGTGGAGCACCCGTTTATTGCGGTTTATATACTCTACGAAAGAGACGATCCCTCCCTCGTAGTAAAACTCGTTCTGCTTTTCCGTACGCTCGTCGTACAGGACGATCCGGACTCCGGAATTGAGAAAGGCCAGCTCCCGGAGGCGATTGGACAGGATATCGAAGCTGAATTCCGTTTCTTCGAAGATCTCCTCGTTGGGCTTGAAGGTAACCTTGGTGCCCCTGCCCCGGGTCTTGCCAACCATCTCCAGGGGGGCCAGCGGGACGCCGTGGCGGTAGGCTTGGGTATAGACATGCCCTTCCCGGCGCACCTCAAGATCGAGACGCGAGGAAAGGGCATTGACCACCGAGACGCCCACGCCGTGGAGGCCGCCGGAGATCTTGTAGCTGTCGTTGGAAAATTTCGCCCCGGCGTGCAATTTCGTCAGGACTACCTCCGCCGCAGAAACTCCTTCCGTCTTGTGGATTTCCACCGGGATTCCCCGGCCGTTGTCCTCCACCATGACGCTGTTGTCCAATCTGATCCTAACAGTGATCAAGTCGCAGTAACCGGCACCGGCTTCATCAATACTGTTATCCACAACCTCATAAACAAGGTGATGAAGCCCCTCCTTGCCGGTGGAGCCAATGTACATGGCCGGGCGTTTGCGAACCGCTTCCAGTCCCTCCAGGACCTTGATGCTGTCCGCCCCGTACTGTTCCGTCACTACCGATACCGTTGTATTTTCTTCTTCCATTTTACAAATAATTTCCTATTCTTATAACTTGAGGGGCATGACGATACACAGATAATCGTCGTTGCCCACTCCCCTGATCACCCCAGGTTTCATCCCCACATTGATTTCAAAACCTACCTCTTCTTCATCCACCGCCTCGATCGCGTCGATCAGATAATGGACATTGTAGCTTACGGACAGTTCTTCACCGCCGTAGGAGACCTCGATCTCGTCGTTTGCCTCCCCTACGTCGGGATTATTCGAATTCAACACCATCAGGTTGTCGGCAAGCTTGAAAATTACCCCGCTGTAGCGTTCGCTGGAGATTACTACCATCCTTCTCAGGGCGTGAAGAACCTTATCCCGGCTGAATTGCAGCAATGTTCCCTTCTCCGCGGGAATCACGCGGCGGTAATCCGGATATTCGGCATCGATAAGACTGACCTTGATGGTGAGATTCTTGTTCTTCATGATGAACATGCCGTGGTCGATGCCGATCTCCACTTCCTCTTCCTCTTCCGCTATTTTCCTTACCTCCAACATCCCCTTGCGCGGAATGATCACCCCTTTTTCCAAGGTCATTCCGCCGGCGGAACCGGCCGGTCCCAGGGCCTCCGCCAGGCGGTGTCCGTCCGTGGCCACCATCTTCAGGCGGACCTTGTCGCCGGTGCCGTCGGTATCGAAGAAGATGCCGTTCAAGTTCATGCGGATCTCGTCGGTGGACACGGCAAAAGCCGTCTTGCCGATCAGATCGGCCAACACCGCGCCGGACACCTTGTACAAGGTAATGTCGTCCGCCTCCACCACCTGGGGATATTGATCCGCCGGCAGCCCCGGGATCCGGTAAATCGCCTTATTGCTTCTCATCGTCACCTGGTGCTGTTCATTTTTCAGGAAATGGATGGTTTCTCCCTGAGTTTCCCTAATCATTTCATATAGTTTCTTCGCCGAGAGGGTTATGTCGCCAGGAACCTCTATCCGGGCTTCATACCGGGCAATAAGGCCTATCTCCCGGTCCGTGGCCACGATCTTGATCCGCCCGTCCTCCGTACGGATAAGGATATTGTTCAAAATCGGGATGGTCGTTTTCCGTTCCACGATTCCAAGGGTCTTTTGCACTCCTTCCAGGAAGGTATTTCTGCCAATGTGAAATTCCATCCTTGACTCCTTTCCTCTTTTATTTATTTTTTTATATCTTTAAAAAACAGAACCAGTAGTAAGACCTGTCCAAAAGGGGTAAGAAAACAAAAAACTCTTTTTTTCCGCCTTTCTCAGTGATTTCTATCTGTCGATAACTTCTTGACGACCGCGTTAATGGATGTTGTTCAATGCCTCTTCGATTTCCTCACTGAGGTTTTTCAGCTTCACATCGGCCTCCATCAACATGCCTATTTTTTTGCAGGCGTAGATAACCGTGGAATGGTCGCGACCGCCGATCCGTGCGCCGATGTCGGGAAAGGAGCAATTGGTGAACTTTCTGGCCAGGTGCATGCACATCTGCCTTGCCGCCACAATGTTTTTGTTTTTCTTGTGCGATTTGATATCGGAGCTCTTCACGCCGTATTTGGCGCTCACCACCTTGATGATGTCGTCGATGGATAACTCCGTTCGGGTGTTGGTGCGGATCATGTGCTTGAGGACTTCCCGTACCAGGTCGATGTCTATTTCCCGGCGTTTGAGAGAGGAGTAGGCTACGATCCTCAGGAGGAATCCCTCCATCTCCCGGATATTCGACTCAGCGTTGGAGGCGATATAATAAGCCACGTTTGCCGGCAGGTGGATGTTGTTTTCGCTGGCCTTCTTTTCGATGATGGCAACCTTGGTCTCGATGTCCGGCGGCTGGATGTCGGCGATGAGACCCCATTCGAAGCGATTGCGGATCCGGTTTTCCAGATTGGGTATTTCCTTGGGAAACTTGTCGCTGGTGACGACGATCTGCCTGCCCGCATCGTGGAGGGTGTTGAAGGTATGGAAAAATTCCTCCTGGGTCCTTTCCTTGCCGGCGATGAACTGGATGTCGTCCATGAGCAGGCAGTCGATATTGCGATACTTGTCCCGGAAACCCGGCATCTTGTCGTCACGGATGCATTTGATCAGCTCGTTCATGAAGGATTCTGCGGAGACATAAACGATGTTCAGATGGGGGGCGAGATCGAGGGCCTTGAGGCCGATGGCATTGAGAAGATGGGTCTTTCCCAGTCCGACCCCCCCGTAGATGAACAGGGGATTATAGCTCTTGGCGGTCTGTTCCGTCTGCTCCGCCACGGCCATGGCAGCGGCGTGGGCAAACTGATTCGAGGCGCCGATGACGAAACGCTCGAAGGTGTATTTAAAATTGAGGGAGGTCGAAAGCTTACCGCGGGCGCTTTTTTGGGGCGGCTTGTTCTCCCGGTCCGCGCCGGAAACGAGAATGGCCTTTTCCGAGGGTTTCTTTTCCTGGGTGACGACAAAATCGACATGGTACGAACGTCCCGTCGCCGCCCGGAAGGAATCGGCGATCACCTCGTAGTGGTTTTCCATCACCCAGTCCCGAAAGAAACGATTGGGTACGGAAAAGCGGACGTTCTGTTCATCCATGAACATAATCTTGAGGGGTTTTATCCAGGTTTCGAAATTATGTTCATTAAGATTTTCTTTAATTATATTATATACTTCTTTCCACTTATGATCCAAATTTCCTGCCCCTTGTCAACAACTTTGTAAACACATGTTGATGATTTACGTTTCTATGCCGTACCTATTTCGTTAAGCAATCTGAAGATACGATTCAATTCGTCTCCAGAGGCGAAACGGATCTCGATGGTTCCCGATCTCTGGCCCGGCCGGATATGCACCGCCGCCATGAGCCGCTCGGTGAGCTGTCTTTCCATATCGAGGATATAGACGTCTTTTTTTCTCGTCTTTCCCGTCGTTTTCGCCGCGGATTTCTTCATGTGGGCCACGAGCTTTTCCGTCCCCCGGACATTGAGGTCTCTATCCAGGATCAACTTCAGGGCCTGCAACTGGAGAGCGGCGTCCACCAGAGAAAGAAGGGCCCGGGCATGGCCGCTCGTGATCGTCTTGGCAGCGAGGGCCTTTTTCACCTCCCCCGGCAGCTTCAACAACCGCAGGGTATTGGCCACGGTGGAGCGGTCCTTGCCGATCCGGGCGGCGATATCCTCCTGGAGGAGGCCGAATCGGCCGGTAAGGATCTGGTAGGCCTCCGCTTCTTCGATGGGATTCAGGGATTCCCGCTGGAGATTCTCGATGAGGGACAATTCCGCTATTTCCTGATCCTCGGCGCCGCGAATGATGATCGGCACCTCTTTAAGACCGGCCTGCTGGGCGGCCCGCCATCTCCTTTCGCCAACGATGATCTCGTAACCTTGTTCGCTCCTCCGGACGACTATCGGCTGGATTATGCCACTTTTCTTAATGGAATTGACAAGTTCCTGTTGCTCTTTCTCCGGAAAGGACTTGCGGGGCTGGAAACGGTTCGGGGTGAGTTCCTCGATTCCGCACATGATGAAGGCGGGTTTGTTCTCCAGCCCTTTGAGAAGATCGGGGAAGATCGCCCCGAGCCCTTTGCCGAGGGACGGTTTTGCGGACATTACAGCCTCCCGTTCTGCATGATTTCCCGGGCCAGCTCCATATAGGCGGCGGCGCCCCGGGATTTGATATCGTAAAGGATAATGGGGAGTCCGTGGCTCGGACACTCCGACAACCTCACATTCCGGGGAATGACGGTATCGAAGACCAGGCGGCCGAAGTGCTTCCGCACATCCTCGCTTACCCGGTGCGACAGCAGGTTGCGGGCGTCGAACATGGTTAGGAGTATCCCCCCGATATTCAGGTCCGGGTTGAAGCTCTGGCGGACGAGCCGGACGGTGTTGAGGAGATTGCCGAGGCCCTCCATGGCGAAGTATTCACACTGGAGCGGGACAATGAGACTGTCCGCCGCCGCCAGGGCATTGATGGTCAAAAAGCCCAAGGACGGGGGACAATCGATTATAATATATTGATAATCATCAGTTAAATCATCAAGGAGGCGTCGCAGCCGCTTCTCCCGGTTGGCCATGGTCACGAATTCCACTTCCGCCCCGACAAGGTTTTGGTCCGCCGGCGCCACGCTGAGAAAGGGGAGAGAGGTCCTGCGGATGATCTCCTCCAAGGAACACTGGCCAAGCAGGCCGTGGTAGATGTTCCGTTCCCGGATGGCGCTCCTTTCCATCCCGACTCCGGTGGAGGCGTTGCCTTGGGAGTCGCAATCGATAAGAAGGGTGCGCCGCTCCGCCGTGGCCAGGGAAGCGGCTAGATTGATGGCCGTGGTGGTCTTTCCCACCCCGCCTTTCTGATTGGCGATGCCGATGATTTTACGCATTATTTTACTAAGTTTTTTCCAGGACTTATATCTTGACTTATTGAAGCGAAGACTACCACAAAACGAACTATTTTGGAAGCCATTTTTTAGAAAAAAGCATAATTTAAATTGTTGTAATGATTGAATTATTTATTGAGCGGGCGGGAGGGCGGATTTTAGCGTCGCTGCGGCCTTCCGAAAGATGATTATCATCCGGGGATAGCCCCGGACGGGAAGGCGAAACGACACGGCTTTTTCTTGGTATAGATCTTGAGATACGGCCGGTTCCTCAAGTTTTCGGGGCCCGCGCATGACCAGCAGCAGACCTCCGGGGCGGAGAAAATGGGCGCCCATCGCCAGGAGCTCCGCCGTCGGAAAGGCGGCCCGGGACACCACGGCATCGTAGGCTCCCGCCCGCAGGCCCGCCCGTATCACCGCCTCCACCCGCTCGTGGATGACTTCTACCCCGGTGAGGCCGAGTTTACGGACTGCCTCCCGGAGAAAAGAAACCTTTTTTCTTGATATTTCCAGGAGATGTAGCTCAATTTCCGGACGGACGATCTTCAGGGGCAGGCCCGGAAAACCTCCCCCCGTGCCGATGTCAAGGAGGCGCAGGCCCTCCTCTCTGGGGAGATGAGGAAGGAGGGAGAGGGAATCGAGGAAATGTTTGACGGCTATATCTAGCGGCGATTTCACCGCCACGAGGCTGACCAGGCGGTTCCACCGGAGCAGCTCTTCCTCATAGGTGGCGAAACGGCGCAGTTCCGCCGCTTCGAGAGAGACGCCCAGTGCCGTCGCTCCTTCCCGGAGCGCCCGGAGGGGCTCTTGCTCGGGGTCGTCACCGCCATGCAGGCACAAGTTTCCTTCCACCTAAAAATTCGTTCCTATATGCCTTACTTAATTCGCTAATCATCTTCCTCCCCTTCAATGGGAGGACCAAGGTGGGGATGGGTTTTGTGTGAAAACGCCCGCGGATGGACCCGCTTCACCTCTCAGCGCCGGTAGTTCTCATCGAGGAGCTCATTGATGCTTTCCATGATGACGTTCGTTGCCCCTTCAAACTGTTCTTTATACTGCTGCTGGGAAGACCGGGACAGAAGCTGGAAAGGCTCCTCGATGCGGAATGGCCGGAGGCGGTCGGCAATGGAAAGGGGCTTCCCGACGCGATAGACGATCCGGCCCGTGCGGGCGAAGGGAAGGCTGTCGGGGTATACCTGATCGGAATTGTTGCAGCCGACGGGCACGACCGTTTTCCCGGTGTGGAGGGCTACCTGGGCGATCCCCGTCTTCCCCTCTCCCAACTGGGTTCCCCGGGTTCCCTCGGGGAAGATGATGAGACTCAGCCCCCGTTCGAAAAGGGCGATCCGGGTCAAATCCGCTACCTTCGCCATGATCCGTTCGTAAAAGTCCCGGATGAACACGATGAAGTCCCCGCCGAAAAGACGGTTCGTTTCGGCGATGTTGGCGGCATGGACCTCCGTCCCCTCGTCTTTGCCGTCAATGGCGTCTCGGACCCGTCGGTAGAGATCCCGGTCAATCCGCCGGGCGTATTTTTGGGTATAAAATTCTTCGATCAAATATCCCAGGGAGGGCACAGGGATGAGGTTGCACGAATCCAGTCCCTTGCCGAGCCACTTGTTCCGGTAATACTTGCCCTTCACCCAGACCGTCGTCCAGTTGTACCTTTTCAGCCGCCATAGCTTATACTGGAAAGGCCAGTAGTTGAACCGGTCGGTGTGGTTCATGGCAAAGATGACGTTTTCGCCCGGGGGGATATTTTCGATATTTTCCAGAACAATATCAACTTTTTGGAAGATATTGTAATTTGGTCCCAGCATGAACGTTCCCAGAAACTGTTGCATTCTCGGGATGGAAACCAAGTTGATTCTTTTCAGGTATTCAAGGTCGACCATAATTTAAGAAAACCTCTATGATTTCTTGAGTTATCAAAACTCCTGCCCTCAAAAGTTGACGATTCGGCAATAAGTCTCAAAAACCATCCCCTTTAAAAAGAGGGCTGAGTGGGGATGGTTTTTTGCGCCCGGCTTCATTTTTTTGCCTGAAGCAGTAGTTGACGGACCCGGGCCAGTTCCGCCGGGGTGTCCACCTCGACGGAATCGTGAGCGGTTTCGACAACCTTTATCTTGTAGCCGTATTCCAGGGCCCGGAGCTGTTCCAGGGCCTCCAGACGTTCCAGCCTTCCCACCGGCAGTGCCGCGAAGGTCCGGAGGAAATGGCGCCGGTAGGCGTAGATCCCGTGGTGTTTGTAATAGTCCGCCGTTTTGTCCCGGTCCCGGACAAAGGGGACCGTGGCCCGGGAAAAATAGAGGGCGAAGCCCCGTTGATCGCAGACCGTTTTCACAGCGTTCGGGTGGCCGATTTCCTCCTCCCGGACGATGCGATAGATGAGGGTGGACATGGGGATGGCCGGGTCATCCAGGAGGGGCCGCGCCACCTCCTCGATCTGGATGGGGTTGAAGAGGGGCTGATCCCCCTGGATGTTCACGACGATGTCCTCATCGGCCAGCCCCAGGAGCGTGGCCGCCTCGTGAATCCGGTCCGTTCCCGAGGGGTGGACCGCCGCCGTCAATACGGCCCGGCCGCCGAAGGCCGTGACGGCATCGTATATCCGCCGGTCGTCCGTGGCCACGGCAACGACGGAAACCAGCTCCGACTTTTTGACCCGCTCGTAAACATGCTGGATCATGGGCTTACCCAGGAGATCCGCCAGGGGCTTGCCGGGGAACCGCGACGATTCGTACCGGGAGGGGATGATACAGACGATCTTGTGAGAGAAGTTGTTAAAAGTCATTAGGCGTATTTATGGTAATTTTCTCTGGGCGGTTCGGTAATGTTAGAAAATTGGGGATTATCCGTCAATTGTTAAAGATGCGGGTCGGGCTGCCGCAGGTGGCCCGTCACATAATCCCGCACAGAGTCTTCCAGGGAGCGAAAGGCCACGGGGCAGCCCGCGGCGGACAGCTTTTCCATCCGCGCCTCGGTAAAATACTGGTACTGTTCTTCCAGCCCGGGGGGCATGTCGATGTATTCGATCCGCTCCGGCAGGTCCATGGCCGCGAAGGTGGCCCGCATCAGGTCGTTCCAGGTCCGGGCCTTGCCGGTGCCCACATTGAAGATCCCGCCCACGCCCGGGTTTTCCAAGAGCCACCACATCACCTCCACGCAGTCCTTTACATAAACGAAATCGCGCAGTTGACCGCCATCGGCATAGGCGGGGCGGTTGGACTTGAAGAGCCGGACCCTCCCCGAGGCCTTGATCTGACCGAAGGCCTTGTGGACGACGCTCCGCATGTCGCCCTTGTGGTACTCGTTGGGGCCGAAGACATTGAAGAATTTCAGCCCGGCGACGGTCGTCTCCAGGCCCCGCTTCAGGACCCAGAGGTCGAAGACCTGCTTGGAATAGCCGTACATATTGATGGGCTTCAAGGTGGGGGTGATGTCGTCGGCGTCGGAGAAGCCCCGGGCGCCGTCCCCGTAAGTGGCGGCGGAGCTGGCGTAGATGAACCGGATGCCGCTCCGGACGCACCAGTCAGCGAGGCGGCAGGAGTAGAGATAGTTGTTCCGCCAGAGATAATCGGCGTCCCGTTCCGTGGTGGAGGAGCAGGCCCCCAGATGAACGACCGTCCGGGTGGTGAAGGGGACCTGATCGGCATAGACCATCTGGAGGAAGTCGTCTTTGTGGATGTATTCGATATAACGCAGGTTGACGAGATTCTTCCACTTTTCCGAAGAACCCAGCCTATCGACGATGACGATGTCTTCGATTCCCTGCCGGTTGAGCTTCCATATGAAGGAGCTGCCGATAAATCCGGCGCCGCCGGTGACCACGATCATGCCTGCATCTCCTCTGACACTGTTTCTAATAAAGACCTTATAACGCTCATGACGGCAGGCCGTCACCCCTCCCGTCACATCCTCCGCGCCGCTTTCGCGATTCCCTCCTGAAGCTGCCCCAGCCTTTCCGCTGCCATCTTGATGGGGATGGCCATGAACAGGGTCCGTCCCATCAAGTCCTCCGCTTGGGGGATCATCCGGATGCTGTAATCCACCTTCCCCCGCCAGGACGGATAGGTGAAGGGGAACTTCTTGGAATTCGCCGTACTCCAGGCGATGAGATGCTCCCAGTTCGGTACGTAGTGCCACTTGTTTTTCTTGAAGAAGA
>JAKQIZ010000052.1 GCA_029561465.1 Deltaproteobacteria bacterium | reverse complement strand
TCCTCGAGTTTCGCATTTTCCAGTTTGTATCCCATGTCCTCGGAGATCATCTTGCCGCCCGTGAGGATGGCGATGTCTTCCAGCATGGCCTTACGGCGGTCACCGAAGCCCGGGGCCTTGACGGCGGCCACATGGAGGGTGCCGCGGATCTTGTTGACGACCAGAGTCGCCAGGGCTTCGCCTTCCACGTCCTCGGCGATGATGAGGAGGGGCTTGCCCATCTTGGCGATCTGCTCGAGGATGGGGAGGAGGTCCTTCATGCTGCTGATCTTTTTCTCATTGATGAGAATGAAGGCATCTTCCAGACTGACTTCCATCTTCTCGGCGTTGGTGACGAAATAGGGGGAGAGATAGCCGCGGTCGAACTGCATGCCTTCCACGATGTCCAGTTCCGTTTCCAAACCCTTGTTTTCTTCGACGGTGATGACGCCTTCCTTGCCGACCTTGCCCATAGCCTCGGCGATGATGCCGCCGATGCCTTCGTCGTTATTGGCGGAGATGGTGCCGACCTGGGCGATCTCCTTCTGGTCCTTCGTGGGCTTGCTGAGCTTGCGGAGTTCGGCGACTACGGCCTCCACAGCCTTGTCGATGCCGCGCTTCACGTCCATGGGGTTGCTCCCCGCGGCCACGGTCTTGGCGCCTTCGCGGTAAATGGCCTGGGCCAGGATCGTAGCGGTGGTCGTACCGTCGCCGGCGACGTCGCTCGTCTTGCTGGCGACTTCCCGGACCATCTGGGCGCCCATGTTTTCAAACTTGTCTTCCAACTCGATCTCTTTCGCTACGGTGACGCCGTCCTTGGTGACGGTGGGGGAACCGAAGGACTTGTCGAGAATGACGTTTCTGCCCTTGGGGCCGAGGGTGACCTTTACGGCGTCGGCTAAGGTGTTGACGCCTTTGAGGATCGACTTCCTCGCCTCTTCATCGTACTGAATTATCTTTGCTGCCATGTATTTAATCCTCCTTAGTCAGGTTTTACTTGCCTTCGATGACGCCGAGAATGTCGTCTTCGCGCATAATGAGGTATTCCTTGCCGTCGATCTTCACTTCCGTCCCGGCATACTTGCTGAAAAGGACCTTGTCGCCCGCTTTGACGTCGAGTTTAATGAGTTTGCCGTCTTCGGCGACTCTACCCTTTCCCGCGGCAATGACCTTACCCTCCATGGGCTTTTCCTTGGCCGTATCGGGGATGATGATGCCCCCCTTGGTCTTTTCCTCTTCCGCCAAGCGCTCCACGATGACTCTGTCCTGCAATGGCCTGATCTTCATGCTTTCCTCTCCTTTCACCAAATATATTTAAGATTTTTAGTGGCTGTTTATATCCTGGGTATGTCGCGGCATAACATATACATCAAATGTTCCGTGTCAAGTTCAAGGTCGTATTTTTTTTATCGTTAATATGGGGACACTTCCCATATTTTTCCCAGAGCCGGAAAAAAAGGAGAACCGTCCCCATTTCCCCATTTTCGTCTTAAGGCGCCGCTATGGCAATTTGGTATAAGGTGCCTCTCTTCCTCCCCCTTCAAGGGAGAGGTCAGGAGGGGGATGGGGTGAAGAACTGAAAAATATGAAAGGCGTCGCCTTATGACGGTGTTTTCACCTCCACGGGGACGGGGGTAAGGCGGTGGAATTCCTTGGCGTCCTCCATAGTTCCCACGATGTCGCCGCAGTGAATGGGGATGGCGACTTCCGGATGGATCAGGGCGGCCGCCTGGGCCGCTTCGGCGGCGGTCATGGTATAGGTGCCGCCCACGGGCAGGATGGCAATATCCACCCGGATGCCCTTCATCTCGGGGATGAGATCGGTGTCTCCGGCAAAGTAGATCCGCTTGCCTTCCACGGTCAGGATGAACCCGAGCCACCGGTTGGCCTGGGGATGGTAGGGCTTGTGGGGATTGTAGGCGGGAACGGCCTCGATCTTCACGGCGCCGACCGTAATGGCATCGCCCGGCGCCATGGTCCGGACGTCGCCCTTCAGTTGGGAGATGCAGTCCGCGGGGCCGACGATGACCGTGTCCTTCTTGCGCAGTTTTTTGATGTCTCCCGGGGAGAAATGATCATGGTGGGCGTGGCTGATCAGGATCAGATCCGCCCGGGGTTCCCCCTTGACCTTCCAGGGGTCGATATAAATGACCGTATCCGCCTCGATGCGGATGCTGGCGTGGCCCAGCCAGAAGATCTTGCCCTGCATGTTACACCTCCGAGAATGGCCCTTCGAACGCTAAACCAATTACCGTAAATATTCCAATACTTCAAGTTTATTTTTATTAATACGTATGGTTGTCGTTACTCGGGAAGTGGATAAAACCGGTGCATGAGGACAGGCGCTACCTGATCATGATGATGCTCAGGCTGTAAACCACGGCGGAGATCATCGCGGCGATGGGGATGGTGAGGACCCAGGCCCAGACGATCGTTCCCGCCACTCCCCAACGTACCGCCGTCAGCCTTTTCGTGGCCCCCACCCCCATGATGGCCCCGGCGATGGTATGGGTGGTGCTGACGGGGATGCCTCCCAGAGAGGCGCCGATAATGGAGATGGCCGCCGCGGTTTCGGCGCAGAAGCCGCCGATGGGCTGAAGCTTGGTAATCTTGGTGCCCATGGTCTTCACGATTCTCCACCCGCCGCTAATGGTTCCCAGGGCGATGACGGTGTAGCAACTGAAGACGACCCAGAAGGGGATGTGAAAAACCGGGCCGATGAGCCCCTTGCTGTAGAGAATGATGGCGATGATGCCCATGGTCTTCTGGGCATCGTTCATCCCGTGGCCGAGGCTGTTGATTGCCGAGGAGCATAGCTGAAGTTTACGAAAGAGTTTAATGGAACGGGTGACGTTGGAATTCCGGCTGAGATTCAGGACTAGGGTCATCATGCCCAGTCCCAGGATCATGCCGATGCTGGGGGATAAAAAGATAAAAAGGGCGGTTTTCACGATGCCCCCCCAGACCAGTGTCCCGATGCCGGCCTTCAGCACGCCAGCGCCGATCAGGCCGCCGATGAGGGCGTGGGAGGAACTGCTGGGCAGGCCAAGATACCAGGTGGTAAGATTCCAGATGATAGCACCGCCCAGAGCGGCGAAAATAACGTAATTGTCCATGATGTCTGGATGGATGATCCCGACGCCGATGGTCTTGGCCACCGGAGTGCCGATGATGAAGATGGCGGCGAAATTGAAAAACGCTGCCCACATCACCGCGAAACGGGGGGAGAGGACCCGGGTGGAGACTACTGTGGAAATGGAATTGGCGGCGTCGTGAAAACCGTTGATGAAGTCGAAAGCCAGGGCGATGACAACGAGGAAAATTACGAATCCGAGTGAATCAATCATTTATGTATCAGCAAAGAACCAGTGCGGGAAGGCTCGTCGGGGTTGGTGCTAGCCATTTTTTAAGACGATGCCTTCCACGATGTTCGAGACATCTTCGCAGACATCGAGAGTTTCTTCGAAGCGTTCGAAGATCTCTTTCCATTTGATGAGTTCGATGGGATCCGTTTCGGTTTCAAAGAGCTTGGCCATGGTCGTGCGGAGGATCTGGTCCCCGGCGTTCTCAATCGTGTTGATTTCCACGCAGGCCTCCAGGATCATGGGAGCGTTTTTCATGTCCCGTAGTCCCTGGATGATCTTTTTTACCTTTTCCGTGGCGACGTTGAGTAGTTTCGCCTGTTCCAGGAGCTCCGGCGACGGGTACTTGATTTTGTAAAGAGACATGCGGATCGCCGCCGCTTCCGTCATGTCCAGGATGCTGTCCATCTTGTTTACCAGGGCGTAGATGTCCTCCCTATCCAGGGGAGTGAGGAAGGTTTTGTGCATCTTTTCGTAGGTCCGGTGGGTGATGACGTCGGCCTCGTGCTCCAGTTCCTTGAGCTTGATAAGGCGGGTGGCGAAGGAATCGTAGTCGTGGAGCATATCGAGAAAGAGCTTGGCCCCTTCGTCGATCTTGTCGGCCAGTTCTTCGAAGAGGTCGTAAAACTTTTCTTCCCTCGGAATGAGTCGCATCGCCGTTTCCTCCCGGTGGTTCCGGTTATTGATTGCCGAATCTAATGACGACCATGATCGTGGCACGTCCGGCGTCGTCGGAGATCAACCACCAGCAATTTGCTGAATCATCTATAGGATTGCTCTTGAAAATGCAACCGGTTTTCGGCATATGTAAAAGAAAATAAATAGTTGCCCCGCCAATGGGGCCGCTTTTCGCTTGCGTGGATTTGTTTTTTAGGCGATATAAATTGCCGGGAAAGAAAGGAGGTCCGTCATTGGTCTGGGAACGGAAACGAATCCTCGTCGTCGATGACGAAACGGATATCGTCGAGCTGATCGCTTACAATCTGGCCCTGGAGGGCTATGAAATCAGGAAAGCCGGCGATGGGGAGACGGCCCTGGCGATCATCAGGGCGGAAAAACCGGCGCTGATGATCCTGGACCTGATGCTTCCCGGGATCAAGGGGCTGGACGTCTGCCGGGCGGTGCGAAGAGACCGGGCGACGGAGGCGATCCCCATCATCATGCTCACGGCGAAAGGGGAGGACACAGACAAGGTTGTCGGCCTGGAAATGGGGGCGGATGACTACATGACGAAACCTTTCAGCATCCGGGAACTGACGGCCCGGGTCCGGGCGGTATTGCGCCGTTCGGAGTCCCGGCCCCACCGGGAGGCGGAGCCGGCGGAGACGGCGGAGACCTTTGCCGCCGGCGACCTCTTCTTGGATTATGCCGCCTGTAAGGTCGCTGTGGCGGGAAAAAAGATTGAACTGGGACCTACGGAATATCGCCTGCTGACCTTCTTCACCCGCCATCCCGGCCGGGTGTATTCCCGGGATCAACTCCTGGATCGGGTCTGGGGCGACGAAACCTTCGTGGAGCCCCGCACCGTGGATGTCCACGTCAGCCGCCTCCGGGCCGCCATCGAGAAGGACAAGGAAAATCCGGAATATATCCTTACCGTTCGGGGCTTGGGGTATAAGTTCGCCCGGTGACACCACCGTAA
>JAKQIZ010000022.1 GCA_029561465.1 Deltaproteobacteria bacterium | reverse complement strand
TGGCGGCGCTTGCAAGAGAAGGCCAGTAAATACTCATGGCCGCAGTCGTGACATTTGACACGGGCAAAGCCGTTGTGCGGATCGCCGCAGTCAAGATACCTATGGATCACCTGCTCGATATAGGGCCGCCAGAAACCGTATAGGAGCGGAGGAGTGGTAATTGCTTGATATGTATATCTATTTGCGTGTAATCGCTATTTCCTCAATTAAATACAACACTAAGGTTATTTAATAATTATAACATAAGGTTAAGTGTTATTGATCCTCAATAATTTCCCAACCATTCTTACCGAAATATAGCGATGACAACGAAGAAGTTTCTCCTTAATCTCTTATGCTGATTTGGCGTCTGCCAACGGCGCATTCAAGAGGGGTGCGCAATCGCGGCAGGCGAAGCGCTTCCACTTCAATGATCTTGCGTAATGTGTCCGGAAAAAACACCGGCGTCGGACACCGGCTTCAGACTGCCTTGACAATCAATAACTTTTCGGAGATAAAGGAAATAAGCCGATTATGAAGAGTATGATAAATCAGGATATAGCAGGGGGAATCCGTGGTTTCTTGCGTGAGGAAACTCTTTTGCGGAAAAAGCCGTTGTGAAAAAAAAGACTGATAGTGATAACGCCTTCGCCATTGACCGGATGGGAATGAAAGGAGCAAGACCAATGGCCGATACATCGGAAAAGAAGCTGTCCCGGATGCAGAAGAAAGAAGCGGCTTATGAAGAGAATCGCCGCCACTGGCTGGTCGAGGAGGAGAAGATTTACGACCTTTGGGAGAGGGCCGGCAACCCGGGCGGCGATGTGCAGAACCAACGGCTGGCAAAACAGGGGAAGAAACCGCCCCGCCGGCTCATTAGCCAACTCATCGATCCGGAGACGGAGTTCTTCGAGTTAAGCAGGGGCGCCGGATTCGGCATCGGCTACGAGGGCGTGGAAGATGTTCCCTCAGGTGGTCTCGTCACGGGGATCGGGAAGATCCACGGCAATTGGGTGATGATTCTCGCCAATGACAGCCGCGTCACCGCCGGGGCCTACTATCCCATCAGTTGTAAAAAGCATCTTCGCGCCCAGGAAATCGCCGAAAAGTGCGGCCTGAATTTCGTTTATATCGCCGACTCGGCGGGGGCTTATCTTCCCCTTCAGGATCGGATCTTCCCGGGTCGGAACCAGTTCGGTCACTTCTTTTACAATATGTGCCGCATGTCCGCCAAGGGCCTCAAGCAATACACCTTAAGCACCGGGGGCAACACGGCGGGAGGCGCCTACATAGTTTATCTGGCCTGTGAATCCATCATGATCGACGGGATGTCCTATTCATTTCTCGGGGGTCCGCCCATGGTGAAATCGGCGATCGGGGAAACGGTTTCCATGGAGGATCTGGGAGGCGCCAGGGTTCACACCTCCATTTCCGGCGGCGCCGACCATTTTGTGAAGTCCCAGGATGAAGGCATCGAAAAACTCCGGGAGCTGCTGGCCTTCGATCCGGGGCAGACGCTTTACATCGACAGGCGCCGGCCCGCCCCTCCGAAAGTTCCCGCCGACCATCTCTATCGGGTGCTGCCGAAGGAGGTCTCCAAGGGGATCAACGTCCGGGAAGTCCTGGCGGCCATCGCCGATGACAGCTATTTCAGCGAGTATAAACGTAATTACAACCCCGGACGGGGTGATAACATCGTCTGTGGGAAGATCTTCCTGAAGGGGATCCCCGTGGGCGTCATCGCAAGCAACAATAACGGCGTCATCTTCGTCGATTCGGCAAGGAAGGCCATCGAGTGGGTCATACGCTGCTGCACCATGAAGATACCCATCCTCTATATCCAGAATTCCCCCGGTTACATGGTCGGCGCCGCGGAAGAATACGCCGGCATCGGCAAGTACGGTTCCGGCATGGTGCGGGCCTGCGCCTGCGCGGAAGTGCCCCGTATCCAATGGATCATCGGTCCGGACCACGGCGCGGCGAATTTCGGCATGTGTGGCCGTACCTTCGATCCTCTTTTTATCTTCGCCACCATGCGGGCGAGGACCTCGGTTATGTCAGGCGACACGGCAGGCTTCATCCTAACCAGCCTGGAGCGGGTGAACCGGAAAAAGCGGGGTGAAGAAATGGATGAGGCGGCGGCGGAAAAATTCCGCCGGATGATGATCGCCAAATACGATCGGGAAGCCCATCCTTTCTATATGGAGGCGCGCCTCTTCAACGATGGGACCCTGCCCCTGAAGGATTGTCGCGATGCCCTGGCGCTGGCCTTTGAGGTTGCCCTCTTGCAGCCGGTCCGGGCATCAAATTTCGGTAATTTCAAATTCTAAGAAGGAGGAACAGTGGCGGAGCAATGCCGGGGCGCTGTTCAAGGGTCCGGCGCTGCCGTTCATCTTGACGATATCGTAAAAAGTCCATATGCGGCGTTGCGCTTCATCCTTCGTCACTGCGAAGTTATCCGGGGACACGTTCCGATTCCTTCGGGCTTCCGGATCAAATCCCCTCCTTCGACGCCTCATTCCTCAGGATTCGCGCGCCTTGCCTCTGGATCTTTTTACTTCGTCGTTTCCATCATGACTTACTATGAAAATTCCATTTTCATGCTTCGTGGTGCTCCACGGGGCATGAGGGTTTTTTATGAATTCATCGATCTTGAGGGTCAGCTATGTGGAGGACCATCCCGCACTGTTTTCCCCCCGCCGGCACGTCGCCTGGTTCGCCGGTGTTTTGATGCGCGGGAGGAGGGAGAGCAAGGTTCGCAATTTGCAATTACTGATTAATATCAAGATTATATGCTTAATCGGAAAAGTTGAAATTATCGGAATTCCGATAATTTGCCCTTGAGAAAGAGGCAGGCTTTGGGGCAGGGAAGTTCATGAGCAAGGGGAAAAGGGCTACGGGAAAGCAGGGAGACGATCCGGTTTGCCACCGCCGCCGGCCTTGCTGTCCCGGTTGACGACCACGATGGTCGTCCGCTTGAAGAACGCCGCGGACATCCCCGGCGCCCGGACGGTGGGGGTCCTTTTGGTCAGTCTGTCGGCCCGCGCCCAGCGTCAGGAGATCGGCGCGGGGGGCAGGAAAAGGGCCTGTCGGCTGGGAAGGAAGCTCCTTTGTCAGTAAAAAATGTTTCACATCCGAAGGGGCACCCAACCGCTCTTATGGTCTTCAAATGCCTTTTTGGAAGGTTGAGGCAATTTACTTGTCGTCATTCTTCCGTTGCCCTGCCGGACACTGGCGGCCTCTATCGGTCAGACGGTATTTCTGCAAACGGCTGTTCGGCTTGTCGGGGATAGTCATTTCAATCAACCCATCCACCAGGGCCGGTCTTAGATAACGCTCACGAAAGGATTTGCGGTCCTGCAGGCCGAGAGTGGCTTGCAGCGCCTCGCGGCTCATTTCTCCCTGGAGCGCTAAAAGCAGCTCGCCGACTTGGGGGGTGACATGGGGGGTGACTTGGGGGGCGGTAGTGGTTATGGCATCCAGGATCATGCGGAGCATGAAGGCAATAAACGGTGCGGAATCGGTCCGGTTCGTGCTTTCCTGTAGCGCCTGGTAATACTCGGACTGATGCTCGAACACCAGGCTTTCCACCGGAATATTGGCAAACAGTGGGTTCCATCGGGTCAGAATCAGGCTTTGCCACAACCGCCCCAAACGGCCGTTGCCGTCGGCAAAAGGGTGGATAAACTCGAACTCATAGTGAAAGACAGATCCGGCAATCAGCGGATGGGCATCGGTTGTAGCCAGCCAGCGGCACAGGTCGCTCATCAGTTGGGGCACCCGGTCCGCCGGGGGCACCATGTGGATCACTCGCCTGCCCGCCATCACGCCCACACCGCCACGCCGGTACATGCCGGCCTCGTCGATCAATCCCGCCATCAGCAGGCGATGCGCCTCCAGCAGGTCCTTTTCCGCTTCCGCTTGCCAGTACTCAAAGTGGTCGTAGGCCACCAGCGCGTTTCGCACCTCCTGCACCTCACGGGGCGGGGCGATCACACGTTTCCCGTCCAGAATAGCGGTGATATGAGCTTCGCTCAACGTGTTTCCCTCGATGGCCAGTGAACCGCGAACGGTACGGATACGGCTGATTCGCTGCAGTCGCAGCGCCCTGACCTGCTCGGTGAGCACGTTCAGTCGCCCGACAACCTCGCTGATTCGGGCAACCAGGCTCAGCATCTCTGAGGTGATGGTGTAAGGCGGCTGGTAAGCGGGTTCTTCGCTCATGCTATGTCTTCCACAATATCGGTATAGTCCCGGTCATATCTCCTCCACACCTTGCAATCACCTGAAGCTTATTCCTGGGCACTGCCTTGCCATGGTTCGCCCGGAATCAGGGGCAGTAGTTGATTCATTAACAGTGTTGCCGCTGCCTTATAATCAAAACCACTGTCAGCAATCAACAGAGGCCCGGTATCTCCAACAAATTTAGAATCCTTGAGTTTCTCAGAAAGGTTCTTCTCAAGCTCCGCCCGGGATACCCTATGACCCTCATGCGCCATGTATTGCAGAAAACAGCGGACCACCCTTTCCGGTTGGACAGGCGCACTGGTGAACGCGAACCACAAATCAAACAGATCTCGGCCCTTACTCCGTTGATACAGCGCCCGAACCTTGGTGCCCAACAATTCATCCAGTTGATAGGTCAAAATGGATGCGCTTCCAGAGAACCAGCGGGATTGAACATCAAGTTTAAACGTATCGTATCCAAAGACAGTAAAGTGCTCGCGTGAATTGATTTCTATTTTCAGCCTAAGCGGCGTCCCTTCTTCCGATTCCATCCGGTAGGTTAGAGTGTTCCTGCCTTCCGATTGCTTTCGCCGGGGTTTTCCCAGCCATGAATTGAGCTTCTCTTGCAGGGCATCCATGACGGGGCCAATGGGGCCGGGGCGCACCTGGACAAGGTCGATGTCTTCGGAATAGCGCATCGGCGGCAGGTAAAGCTTGAAAAGCGCCGTCCCTCCGCGGAAAGCGAGATTTTCAGCAAGCAGTGAATGGTTGAATATCTCCACCAGCGCCCGACAGATGATCAGATCCTGCTCCACCTGGTCATTCTTTGGCCAGTGGACATTCCACTTCCATTCGGAGATGAAATCCAGGGGAATCAAACCTCCGCCTCCACCCTGGCATTGACCAGGAGCCGCCACCGCTTCGACTGGTCGATCCCCCTGAACGGTTTGGACGGCACAAGGGGTGCGGGCACCGGTTTCTTGAGGGAGATATAGTCCGCCAAATCCCCGGTCATATCTTCAGCACCCACCAGATCGAGCAGATAACCGAGTCGTTGCGCCCAGGCGATGGGAGAAAGCGCCGCTATGGCGACCAGCTCTTTGGCGTCAATACGCTCGGCGAGTTCCGCCAAGATGGTAGCCACATTATCCAACCCTGCCGCATGATGAAAGTAACCGACTAGGTCAAAGGCCGTTGCCGCCGGCGTGGATATTTTCACATAGCCCCGTGGGGTCTTGAAATCTAACGTCGGTATTTTTTCCATATTCTTTCTGGCGATAAATCGTATCCGGACTTTGCCACAGACGATTTCGGGTTTGTTCCGTGCCACGACGACCTGAAATACCTGGGGGCGCTGGTGCGCCGCCCCATGATACTCAGCCGCACTGAGCAGGCCGGCATAGTACCCTTCGTGCAGATGCTCCATCAAAGAGGGAATGAAATGATCGGCGGGAAGGCAACCGGCAGACCTATACTCCGGAGGGACAATGATGAAAAATCCCTTGCAAGGTGAGGCAAGTTCGCCCTTCTGCCGCAGACGGCGGAGCGCTGCACGGGCGGCGATCATGCCGGTGCCCAAAACCTGAACCGCTTCTTTGGTGGCAAAGCAATAGCGTCCCCGTGAGATCAGGTCCGTAATGAATTGACTGGCAAGCATATGGTTCCTCGGTCAAACGAAC
Source organism: Deltaproteobacteria bacterium (assembly GCA_029561465.1). Lineage (GTDB taxonomy): Bacteria > Desulfobacterota > Syntrophia > Syntrophales > UBA8958 > UBA8958. The sequence continues at coordinate 57,178 of JAKQIZ010000022.1, read as the reverse complement.
TACTGCGGCAAAGTAACATATTTCGTTACTTTCGTCGAGTGAAACATGTACCAAAGTATCTCTGTCTCTTCAAAAACAATGTACCCACAATTCTGGAGGCCGCCCTGTATGATGGGGATAAAATTACCTGCATTTATCATTATTTACTGGTAATTCTATCCCTGCGACGAGTCGTTATGGGTTGAGATGACGCTTTGAAACGCAATGGGTAGTTTCTTTACCTGTTCATGTTGAGAACCGGTTTCCCTATTTCAGAACCAAAATCATTTCATAGACATAAAAAGAATTTGTAAATAATCGTAGTCTTCTTTCTGTTCCTGAAACAAAATATGCTTCTCAGCAAATTTTTCCTTGCCCCAGGTGCCGTCGTCGTAACGTTTATACAAATCGTCGTACGGCGTGGCGGAGATGATGAACGAATCAAGCGAAACATTTTTTTTCTTGCTTCGCTGCCCCATTTCCCTTGCCAGCTCCGGAAGTCGTTCGTGAAGTCGCGCTTTTTCATCATGAATGTAGGCTTTGGCATGAACCATCCCGTGTGGTTCTATAAAGACAATCCGCTGGCTTTTTTTGCCATCGACCACCCACAGGATAAAGTCGGGATAAAATCCGCTCTCTTCAAAGAAGCCCACACCACTGCCGCGGCTCAGGTTGCGAAGCAGAAACACCTCTTTCCCCGCCAGTGATTTATCCTTTTCTGCCGTCCAGTAGGTCTTTAAATCTCGCACAAATTGCGCTTCACTCTTTTTCAGCCCCGGCGGGACAGTGTGAACATTTTCGTTTTTTTCAAACAGGAGCGGTAGATACAGGTGCCGGTCAAAATAGATGCGCGGCAGTTCATTAGTTTCCTGCTTGCGCAGGATGTCCACATTTTCGCCGAGTTTTTCTATGGCTGCGATCAGTTCCTTATCGGACTTCCGCACTTTGACAACGTAGGTTCCCTCTGAGTGCTCGCGTACCACGTCGCGGTTGAAGGTTAGGTTCGGATCGCTTTTGTCGAGAGTTTTGTACACCAAATTCCGACTTTCCCACTTCTCGCGCCTGTTTCGGTAGAAGTTATCCGCATATTTACGCAAAATGCGGGTTACGGCTTCCTGAAGCAAGGCGCGTTCGGAAAACGAGCGTGGCTTGACGACGGATTCATCCGCCGTCAAGGTGTAGTTCACCTTTTCAATAATTATTCTCGGCGCCTCAGGGCGAATCACATAGTTTTTCAATCCTTTACGTTCTTTGTACGCCAGCAAATCGAGATAGGCCCGCTCCCAGTCCACCAACGCGAGGCTTTCGGGTGGAATGGTTCGCCCGGCGCCGGCGTGGACCTCCGCCGTCTGTATCCCCACGGCACTGCTTTCCATGGCCTGCACCTTGATCGACATATCCACGGCCACTCTTACGCCCGGATCAGCTTCAAGCAGAAGATCGGTCTCTTTCGCAAAATTGCGTCCCTCTTCCGGTCGCGGCACGACCAGCCCCCGTTTCAGAAACTGCTCATTGGCCCAAATAAAAAGCGGAAGAGGAATCATTTCCTCAGTCTCCACCCCTTCGCGTTCCAGGTAGTCACGGAACTGCGCCATGTAGTTGGCGCGCACGGCAAATATGTTCAGTGTTTCCAGCGAACGCACGCGCGGTGGATGCGTTCCTTCTATCGCCGCACTGCGCTTGAGCGAGCGGCCTTTGCCGCGCAGTCGCACACCGCGGCCAAAGAGTTGAATGATCTGTGATCCTTCCTTCTTGCCGATATTAAGCAAGCCCATGTTGGAAACGCGCCACGAATTCCAGCCCTCCATGAATTTCTTCGCGCCGATCAGGATATTGACCCGTGAATCAGGCCGGTTGATGTCCGTAAACAAAGAACCGGCAATAACGTCCTCCTCCAGGACAATACCCGCTTTATCGCTTTCCACCAGTTTTTTGAACTCGGACGTATCGCCGATGTAGATGAGGCCGAAATAATCTTCAGCGCCGGCAGCCTTCAATCCCAGTTCGCCCGTATTACCGCGGATGTCGCACAGGTGCAGGCCGCCGCCTCCCGGCGATTGAAAAAGCCGTGCAAGAATATCCGTGAACAGGACTTGGGAAGCAAGGCCGGTTTCGCGCAGGGCCTCAAAGCGCCCGGCAAAGATGTCCATGCCGTCAGGCGTGGCCAGTCCGCTCTTGCCCTTGAGCAGTTTATCAATGCCTTTCACCGCCCAGCCGCGCTTGTTTTCCAGCACGTGGTGTAGAAAACGCGCCACGGTCAAAACGTCGCTGCGTTTCTCCTTATTTTCGCTGTAAACGGCGTTTACCGTACTGCCCACGAACACCCATAATGGCTTTTCCAGGTTATAGGGGCGTAAGGCGTCGGCCTGTTCCTGAAATATTCGCTGCTGCTCGTAGAACGAAAGCAGATTGCCCAACAGGAGCATTTCGGTTTGCTCCTCACGACTGTCTTCCTTCAGGTTGAGAATGCGAAATTCCTTGCCGTACCCGTCACCGTAAAAGTAGCGGTAGGAGTAATCGAAAACGATGGCCTTGCCATATTCCGCGGTGAGCGGGTCGTTGCGTACGGCGCTTAATGCCTGTCCGAAGGTGGCGCTGTACTCAAAGGTGAAGCCGGTCGCGCCCAGAGCGTCGCGGTACCTGCGCCAGACCTCGCCGCCGGATCCTTTGTGACCCTCGTCCACAAAGATCAGATTGCGGCCCTCAAAGGCTTCCACCGGCACGCTCACCCCGCCTCCGCGCTTTTCCTCCACCAGTTTGCTGATTTCGATGACCTGCACGGCATTTTTGCCGCCCGTAAACAGACCGCTGTGATTCAGGTCAAAGCGCCTGGCCGGTATGCCGGAAGCGGCCAATTCGGTTAGATGTTGCTCGCTCAAAGCATCGCCAGGTGGCGTGATGAGCAGGATGTTGTCCAGTGGTTCGGTGTTATAGTGCAGAAACTGGTGGTAGTTGAGATGCAGGATCAGTGTCTTGCCGCTGCCGGTGGCCATCCAGTAGGCCAGTTTGGTCAGATCGGATTCGGCAAACACCTCGTCGGGCGGCTCGCCCGGCGCTTTTGTGGTGTTGCGTTCGCGCACAAAGGCATTCAGGTCGGCCAGTATTTGGGAGCGACGATTGAAATAGCGGTCCAGGACAATTTCCGTGTAAAGCGCGGCCAGATACTGAAAATAGCGTAGGGTAATCGGCTCGGTGCGGCTGCGGTTGATGGCCGCGAGGTGAGCGCGGATGTTTTCGTCATAGCGCTCAAGGTCCTCGACGGGAATTTTGACCTCACTGCCGCGGCCGATCAAATGGTGATAAAGGAAACTCCGCCCCGAAGCGTCGAAACCTTCGGCGGCGCCTTTTGTATCGGCAAGCAGGTCTTTATTGCGCTTGTAGCCAAAAAGGCTGTTGATCCAGGCCAGTAGGACAAGGCGGTTTTCCAGTTTGACATACTGGGCCAGGTCGGCAGCGTCGTTTGTGGTTGGCGCGGGTTTCTGTCTTGCGAGAGGCATGGGCTACGCCTCCACTTCCGCGAACATACGCGCCTTGAAGAGCGGCTCCAGCGCCCGCGCGCCGGGGATGTACGAATCGCCATTGACGTACACTTCGTCCATGCCCTCGGTCAGTTTCTGCGCTGCCACGAACTCCTTATCCCGCTTGTAGTCTTTCTCCTTCCAGCCCTCGGTCTCGCGCCAGATGAAGGCCACCTTACGTCCTTCGCGGGTGGCGCCGCGATAGACGAGGTAGCGCCGGTCGCTGTCGTTGAGAGCTTGTCGCTTCTGGACATACAGGCCCAGGAGATACGCGAAGGTTTCGGGCAGGTCCACAGCCTGTGCGAGCGTCGTGCCGTCGCGATGGATGTGCAGTTGATAGGAGAAGGGCTTGGCGAGCTTCTCCACGTTGAGCAGGGTTTCGCTCTTGCGCGTTTCCCACTGGAGCATGTACTGGAGCAGGTAGTCTTCAAACTGCATGGCCTGCTGGCCGGAAGGATCTTCGAAAGCAATATTGTTCAGCGCGTCTTCGTATGACTCCAGTCGGATGACCTTGACAATGCGTGGGCTGCGCTCGGTTTCCTCGGGGGTGGCCATGCGCTTGGGCTTGTCGTCTTTCCACTCCGGCGAGAAGGTGACCTTCTTGATACGCGGCAGGAGCACTGTATCAAAATAATGCGCCATTTCCGCCAGGATAAACTTGCGCCGCCCGCCATCCTCACGGTTGAGGTTGATGGTTGCATGGCCAGACGTGCCGGAACCGGCAAAGAAGTCGAGGACGATTCCTCCCTGTGATTGCGCCGCCGCGCCGACCAGCTCCTCGTATAGCGATACAGGGTGGCAATAGGGAAAATCCAATCCAAGTGGCGACAAATCCGCCTTGCCTTTTCTAGCATCCTGAATCACGGATGATATTTGCCGCTTCGATGCCTCTGTCAATAACACTTTTTGACGTGGTTGCGTGCTTTCATCAGTCCCGAAAATGATCTCGCCTTTATCCATCATATCTTTCAATGTGTCAGGGGTGCGCGAAAAACCATTGGGAGGTACCGGGCAGGGCTTCTTTGTCACCGGATGAATAAGAGGAATATGAAATTTCGAGTCTGTTCGGGGTTCCGGTGCTCTCAAACTAACACTTTGATATACAAGGCCTTCGTCATCCAGATAACGATAGGCTTTCTCTCCTCCACTGAGTTTTTTGTTGGCACTTACCCATGCCGCATAATGCTTTTGCGCTTCTTCCGTGCCCTTGCCGTATTTGTCGACCATTTGTGCAGCCACAGTGAGCATCGACATTATGTTTTTGTTACGGAGATAGATTGGCGTCTGTTGTCTGGAACGCCAGATAATGTATTCATGCTGTGTTGCCACACCTCTACCCGCATTCATGGGATTTCGCTTATCCCAGGAAATGGTTCCCGCATCTGGTACAAGAAACAGACCGAATAAGAAATGAAGTCGTTCGTATTCGTTCTCATCGATATGGCACAAGTACGATCCATCTGACGACATTAGCGCGATGCCAAGCTTTATCCTGTTTTCCATCATTGCCAGCCAACTTGAATGCCGGTAATCATTCTTGTATAGAAAGCCGCTGGTTTGTGTGTTGTACGGTGGGTCAATGTGAATACACTGAACCTGGTCCCGATACTTCTCCGTTAGCAGGTTCAGCGCCTGCCAGTTATCGCCGTGCACCAGCAGGCCGTCGGTGGTTTCGTCCAGGTCGTCAAAACTTGCCAGCAGGAATTCGGTACAGTCCGGCGAAAAGCGGCGCGTGTCCAGCACCAGCGTGGGGTGGGCTTTTAAAAACTCCATGCGCCGGTCTGTCCTGCTCTTGCCGCCTTTCCCTTCATCAATAGAAAACAGTGTTTTCCACTCCTCCCACTGCGCCTCACAGGCGGCAATCTCGGGGTAAAACTCTTCCGGGATGTGGCCCACGGTGATGCAGTAAAAGGTCTCGGTGATGAATTTGCGCTTTTCCCAGAGCATCTTCTGGAACGCTTCGATCTGCGCCAGAAACTCGATGATGTGGCCGCCCACCTTCTTGATGAGCCGCATCGTCTGGAACCAACCCTCGGACAGCCCAACACCGGCGGCTTCCATCTCCTCCAGGTTGATCACCTCGTTCTTCAGGTAAAAGTCCAGCTCGCGAGAGAGAAATCCTTTCAGGTTTTTGTGGATGAAAAAGTCGCTGGTGTTACGCCGGGTGTACTGGCGCAGGTGATGCTCCAGATGGGTGACGCTTTCGCCGTCCCCGGTGCGGCGCTTTTCGGCTTCCAGAGCAGCCAAGGCCAATGGCGCGGTTTTCACAATGCGCTGCTTGGGAATAATTTCCACGGCCTTGGCGATGATCGCTTCCTGTTGGTTCTTTCCGCTGTAGGCGATAGCTTCCTGTCCATTGAGCGGGCGGAATTCAAAGGGAATGGTCAGGATCTTTCCGGATTCGTCCCATACAAGCTCATCCGGCTGCGGCAGAAAGAAGCGCTTATCGCCCTTCACATTGTTCTGCTCGACATCGGCGGCGATCAGCGTGAAATGCACGGTCACGCCGTTCGTTGCTTTCCAGGTGTAGTCGGTAAAGTACTCGCCAGTCTTGATATAGTACTGGTCGTGGTTGGCCCAGTAAAGCGTCACTTCCTCGCCGTTGTAGGGGATGGCGTAGCGTTCGCGTTTGGAGTACCTGCGCTTCGAGATAAAGTCGCCGTCCTGCCAGTAACGACCGAAAAAGGCATACAGGTGATTGTAGATGGCAGCTTCAAGCGCCTCTTGGCCTTTGGCGGATTTTGCTTTTTCGAGAGCGGCCATATACTCTTTGCCGGGCTTCGTGTCGTGGTACTTTATCAAAGTGCCAGCCGCGTCAATGGCGTCGTCAAATATCTCCAACACCTTCTTTTTGGCGGCTTCCAGCTCTTTGGCTGCTTGTGTCTGCCCCGCCAGCGCACCCTGCGCCAGTTCTTTGGATATGGACCTAGGCAAATCTTTCTGGATGAAGCGTTCGATTACGCCGCGTTTGTAATTCATGATGCGGTAGATGCCGAAGTCCAGATCCGCGGCATCGAATTGAAAAAGTTCTTTGAGAAGTTCCTGAAATTTCTTTATGTGGTCCATTTTTACCTCTTATTGGTAAACTTATAACATTTCTGGATGGCGGTCATTCAACCAGCGCAAGACCTCGCCCCGCAGTTCATTCACATATCCGATGAGTTCCGATACATCTTCTTCGGTGACACCCCCGACATAATCATACTCCGCCACATTTCTTTTACTGCGGCAGGTGTCCAAATATTTGGCATCTTGCTCATGTTTTTTCCCCAAGATCACGGGTAAGGATTGAATGGTACGGTAGTGTTGCAGGTTCTTTTCAGGCCGATAGCCTTCCGCATAAAGCAAAATGGTGCAAAGTTTTAAGGCGGCATTGTAAGCAATTCCAAACCGCCAGTCGGAGGAAATTTCTCCCGCAGCATCCTGCAGATCGCGGTCAATGATCCGGAGAAGATCGGCGATTTCTTTGTTGCTGGACTTATGAGAGCGCAGCCAGCCGTATTCAACCCATTTTTGCAAGCTCATTTTCATCGCCGATTATGAAGATCTTTGGTGATTCCAGAACCTGGTTAAGGAAATGGTCCTGATCCGCTTTCCGCTTTGCGAATTCCTTCTCCGTAAGAGCATGGGGATTGATTTCACGACCGATCTTACCGGCTACATCCATCAAAAGGCCGGTTAATCTTCTCAGGCCGATACTGCCTATGACCATGAGATCCACGTCACTGGCAGCTTTGTCTTCTTGCCTGGCAAGCGATCCGAATACAAAGGCTATTCTGATGCCTTTGTCATTGGTTAAAGCCTCTTTTATCACATCCGCCAAGCCGCTTGTCTTCAGAACAAGGTTACGGATATCGGAGTAAAGGGGATGCAAAGTGTTGGCTCGGTAATAAACTCGATTTCCATCTTGCAGCCTGGTAATAATATCGAGCCGCTGAAGCTTTTTCAGTTCCTTCTGCACGGTGCCGATGGCAAACCCTGTGCGTCGCTCAATCTCGCGCATGTGGAGCTCAGTATCGGGAGCGACTCCGAAGAGAATGCGAAAGATGCCCGCTCTGATCTTTGATGATAAGATTTCAGCCAGTAGCTTCATAGCGTATGCCTATACCATACAGTTGCATGTTTTTGCCATACATTTATGTTTGACGACATCGTGACTTTTTGCGAATTCATCGATCTTGATGGTCGGTATATGGGGGACCATCCCGCACTGGTTTCCCCCCCCGCCGGTCCGTCGCCTGGTTTGCCGGCGTTTAGGGTCTGTTTAGACCCTTAGCGGCGCGGGAGGAGGGAGAGCAAGGTTCGCCTTTCGTTATTGCCAATAAATATCAATATGTTATGCCTTATCGGAAAAATCGGAATTATCGGAATTCCGATAATTTGCCCTTGAGAAAGGGGCGGCGCCTCGGGGCAGGGAATTATCTGCGCAAGGGGAAAACGGCCAAGGAAGCTCCTTTGTCAGTAAAACAGGAAGGGCCACCAGTTTTTCATGGCCTTGCCCTCCGCGTCCCGTTGCTTGTTATCCAGCCCGGGAAAGTTCTGCCGCCAATAGATAAGCCAGGGCCCCATGCAGTCCGGCGCGAGTTTGCGGTAGGGGGCAAAGGCCGAGCTGCTCCAGGGCCGGGCAAGGTCGCGTCCGCCCGGACCGCTGCCGATGCGCCAGTCTTCTATCGTTGACATTACGCTGCCCTCGCCCTGGAGGTCGTAATGAAAGCGGCCGTTGGGAAGGAAATGGACGTTGCCGCCGTGGGCAACGTAGTTGTCCAGAGTGATTTTGACACCGTCGCGGGAAACGATGGCGGTGTGGGGATTGGGAAAAGCGATCCGGTCTGCGGGGCTGAGGGCATAGAAGGAAACCCACGGAAACTGTGGATAGCGCCGGTTTATGTTCATATCGGCATAGTCGGTGAAATATCGGGTGAAATAGGGAATCGCCCCTGATTTCGCCATCCCCTCGATGCCATGGCTGAGACTTTCGAGGTAGCAGCCGATGCCCCGTGAGGCATTGATGAATCCTATCCGCAAGCTGCGGCCCGTCCATTTCTGCTCGCTGTCACCGCCGTTGCCCGCCTGTACCCATTGATTCCCGAGGCGGCGAAACTTATGGTCGTAGCATGGTTTTTCTTCCACCACTTCATAGGCGCGAAAATCCTGGTCATGTTCAACAAAAAACCAGAGTTCGTGCACGTAGCCCTGTTCGACAAGTTCCGCGAGGCGAAGGAAGCGGGACGGGTTTTTCGGATCGACGACTCCGTAATGGCGGGCGAATTCCTCGCTGAAAAAACGGTTGTAGTCGAGATTGAAGCCGTTGTGCATACCCGGTTTGATGGGAAGATATGCGGAATTGTTCCCCCCGGCCGTCCTATCTCGCAGGTCGATGAACTTGAATAGCGAATACTGGAGAAAGACCGGCGCCTTGGGATTCTTATAACCGTGATAGCGGCTGCCTTCGGCAAAAGCTACAATAAGGGCGTCGAGCATCCGATCGAGAGAATCGCGCCGTGCCCGGTTGGAAAAATTCAGTACCAGCAGGCGCGGCTTCATCAGGCGAATCGAATCGTGATGCTTGGCCAACCATTGATCGCTGTTAGCGCGGCTTACCCTGTTCGGCCAAACGGTAAGGTCGGCGGAATCGCCCGCCGGTGTAGAAATGGTTGCGCCATGAATGGCCGGCGCAAAAAAAAGCAGGACAACGGTGCAGAAAAGAAGCGATATTCCCAGCCCGCCGTAGTTTTTCCCTGCCGCCGCCATGTAATCGTCTCCTCAATGTCCTTCCGCAATCCGTCGCTGTCCGTCAGGTCCCTTGCGGCTCCGACCTGAGGATAAAATCCTCGATATCCTGCACCACCTCTGCACTGTGCATGTATCTTTTCGACGGGCAGACAATGATGGTTGCCTGGGGCAGCCGGTCCGCAATGCGCTGAATATTCGCGGCGGAATGAAGGGTATCCGTAGGGGCGTAAGCCAAGGCTACGGGTATTTGCACGCTGTCCAAGTGCGGCCAAACCTCATAGTTCATATAAATGGCCGCCTTGGCCGAGAGCTTGATTCTCCGGGGATGGGCCGCATGCAGAGTTTCTTGGTAACGGAGCATCTGTTCCGGCTCATTTTTGACATCGACCTTGAAGGTCTTTATATACCAGAGAATAAAATACTTGAGGCCGTGATAAAGAAACTCCGGCAGAAACAACATCCACTGCAGATACCACGGCGCCTTGAAATCACTGTTGGGGGCGATTAAAAAGGCCGCCCCTGCCGTCAGCCTTCCCCCTTTCAGGGCTTCCAGCAGGGCGGTCGCCCCGAGAGAGCTGCCGATTGCCGTTGCGCACGGCGACGAGATGCCCAATTGGGGGCACACGCTGATCAGGTCTTCCGCCATGCGGGCAATGCTGAAATCCGCCGTCTGCAAGTTCTTTTTCTTAATAAGGGCTGATCTTTTTTCACGAGTTAGTCAGAAAATAAACGCTGCTGCCTTGGCCAGAAGTTCGATAGGGATGTTAAAAACCATTTTTATCCTTCGCGGGTGCCGCACCGGCATGAAAATTTATATATAAAAAGAAGGGCCTTCGGGCCGCCATGACTTTCAGCAGAGGCGCCCATCCGGTTACGGCGGACACCCATCCGGCCACAAAGATGATGGGATTGTCGCTTATGGGTTGTTTCGGCCACCAAGTCATGACCCGCAGACCGACGCCGTCCTCAACACAAACCGAAAAAGCTGCGTAGTTTGAATCCGGGACGGCAACGGGGTCCGATGAGGGGCCTTCCGGAGATACATCTATCACCTTAAATGCGCTCCTATGTGCTTGACTTATTGAATAATTAATTTCCTCCCCTTTTAGGGGTCCAAGGTGGGGATGGGTCTGTCAAATTGCCCCATTTCCGTGTGGGATTCAACAGCCTCCCGAGTCAGACCTCGGTGATGATCCTCGGCTGACGGTTCAGTTCCTCCTCCCGGTCGCTGATGTCCCTGGTCACACCCACCATGCCGATGGCCCGGCCTTCGGGATCGCGGAGGAAGGTGACCCGGACCTCGGCAAAAAACGTCGTGCCGTTGCGCCGCCGCAACTCCACGATGAGGAGCCGCGACCGCAGCAGGTCCTTGCTGAACTGTGCGTCCGCGGCCAGTTCCTCTGCGAGGATGGCCTCCATCAGTTGGAGGGACTCGGGGGTGAAGAGCGAATCGATGGCCTGATCCATCGCCTCGGCCATGCTGCATTGGAGCATGCGGGCGCTGGCGGGACTGATATAGACGAAGCGAAAGGTCATGTCCATCATCCAGATGACGTCGCTGACGTTTTCCACCACGACCCGGTAGAGGTTTTCGCTCTGTTCGATCTCCGCCTTGGCCTTTTCCAGAAATGCGATCCGGTCTTCCAACTCCTTGACGACGCTGAGGGCATAACCGGTCAGCAGTCCTTCGTCGGCCCCGGCTGTCTCCCCGGCTCCCCGGGCGGCGCCGTCGATCCGTGGGCTGCGAAGGACCGCCTCCACCTCGGGCCAGATATCCACCAGGGGACGTTTTTTGATGATATAGGCGTCGGCGCCGAGGGCATAGGCCAGCTCCACCTCCCGATTTCCCGTATAGGGAACGGCGTAGAAGATGAAGGGGATCGCCGCCAGTTCCTTTTGCGCCTTGAGGTGCTTGAGCATATGGAAGCCGTCCATGCGGAGCATGAGGGCCCCGGAGATGATCAGATCGGGACGATGGGCCGCCGCCGCTTCCAAACCGGTCATGCCGTCCACCGCCGCGACGGCCTCGCCGCCATGGTCCTTGACGATCCTGACCAGATGTTCCCTATCCGCCGGTTGGGCCTGTACGACAAGGACCTTCATCGCCCCCTCCTCCCCTCGCGAGAATATCTCCGGCCCCGGCGGCGCCCACCGCGGCAGGCGGAGTGTTTCCACTTTAAGGGTCATGGGTGAATATGTCCAGAAAAATACGCCGGAGGATTTGGCAGATTCGGTCCAACTCCTCCACAAGATGCTTTAGGCGGGGCAAGATATGCCGCCGGCTCGAGGCTTGCGGCAAGGAAGGAAATGTTCATGGTGACGGATCAAGGTTATCTTTTTGATGTTGAATATTTGGAGCGGAATTGCGGAATCGCCGATCTCAAGGAGCTGCGCTTCGCCCAAGCGGAGGACTGGGACCGGGCTATCGTCTCCCTTCAGTCCTGCCTTGCCACGACGTCGAATAACGCGGCTATTTATTCCTATCTGGGCGACGTCTACCTCCGCCGGGGCGAACGGGAGGTAGCCCGGCGGTGCTACCTGGAGGCCTGCCTGGTCGATCCCGGGGGTATCGACTGGGAACGTCTGGAGGATCAAGAGCTCCTCTCCCCGCGGGCCTCTCTGGAGGAGGAGTCAGGACGGGGCAAGAATTTCGGACGACTTCTTCCCGTCGATGCCATGCCATGCATCGGCTGGCTGCCGCACCATCTCCAAGAATAAGCGCCGGACAGCTCTATACATGAATGCCAACCTGCGCAAGCCGTCGCTGCATGGCAGAAAGTATTTTCGTTAACTGCTTGTATTACCAGAGCAAATAATGTATTGGTTCATGCAGAAATATAGTTGCCTTTGGAGAAGACGGATGATCTTCACGGAAACCCTTCTGCAATGAAAGCCGCCGAAACCGCTTAAGTTCCCCGCCCTGGCATGTTCGCATAGGAAGAGTTGTGATTTCAGATGGGGGTGGCCGTGTTCGGGCTGGAACGTGACCGGCACAACGGCGGGCGGGCATACCAATGGGGCTCGCAGGCCCTGCATCATCGTCGTGGCGTGCGGCTGCGTATGGTTAATGTCGGCGCTTCTACCGCCATCGACCGATTCGAAAGGTTCGGCTATCCTGTTTGCCGGGTCTACGGTCAGAGTATTTCGCCTCTCTCATCGGACCGACAGCGCAAACATTTTGAACAGACCCACCAGGAACGCTGAGGGAAACCGATTTCCCCCGTTGGCTTCTACGCCGACGTGGTAGCGGATGTCCTTGTCTGTGCCGGCCTGTCCGGACAAAACAATAGCCTACAGCGTGCTTGAGACGCTGCGCTTCGCTGCCGCCCGCATAATGGACATGAATCTTGATGACCGGCAGATCCTGGTCATCGGACATGTGGATCGCGACGAAGTGGATGCCCTCTTGTGGGATCCCATGCCCGGCGGCTCAGGGCTTCTCGATCAGATCTGCGAACGATTTGAGGAGATCGCCGCGGTCGCGCAAGAGCTTGTCGAACAATGTCCGGCGGCCTGCGAAAAATCTTGCATCGATTGCCTCCAGACCTTCCGCAATGGCTACTACCACAAATATCTCGATCGTCAAGCCGCACGGGAGCGACTTACGGCATGAGGGACACGACTGACATTGAACCATGAAATCCCGGCCAAGCAACCGTCAAAGGCGCCGGAAGAAGGAACCCACCCGGTCAATGAAGCGGAACGGCGGATAGGGCATCTTCTGCTGGCGGCCGGTTTTGAAGAAGGGATTCGAGGGCGGCAGATCCGCCTTGACCGCGCTATCGGCACGACGACGCCGGATCTCATCTACCATGCACCGCACCACGAGGAGAATGAAGGCGTGTGCATCTATCTTGACGGCTTGAGCGGCCATCTCCACGGGAATGCGGCAACGGCGGAACATGATCAGCGCATTAGGACTTGGCTGCGTGATAATGGCTATGAAGTGATCGAAATCGCCGTGAGCGACCTTGCTGATGAAGGCGCTATGACTCGCCATTTCCGGCGGCTGGCCTGTTATCTCGATGCCGGCGATATAAGAGACGCCCTGCGGGAAAGATAAGGAAAGGAATGTTTGTGGCTCAGGTGGTAGGCAAGTCTATGGAACCGATAATTCCCGATGGCGCCTATTGCCTCTTTGGATCACCGGTTGAAGGGACTCGCCAAGGCAGGACGGTGGTTGTTCTTCTACGGGACACAGCCGACCCGGAAACGGTCCAGCGTTTCACGGTCAAGCGCTACGAGAGCGAAAAGGCAGCTTCCGAAGATGGAACCTGGCGGCATGTAAACGTTTTGCTCAAGCCGGTTAACCTGGATTTCGAGCCCATCGTGCCGACCTGTGAAGACGAAGGTAGTATCAAGGTCGTGGCCGAGATGTTGGAAATATTGGGGTGATTCCTCCATGAGTGTCATCGCAAACATCCGGGAAAAATTATTATCGCGGTAATATCTGTTAATAGCATGAAATTATTGAGCAATTAGAGACATTGCGAGATATTTGTCTTCCGAAAAGAGGGGTTTTTGTCCTGTCGCCGGCTACCGGCAGCGTCAGATTGCGACTTGTCCTGGTGGTAAAAAACAACGGAAAACGGCCTGCCTTCATGATGGTCAATAGCGTTCAACCATTTGTTTATATTGATAAAAAGCAAGATATAATGATTTCCTCCCCGCCTCTCCCGGCGGTACTTGGAGACAGCAAAGCCATCCTGCCATCGGCGGAGCTTTAGCTGACAATCGCTTGAAATGCTCAGAAAATTGAGCAAAAATGATTTTTTAAGACGACGGATGGCACTTCCTTATTGAGCATTCCTTTCCAGCAATTGCCATAGCTGCTCGTTTTCAGGAATGTCGGCCATATTCTTTGCATATGAAGAAAAAACAACGGCGCCTTTCTGATCAACGATGAATAATGCCGGCATGCGTCCCAGCTTGACCAGGCTCCATTCCTGGCCGTAGAGTTGTCCCAGTCTGCCATCCGGATCAGGGATGCCGATAAAGGGCAGGCTTTCTTTATGCCAGTAGCTCCTGACCTTCTCGCTTCCATGAGGGGCAATCACCGCGATAGTGGCCTTTCTGTCTCTGAATCCCTGATAATCCTTTTTCATCTGACCCAGATGCCTTCTGGCAAATGGTCAACTGAAGCCCCTGAGGAAAACAAGGGCTACAGCCCCCCCCTGCCTCAAGCCGGAAAGGGAGACTTCTTTTCCTTCCATATCCGTTGCCGAGAATTCCGGCGCCATAGATCCGGTGCGCAGCTTCATGGGTTTGCCTCAATCCGCCGGCGCGTAGAAACATCGCTTCGGCGAGGACACCTTGCCTTCCTTCTTCAGCTTGTCGATGATCTTGGCAACTTCGTCCTTGTCCATTGCGGCTTTCTTGGCGATGTCGCCAGGTCGCAAGGGCTTCCCTTCCTTTTTCATCGCTTCGAGGACCTTCTTTTCTTTTCCTTCCATAATATTGCCTTCCCTCCTTCTCTTCCGAATAACGATTATCTCCCTGATATTTCAGGGCTTGTCTTTGAATTTCCCGCAACAGACGATATAATCCTTGCCGTCACTTCCCTTCACCAGCTTGAAGTAGGTGGTTTTATAATACAAACCGCTTTCGCCGGGATTGGTATAGACATAGTCCTCCCAACCGCTCCCGTTTTGTATCGCCTTGGCGAGGATTTCATCCCGGAACGCCTTCCCGTTCACGTCCGTCTTGCCCTTGAAGTTCTTGCCCACGAGTTTGATATTGTCGCCATGGGCGATCATCGTTCCGTCCGTATCGTATATAAAGACATAAAGAGCGCGATTATCCTTATCGCGGTAAGGATGCTCTCCCGCATTGATCTTCTTTATGGTCCCGGAAACGTCAATGGCGAGATCGGCGGCGGTTTCCTCTACTCTGCGCGTTGCCTGTTCGTTTGTAATGACGTCCATGACATAACGTGGCTTAAGATAATTATCGAATATTCTTTCATAAACGCTAAAACCATCTCTTGTTTTTTCTTTTTTCAAGTCGTCTAAAGACTGCTGGAAAGATTGAACCGCCGCCTTGGGGGTTTTCCGGTTAAAGGCGAAGTAGAGTTCTCCTTCATAGAGAGGGCAAACACTCTCATAATTGGCCGGATTGGCCGCCATATGCTTAATGAGCCACAGTCCTGCCGTTTCCTCATAAACCCAGGCGTCAATGGCGCCCTCTTCCATCAGGCGGATGATGTCTTGGGCTTTCTCTTTCACGATGATCGCTTTGCGCTTGATCCCCCGTTTAACCAATATCTGCTCACCAATGTCATCCCGAATAACGGCAATTCTGTAACGTCTTAAATCACTGATTTTTTCCATTCTTACGCTACTGTCTTTCCTGGCAATGACGGTAACTTTGGTGGGTGCAATAGGTCCGGCCCATTGGAAGAGTTTTTCCCGCTCCGGTATTCTGGTCATAGAAAAAAGCACGGTATTCTTCTTTTTCAAGGCAGCCTGGTAACCGGCGGTCCAGCTACGCAGTCGTATTTGTTCACGGGAAAGTCCGAGCTTGTTCTTTTTCCATATTTCCTCCAGCAGATCGACGGTGATACCCTGGATTAGTCCTTTTTCCTCATAGTTAAAGGGAGGATACTGTTCGGTCAAATAAATCAGGTCTTGATCCATAGGGGTTTTCGCCACGACATTTATCGGGCAGAAAACGAAGAGCGACGTCAGGAATAAAACCATGAAAATTGCTGTTATTTCCATGCCTTCACGTTTTTTCATTGTCCCTCCTTCTTTCATCAGCCGTATCGTCATTTTATTTCCTCCCCTCATTTCCACGAACTTTCTACATCATAAACCCTCAAGCGGCCGGTTCGCTCTTTGGTCAAAGCTATCATGCAGTTCGTATATGCCAACCCGTACAGCGACCCGCCTTCATAAATCGACGCTTCGGCCTCGCAGCAGAGGTCCCGATATTTGATCCATGCCAGTTGCGCCTTTTTCAGTCTTTCTTTACCGGCGCTGTCACAGGCCTCCCTGGCCAGCTTATAGATTCGGTTCATCTCCCCATCGGCCTGCTTGTATTTCACCCCCGCTTCCTCCTTCATCTCCATCATGGTCTGGGCATGGCCAAAGGAGCCGAAGAAAATGATGGATGCGAAAAAAAACAATGCGAAAAAAAATCTCATTGGTTTGTCCTCCGAAAGAAAATTGGACGGCATCTTCGGCATTGCCGCCATGGATATTAGCGGGTTTGCCCCGTAACCGGCGTTGGTGAAGCAACCTCCAGGGGGAATCGATATCCCGCTTTTTCGTATATGTCCCGTATCCGGATCAAGTCATCCATCATATCTTCCCCCGGAACAACCTCGCCCAACCATCGGGCTCTTTTGTGCTCATTGTCTAAAAACCAGCAGATTATGGAAACATCGGCGGCCTTGGCAATGTGCCAGAAACCCGTCTTGATGGTCTTCACTTTTTTGCGCGTCCCCTCCGGCACGATTGCCAGAAGAAATTCATTATTTGCCTTGAAAATTTCCGCCATCTGTTCCACGGCGCCCTGGGGGGAGTTACGATTGATCGGAATGCCGCCGACGATTTTAAGAACAACAGACATGGGCCAGAAGAACCATTCCTTCTTTACCATGATGTGACCGGTGCGTTTAATTATCCGGTAACCGATAAACGCCCTGATTGCATCCATGTTTGACGTATGGGGAAAGCCTATGATCACATGCTTGGAGGCAAAATACGGAGGGAGAGGTTCAAAATGCCAACCCATCAGGAAATAGAGAAATCTCCCGGTAAGGCTCAATATCTGTTTCATGAGCGATTCCTTTGGCCAAAAAAAGTGTGCGTCTCAGGGGCAAGATGGCGGGTGGTTTTTCCTTATAATGCCCTTGTCACCGGGATGCAATAGATATTTAGCCCAAACATGCGGCCCCGGCAAGAGATACCCGATAATCAAGATGAGGACAGGATGTTTGAATCGGCTCACCGGAAAAACTTCTATGTCATCGGTGAAAATCGCTGATTGCTTGATAAGAAGAGGACCGACGGGATAAATTACCTCCAAAATTATCATTTACCGCCTTTATTCTTGCCGGCAGAGTTGCTCAGGCGCAGTTGCTGCCGCCCCGTTTTCACCTGGAGCTTGACAACTTAACCGTCAATGAGGTTTACTGCCGATTTCTTGCCGCAAAGCAAATAACGGGTTTGTTGGATCAAAGGGAAAAGGAAACGGGGATATTTGAAGGCCATTCTTATCATCGACAGTTATGAGGATCATCGGACCTCCCTCGCCGAATTTCTGAGGAGCGAAGGGTACGAGATCGACGAGGCCGCCACGGAGGTGGAGGCGATGAAACTCATGGAGGCAAAAGCCTACGACCTCGTCGTCACGGACCTGTGCGAGCCCGATTGCATGTGTACGGGGATTCTCCATTGGATCAAGGCCCATTATCCCTGGCTGAACGTCGTCATTGCCACATCCTTCGGCGCCATTGACTGCGTGGTGAAGACCATTCGGATGGGGGCCTGCAATTACGTCATGAAACCCGTTGCCAACAAGGCATTTCTCGATATCATCCAGGAGGCCGCCCAGCGGCGGGGCCATGACATGATGTCTCTCCGCCGGGTCAACGAACCCTACTGCTACCGGGTGGGCAAGGTGGTAGGGGTGTCCCGGAGCATGGAAACGGTGGTGCAGACGGCCCTGAAGGTGACGGATTTCGACACGGGTATTTTGATCCGGGGGGAAAGCGGCACGGGCAAGGAGCTCATTGCCAGGATCATCCACGATCACAGTCAAACAAGAAAAGACAAGGAATTTGTCGCCATCAACTGTGCGGCCATCCCGAACGAGATTCTGGAGAGCGAACTTTTTGGCTATGCCCGGGGGGCCTTCACGGGGGCCGCTCAGCATCGCCGGGGGCTCATCGAAGAGGCAAACGGCGGGACCCTGTTTATGGATGAGATCGGCGATACGACCCCCCAGTTCCAAACAAAGATCCTCCGGGTGATTCAGGAGAAGGAAATCCGCCGGGTGGGAGAAAACACCAATCGTTCCGTAGATGTCCGTATCGTGGCGGCCACGAACAGGGACCTCGGCCGCCTGGTAAAGGAGGGGGCCTTCCGGGAAGATCTTTACTACCGCCTGAGCGTCATCGATATCTTCATTCCCCCTTTGCGGGAGCGCCGGGAGGATATTCCAACCTTGATAGGCTACTTCCTCCAGGAGATCAATGAGCGCCTGAAAAAGGATGTGAGGGGCGTTGCCGACGAGGCCATGACGATCCTCGCTGCTTACCCCTGGCCCGGGAACGTCCGGGAACTGAGAAACAGCATCGAGCGGGCCGTCGTCCTCTCCGGTCACAAGGTCCTCCAGCGGGAGGACTTCCCCCTCGCCTGTGAGCACTACCGCAAGCTCGAGACGGGGCATCCTGACGACGATACCATCACCCTCCAGGAAATGGAGCGTCGCTATCTCCTGAAGGTTATGAAGAAATACAACTACAACCAGAAGCTCGTCGCCCGGAAGCTCGGCATCGGCTATACGACCCTCTGGAGAAAGCTGAAGCTAACCGAAAAGGACTTCAGCTCCGTGCCCTAAGTTGTGTTCGCTATCCGCACATCGTATTTCATTTTGAAATAAGCCCGGCGCCGTCACGGCGCTTTTATCCACCTCAAATTTCGCCCTATCGCCCCCTTTTAGATTTTTCCGAAAAAAATAATCCTTTGGAATAACCGTCAATCTGCGAGGATAATCCGCTTTCGGCCGGCGTGATCGCCGGTTTTTTTCGGTCCGGCGGCACGGCTGTTGCTGATACCTGAGGAACCTTTCGGAAGGAGTGTTTTATGTCCACCCTGGCGGTGATTATCTTTATGGCTTTGGCGGCGGGATCGGCGCTGACGATCGTAGCCGTCTCGCGGGTTTTGGGCGGCAAGCCCCTGACGGCGGCCAAGGATGTCCCCTATGAGTGCGGCATGCCGCCCGAGGAGAAGCCCAACAGCCTGTTTTCCATCCGCTTCTATAAAACGGCCCTGCTGTTTGTCGTCTTCGACATTGAAATCGTGTTTCTTTTCCTTTGGGCCTTGATCGTCCGTGAACTCGGCGTGTTTGGACTGGTCGAAATATTCGTATTTATCGCCATCCTGCTGGCGGCTTTTTTCTTTGTCTGGTGGAAGGGGGATCTGAATTGGGAATAGCGCGGTTTGCGGACGCAACTCTTGTCACGGCCAATCTGGAAGAGGTGGTGAACTGGGCGAGGAAGAATTCCCTCTGGCCTTTGACCTTCGGGCTGGCCTGCTGCGCCATCGAGATGATCTCAGCGGCGGCCTCCCGTTACGACATCGCCCGTTTCGGCATGGAGGTATTCCGTCCGTCGCCGCGCCAGGCCGACGTGATGATCGTCGCCGGGACGGTGACGAAGAAGATGGCCCCGGCGGTCCGGCGGCTCTACGACCAGATGGCCGATCCCAAATGGGTGATCGCCATGGGGGCCTGCGCCTGTTCGGGGGGGCTTTTCCCTACCTATGCCGTCGTCCAGGGGGTGGACAGGATCTTGCCCGTCGATGTTTACATCCCCGGTTGTCCCGTAAAGCCCGAGGCCCTTCTGGACGGCCTGATGAGGCTCCAGGACAAGATCGGCGGCGCTGCGACGCGGGATAACAAGAATCTTATCGGGGTGCGGATCGATGAACCTTGACCTTGTCAGGCAGGAGTTCGGCGCGGGGATTATGGGCCTCCGTACCGCTCCTGACGCAATTACCGTGGAGGCGAGCCGGGAGATCCTGATCCCTCTTTTGCGCTTCCTGAAGGAGGAGGAAGAATTCGCCTGCGATTTTCTTACCGATCTTTGCGGGGTGGACTGCCTTCCCGCCGTACCCCGGTTTCGGGTGGTTTACCATCTCTATTCCTGCCGGCGCAAACATCGCCTGCGGGTGAAGGTTCCTCTCACGGAAAAGGAACCGGTGATCGATTCCTGCCTTTCCCTGTGGGCCGGGGCGGATTGGCTGGAACGGGAATGCTTCGATCTTTTCGGAATTATTTTCAAAGGTCATCCAAATTTGCGGCGGATTCTGCTGCCGCTGGATTTTACGGGGCACCCCTTGAGGAAGGATTTCCCGCTGGCGGGAGATTCAGAGCAATGAGCGGGTATTTCCTCGCGGCGGCGAAAAGGATTTGGCGATTGAAGCCAAGGCAAAGATGGCCTGAAGATGAGATGCAAGATGTTACAGTTAGTTCGTAACAGATCATAAGGTCGGGAGATGAGTGAAAGGACGATGAAGATCAATCTGGGACCCCATCATCCCAGCACCCACGGGGTGTTGCGGGTGTTGCTGGAGTTGGACGGCGAGACGGTGGTCAACGCCTATCCCGACATCGGCTTTCTCCACCGGGGCATCGAGAAGCTTGCGGAGCACCGGACCTATCATCAGTTCATCGTCCTGTCGGACCGCCTGGACTATCTGGCGGCCATGAGCAACAACCTCGCTTACGTGACGACCATCGAGAAGCTGTTGGGGATCGACGTCCCCCGCCGGGCCCGCTATATCCGCGTCGCCCTGGCGGAACTCCAGAGGATTGCCAGTCATCTCTTCTGGCTGGGGACCCACGCCCACGATCTGGGGGCCATGACGCCGCTCTTTTACGCCCTAAGGGAGCGGGAGGCAATCATGGATATCTTTGAATCCCTTACGGGTTCACGGCTCACGCCGAGTTTTATGCGCATCGGCGGCTTGGCAGCGGATATCGACGGCGGTTTTATCGAGGCCGTAAAAACATTTACCGCTGCCTTTGCCCAGCGGGTGGATGAATACGAGCTCCTGTTGACGGCCAATCCCATCTGGAAATATCGGACCAGGGGCGTAGGCGTTCTCGATGCCGAGGCCTGCCTCGCTCTCGGCATTACCGGTCCCATGCTCAGGAGCGCGGGCTGCGACTGGGATATCCGCAAGTCCCATCCCTACTCCTCCTATGAGGAATTTCATTTTGAAATACCTACGGGCCTGGCCGGCGACGTCTATGACCGGTATCGAGTCCGCATCACCGAGATGCGGGAAAGCGCCAAGATCGTCCGCCAGGCCGTAGAGGGTCTGCCCACCGGTCCCTGGGCGGCCGGGGACGCCCGGACCGTCTTCCCGGACAAAGGGAAGGTGCAAAATGATATTGCCGCTCTGATCGGCCATTTTGGGTTGGCCATGGAAGGGTTCAAGGTTCCCCCCGGCGAGGTCTATAATTCCATCGAGTCGCCCCGGGGGGAGCTGGGGTTTTACGTGATCAGCGACGGAGGTCCCAAGCCGTTGCGCCTCCGGGTGCGTCCGCCGTCCTTTGTCAATCTTCAGGGCCTGGTCAGGATGGTGCGGGGGAGATTGCTGTCCGACGCCGTCGCCGTCATCGGCGCCATCGACATCGTCCTGGCGGAGGTGGATCGGTAATGTCGTCATATTCAATAGAATAAAGGTTTATCCAATGCGAAGCAAACTGGTTGAACAATTTACGGAAGAGCGGATGACGGCGGTGGACGCCGTAATCGCGGAGTACCGGGAGCAGCCGGGAGCGCTTCTGATCATCTTGGAGAAGGTGCAGGATGTGACCCGCTATCTGCCCGTCGAACTGCAACGCTACATTGCCTGGAAACTGGAGATGCCGGCAAGCAGAATTTACGGCGTGGCCACCTTCTATTCCTACTTCAGTCTCGTTCCCCGGGGGAGAAAGGTGGTCAAGGTCTGCAGCGGCACCGCCTGCTATGTCAAGCGGGCCGAAGAGATCAAGGAAAGGTTGAAACAGAAGATCGGCGTGGCCGAAGGGGAGGTTTCCGCCGACGGTGAATTCTCCATTGAAGAGGTGCGCTGTCTTGGCGCCTGCGGTCTGGCGCCGGTGGTGGTCGTCGGAGAGGAAACCTTCGGGCTCATCGATCCGGAAAATGTCGGAGAAATACTGGAGAAGGTGTCATCATGACCATGGACGAACTGAAGCAGATCAAGGAAGACTACATCGACGAAAGGCGCCGGGAAGTGGCGGCAGGGTACATCTCCGTTGATGTCCACATGGGCACCTGCGGCATTGCCGCGGGGGCGAAAACCATCCATCAGGCCCTCCTGGAGGAGATGGACAAGGCGGCGGTCACGAACGTGAAGCTCAAGATCACGGGCTGCGCCGGTCTGTGCAGCATGGAACCCATGATCACCGTCCTGGTCCCCGGCGCCTCGCCGGTCAAATACGGGAAGCTCGACGTCAAAAAGGTCCGGGAGATCTTTTACAGCCATATCCTCGGGGGGCATCCCAAGGTGGAATACGCCATCGGCCACGGCCTGGAAAAACCGCAGCAGCGAGTGGGAATCAAATGATTGCATCGGTCAGCAGGATTGCCTACTGCGCGAGCAGTAAATGCAAGTTCCGCAAGCACATCGACATGAAAGAGCTCCTGAAGAAGACCCTGGATGAATTGGGGTACGGGGAGCGTATTCCCCTGGTGGAGACGGAGTGCCTTATCTCCTGCCATCAGGGACCGTCCATTATGTTTCTGCCCGGCGGCAAGGTTTTCCAGGTCCGCACGGAGGAAAACTTTACCGAGACCCTGAAGGGTTTTTTCTCCGCTCTTCAGCATCCCACCTCCCCCCTTTTGAGCGAACCGAGGACGGCTAAGGAGATTCCGGGCATCGAGCACGTAGATTTCTTTGCCAAGCAGAAGCTCATCGTTCTGCGCAACCGCGGCCACATCGACGCCGAGAGCATCGAAGAATACATCGCCCATGACGGCTATTTGGCCCTCTACAAGGCATTGACGGCGCTGACGCCCGAAGAGGTCATCGGCGAGGTCAAGACCTCGGGGCTCCGGGGACGGGGCGGGGCGGGCTTTCCGACGGGGAGGAAATGGGAGGAAGCGAGAAGGTACAGGATCTATCCCAAGTACGTCATCTGCAATGGGGATGAAGGAGACCCAGGGGCGTTCATGGACCGGAGCGTCATGGAATCGGACCCCCACGCCGTCCTGGAGGGGATGATTATCTGCGGCTACGCCACCGGCGCCGTGCAGGGATATATCTATGTCCGGGCCGAATATCCCCTGGCCTTGAAAATGCTGGGGACGGCCATTGCCTCGGCTCGGGAAAAGGGGTTTCTGGGGCGGAATATCATGGGGACGGGTTTCGATTTCGATATCGACATCTATCCCGGCGCCGGGGCCTTCGTCTGCGGCGAATCCACGGCCCTGATGTTTTCCGTCGAGGGAAAGCGGGGCATGCCCCGAACCAAGCCGCCCCGCTCCACGGAATCGGGACTCTGGGGGAAGCCCACCTGTCTCAACAACGTGGAGACCTTCGCCAACATCCCCCAGATCATCATCAACAGCGGCGCCTGGTTCAATGCTATCGGCGCCGAGGACAGTACGGGCACCAAGGTATTCTCCCTTACGGGGGCCGTAAAGAACGTCGGTCTCGTCGAGGTGCCCATGGGGACCGACTTGCGGACGATCATCTTCGAGATCGGCGGCGGCATCCGGGGAAACGCCAAATTCAAGGCCGTCCAGTTGGGAGGCCCGTCCGGGGGTTGCCTTACGGAGGATGAACTCCATCTGCCCGTGACCTTCGATTCCCTTCAGGAGGCGGGCGCCATCATGGGTTCCGGGGGCATCGTCGTCATGGACGACTCGAACTGCATGGTTGACGTGGCCCGGTTTTTCACCCAGTTTTGCGTCGATGAATCGTGCGGCAAATGCGTCCCCTGCCGGGTCGGCTTGCAGGTAATGCTCGGAACGCTCGAAAAGATCATTACGGGCAATGGGGAGCCGGAGGATCTGAAGGCCCTGGAGAGGCAGGCCCATCATATCCAGGCCACCTCCCATTGCGGCCTCGGCCAGGCGGCGCCGAACCCGGTGCTCAGCACCCTGAGGTATTTTCGCTCCGAATACGAGGCCCATATTTATGAAAGACATTGCCCCGCCCGGGTTTGTGTGGATCTGATCCGCTTCGAGATAGATCGGGAAAAGTGCAAGATGTGCGGTCTGTGTGTCAAGGTATGTCCCGTGGAGGCGATCTCGTGGGAAAAAAAGGAATACCCCGTTCTCGACAAGGATGCCTGCATCCGCTGCAAGTCCTGCATCCGGGCCTGCAAGTTCAAGGCGATTGTCTGACCGTCGGCCCGGGGAGGAAGGAAGAATTATGGCGATTACGCTGAAGATCAACAATCTGGAAGTGACGGTTCCGAAGGGAAGCACGATCCTGGATGCGGCGGAGAAAATAGGGGTTTACATCCCCACCCTCTGCCACGACAAACGGATCGCCCCTGCCGGCGCTTGCCGGCTCTGCATCGTCGCGGACCGCAAAAGACCCGACTCGTTCCTTCCCTCATGTTTTACGCCGGTTAGGGACGGCATGGATATCATCACCACCTCGCCGGCCATCGAGGAGGCTATCCGGGAGCAACTCAAGCTGATCCTCATCAATCATCCCCTCGATTGCCCGGTTTGCGACAAGGCCGGGGAATGCGTCCTACAGGAGCTGGTGATCCGGTATGGAGTGACCGGGGCGCCCTATGCACTGGAAGCGCCTTTCCGGCCTGTGGATCATGACTCGCCCCTCATTGCCCGGGATATGAACCGCTGCGTCCTCTGTGGACGCTGCGTCCGGATTTGTGCGGATCTTCAGGGGAAAGGCGAGCTGGAATTTATCCAGCGGGGCTACCGGACCTATATCGGCACGGACGGCGGCCGCAAGCTGGATTGCGATTTCTGCGGTCTTTGCATCTCCACCTGTCCCGTCGGGGCCCTTACGGACAAGCTCTTTAAGAACGCCACCCGGGTCTGGAAGCTGGAGAAGAGACGGACGGTATGCAGCCATTGCGGTCTTGGCTGCCCCATCGACATGAATATGGAGGGAAATGTCCTCCGGCGGGTAACGGCGCCCCTGGACAGCGAAGGCAGAGAAAATCTGCTCTGCGTCCGGGGCCGTTTCGGCTGGCGCGCCTTTGCCGATCATAACCGGCGGCCGGTGGGGCCGCAACTCCGGGATGACCGGGGGCGACGGGACGTCCCGTGGGAGGAGGCGTTGTCCTTTGCCGCCCGGAGAATCGCGGAGGTCTGCGAATCGCATGGGGGCGCATCGGTGGCGGCCCTGACGGCGGATCTGCTGACCACGGAAGAGGCAGCCGCCTACGGCGAATTCTTCCGTTCCGTCGTCGGCAGCGACTCCGTGGCGTCCGTCCAGGCGGCCGGTTACCGCCGCCTCACGGCCCGGTTGGAAGCAATCCTTCCCGGCCGGTGGAACCCGCCGTCCTGGGACGAGATTTCGGCGGCGGACATCCTCCTGGTTCTCGGTGGCGGGGCCGCCGAGTTCCATCCCGTCCTGAAACCCCTGATCAACGGCTATCTTAAGAAGGAAGGGAAAGAATTGATCGTCATTTCCACTTGGGCGGATTATTTCTTTAAGCGGGCCACCCTGCCCATAGCCGTAGCGCCGGGCCTGCTGGACGAGTTTCTCGGCAATCTGCAGGCGGTCTTCAGCGGGGACGGTCAGGGCGGCCATACGGACGCTTCCCGCTATGGAGTCCATACGGGCAAACTGGCCCGGCTCATCGCTCTTCTGCACGGGGAGAGAGAAATCGCCATCCTCGTTGTCCCCGATCTTTACGGGCATGACGAGGCGAGGGCATCCCTGGCGGCGTCCCTTAATGACCGGGTCCGGGGAATCCTGCCTTTGGGAGGGCAGTTCAACAGCCGCGGCGCCATGGTCGGCGGTTTCGTTTCCGCGTCGGGGCGGGATTTCAACGACATCCTCGTCGATATGGAAGGGGGGCACATCCGGGCGCTCTATCTGATCGGGGAAGATCCCCTCGATAGTTGTCCGGATCCAGAGCGGGTCCGGGCGGCATTAACCGGCCTCGATCTCCTCATCTGCCAGAGTCCTTATGAAACGGCGGCGACGGAATTGGCTCATATCGTCCTGCCGACGGCCCTGCCGACGGAAAAGGCGGGATCGGTCCTCTCCCTGGCAGGAGAAACGCAGGCACTCCCGATGGTCATGACCGGCCCGGCGGGGGTGCGCGCCGACGGGGAAATCCTCGGGGAAATCGTCCGCCTCATGGGGCGGGAGGAAAAAATGACGGCCCGACCAGGCGCGGCCGGACAGGCGGCAGCCGGGGCGTCTCCGGATCGTCCCGCCGGAATTGTGACGGGAAGGGTTGCGGCTGACGCAACGACACGGGGCGAGGGGCCGGACATACCCGCGTCGGCGCCAGATGCGCGGGGTGTCCCACCAGAAAGTTTCACCCGGACGGATTGCCGGGGCGAAGGGCCGTCTCCGGAGTTTCCCTGGCGGCTCCTTCCCGTGCCCTCCCTTTTCGGAGATAGCATCATCAACCGGCAAAGTCCGGAACTTGCCGATTTGAGGAAAGGTCTGACGGTGGTCATGGGCAATGACGACTTCGAGGCCCTGGGGCTGGCGGAAAAGGAGACCGTTGCCGTCTGCACCCCCGGCGGCGCCGTCCGGGCCGTGGTCAGATCGGCGGCGCGGGTCGCAAGGGGAACGGCCCTGCTCCTCCACAGCGCCGGCAGCCCCGAGGGACTCTCCCTCTTGAGGGGTGGAGAGACCGTTGTACCCGCGGCTATCGTGAAAATCGCGTGCTGAAACGCTCATGACGGTTGGCCGTCACAAATGGGGATGAGAATATATATCTCCCCCTTCAAGGGGGAGATAAAGAGGGGGATTGGGTAATTTGATAAACCCATCCCCACCTCAATCCTCCCCTTGAAGGTGAGAAAGTTAATTAGTGAAGAAAGACAACTATATAGGTGTGCTTTTTTAGACGAAAAGCAAAGGAAGCGGCCCGGAGGGGGATGGGTAAGCAATGAATGCTGAAGGTATTTTAAAGGAGAATGGGCAATGATATTTTCCACGGATATGATCTACGACCTCATCAGGATCGTCGTCTTCTTTTCCGTTGTCATGGGCCTCGTCGCGTACATGACCCTCATGGAAAGGCGCTTTCTGGGCTTTTTCCAGGTCCGGATGGGTCCGAACCGCGTCGGTCCCCTGGGTCTCCTCCAGCCCATTGCCGACGGGATCAAGCTATTTTTCAAGGAAGACATGACGGTTTCCCACGCCCAGCGGTTTTATTTTACCCTGGCCCCCGTCATCTCCCTGGTCTCCGTCCTCGTCTGTTTTGCCGTGGTGCCCATGTCGGAACGGTTTTATGTCGCTGACATCTCCCTGGCGGTCCTCTATGTCATGGCCTTTTCCTCCCTCGGGGTTTATGGCGTTCTCCTCGGCGGCTGGTCGTCGGGCAACAAATACTCCCTCTTGGGAGGCATGCGGGGGGCGGCCCAGATGATCAGCTACGAGATCCCCCTGGCCCTCTCCCTGGTCGGGGTGGTCGTTCTGGCCGGATCGCTCAGCCTGACGGACATCGTCAAGGCTCAGGTGGGCCTGTGGTTCATCGTAAAGCAACCGCTGGGCTTTCTCATCTTTGTCGTCGCCCTGTCCGCCGAGACGAACCGGACGCCCTTCGATCTTTTGGAATGCGAAAACGAACTCGTCGCCGGCTATCAAACGGAATACTCCTCCATGAAATTCGGACTCTTTTACATGGCCGAATACGCCCACCTGCTCCTGGCGTCATTCCTCGTAACCCTCCTTTTCCTGGGAGGCTGGAACGGGCCGCTGCTGCCGGCTTTGGTATGGTTCGGCATCAAGCTGTTTGCCGTGTTTTTTGTCTTCATCTGGGTCCGGGCCACTTTCCCCCGGATACGGTATGATCAGTTGATGATGTTTTCCTGGAAGGTTTTGACGCCCCTGGCCTTCCTGAACCTCCTGATTACGGCGGCTTTTGTGGTGTTGCAAACATAGCGGCGATACCAAAGCAACGGCGAAGCAGCCAAAGATGACGATCTCGGAAAAGTCGAAAAGGGCGTATAATTCGGCGGCTTCGTAAAAAGATCCGCAGGCAAGGCGTGCAAATCCTGAGGAAAGAGGCGTACTTTGGTGTACGTACGCCGCATTGACGAAGGATGCAGCGCAACGCAGCATCCGGACTTTTTACGAAGCTGCCAAAGATAGCGATTTGATTTGGAAGGGGATTAAGGAGTGAAGATGGGCAAGGCACTACTGCGGGGGTTGCTGCTCACCCTCAGACATTTTTTCCGGAAGGCGGAGACGATCCCCTATCCCGAGGTCAAGCGGCCCGTGCCGGAACGGTTCCGGGGCCGGCCGGTCCTGATCTCCGGGGCGGACGGCAAGGCCCTCTGTGTGGCCTGCGGTCTATGCGAGCGCATCTGCCCGTCCCTCTGCATTTCCGTGATTCCGGAAACGGGAAGCGACGGCGTCCGCCGCTTGCAGTCCTACAGACTGGATCTCAATCGCTGTTCCTTCTGCGGCCTCTGCGTGGAGGCCTGCCCGGTGGCGGCCATCCGCATGGGCCGGGACTATGAACTGGCGGCATATCGAAAAGAGGAGCTCATCATGAAAACCGAAGAGTTGCAGAAGGAAACATGTCGGCGGACTTCTGCGGGGCCAGGGAGGGGATAATGGAAACAGTCATCTTCTGGACATTATCAACCCTGGCCGTCGTCGCGGCTTTGGCTGTCGTTTTCTTCAAAAAGGCAATCAACGGCGTCATGTCGCTCCTGGCCTTCATGCTCGTCCTGGCCGGGCTGTATGTCCTCATGGGAGCCCCACTGGTAGCGTTTTTCCAGGTTATCGTTTATGTGGGCGCCGTCCTCGTCCTTTTTGTCTTTGTCGTCATGCTTTTGAATTTGAAGGAGGCTTCGGTCCGCAAGCCCTTTGCCGCCCTGGCGGGGGCGGCGATCCCCGCCGTGCTGTCCGCCGTCGGAGTCGCCGCCCTGGCCTGGCTGGCCCTGGGGGAGAGGACACTGGCCAAAGGGGCGTTCCTGCCGCCGGCGCCGGGGATCAGGCAGCTTGCCGTCGATCTCTTCACCAGGCATCTGCTGATCTTCGAGTTGACGTCCGTTCTCCTCTTTGCCGCCGCCGTCGGCGCCATCGTCATCAGCAGAAAGGAGAAAAAAGAGTCATGACCCTGTATTCTTTTGTCGGACTCGGCCTGATCCTCTTTGCCGTCGGCGCGGCGGGATTCTTCCTCCGGAGAAACGCCGTCGTTCTTCTCCTCTGCATCGAAATCATGCTCAATGCCGTCAATCTCATCTTTGCGGCCTTTGCCCGTTATCTCTACGGCACGGAGGGGCAGGTGTTCATCTTCATCATCATGACCGTCGCCGCCGCCGAGGCGGCCGTAGGGCTGGGAATCATCATCGCCCTGTACGGGAGTCACCGGACCCTCGATATGAGCATCATCAAGGAGTTGAAAGGATAATTTCCATGAACCCCGAATCGCTGTGGCTTCTCCTTGTCTTTCCGGCCCTGGGCGTCCTCGTGAACGGCCTGGCGGGCCGTCGTTTTCCGACGCCGGTTATCGCCGCCGTCGCCGTCGCGTCCGTAGGGTTATCCCTAACCGTGGCCCTCGGTTTTTTCCTCGAGATGACGGCGGCGGCGCCTGCCGCCCGCACCGTAGCGACGACGCTCTATACCTGGCTTGCCGACGGCGCCCTGCAGATTCGCGTCGGCCTCCTCCTGGACCCCCTGGCCATGGTCATGGTCCTTGTGGTCCTGGGCATCGCCTTTTTGATCCATATCTACTCGACAGGCTATATGCGGGGCGACGGCGGTTACCGGCGCTTCTTCGTCTATCTCAATCTCTTTGTCTTTTTCATGCTCCTCCTGGTCCTGGCGGACAATCTGATCCTGACCTTTGTCGGTTGGGAAGGGGTGGGGCTCTGCTCCTACCTCCTCATCGGGTTCTGGCATGAGAAAAAATCGGCCTGCGACGCCGGCCGCAAGGCCTTCATCGTCAACCGGATCGGCGATTGCGGCTTCATTCTGGGCATTCTCCTCATCATCGTGGTCTTTGAAACGGTGGATTACCGTGAGCTGGCCACGTTGGTCGGGGGCGCTCACGGCGCCGCCCCGGGCATGATCACCCTGATGGCCCTCCTCCTGTTTATGGGGGCTATGGGAAAATCCGCCCAGTTCCCCCTCCATGTCTGGCTTCCCGATGCCATGGAGGGACCCACGCCCGTTTCGGCCCTCATCCATGCCGCCACCATGGTCAACGCCGGGGTCTATCTCATGTGCCGCATCTCCCCCCTCCTTGCGCAGAGCCCGGAAGTCCTTGCCGTCATTGCCGCCGTGGGACTCATCACCGCCGTTTATGCGGCTCTGTCCGCCCTGGGGCAGCGGGACATCAAGCGGGTCCTCGCCTATTCCACGGTGAGCCAGATCGGCTACATGTTCGTTGCCGTGGGGAGCGGCATATACGCCGCCGGGATATTTCACCTCGTGACCCACGGGATATTCAAGGGGCTCCTCTTCCTCGGCGCCGGGGCGGTGATCCACGCCCTGAAGGGCGAGCAGGATATAAGCCGCATGGGCGGCCTCTTCCGGGAGATTCCCGCAACGGCCGTAGCCTTCATCGCCGGTCTCCTGGCGCTGGCCGGCGTCTTTCCCCTGGCCGGATTCTTCAGCAAGGATGCCGTTCTGTGGGGCGGCTACGAGCATTTCGGGATGAATTTCTGGCTTATCGCCTTTGCCGGCGCCCTTATTACGGCCCTTTACTGCGGGAAGCTCTTCGCGGTCTTTTTCGGGGAAAAAAGATATGAAGGACATCTCCACCGGCCCGCCCTTCCCGTGGTGGCGCCGCTCGTGATTCTCGCCGCCGGCGCCGTGACGGCCGGCCTGCTGGGGTTGCCCATGTTCACGAAAGACACTCTCCTATCCCGTTTCCTCGCTTTCCCCGTTGCTCTCAGCGGGGACGGCCCGGAAGAAATTATGCACAAGATGGAAATAATTTTGACGATCTTCTCGGGGGCGGTCATCGTGGCGGTCCTGGCGGCGGCCGTTTATCTCTTCATCAAAAATAGAGACCGGATGGCGGTCCTGGGAGACGACTTTCCGAATGCGGCGTCCCTTCTTGCCGGCGGGTTCGGCCTGGATGGGATCAACGACATCCTGTTGGTGCGGCCCGTGCGGATGACGGCCCGCTTCTGCGCCCGGATCATCGATAGCCGGATCATCGACGGCATGGTGAACGGCGCGGGACATCTGGCCGTGCTGGCCGGACGGCTCCTGGCGGCCTTGCAGACCGGCGAGATCGGCCATTACGCCTTCGCCGTCCTGGCCGGGACCTTTATCGTGCTCGGGACGGCCCTCTATTTCGCCGGATTATTTTAAAGGAGATGCAAACAAGTATGCTTTTCAACGCCGACATTCCCCTCTTGACGATCATCGTCTTTCTGCCCCTGGCCGGCGCCGCGTCCGTCCTTCTGGCAAAAGGCAGGCAGGGCATTCAGGGCGTCGCCCTGACGACGACCCTGGCGACCTTCGCCCTGACCCTGCTGCCCCTTTGGCAGTTCCGCCCCGAGGCGGCGGGCTTTCAGTTTGTCGAGCAGGCGCCCTGGATCGCCGCCCTGGGGATCTCATATCACCTGGGCATCGACGGTCTTTCCATGTTCATGCTGCCCTTGACGGGCCTGCTCTCCATCGCCGCCGTCTTGGTGTCCTGGAACAGGATCGAGAGCAAGGAAAAGGCCTACTTCATCTCCTTTCTTGTCCTGGAAACGGGGATTCTCGGCGTCTTTACCTCCCTCGACGCCGTTTTGTTCTATGTCTTCTGGGAGGCGATGCTCATCCCCATGTTCCTCATCATCGGGATCTGGGGCAGCGCCAACCGCCGCTACGCCGCCCTCAAGTTCATTATCTACACCATGGCGGGAAGCGTCTTTCTCCTCATCGGCCTGATAATTATGGCCTTTTTGCACCGGCAAATCGGCGGCGTCTTCACCTTCGACATGGTCTCCTGGCTGACGCTGAACGTTCCGTCCCGATGGCAGTACGGGATTTTTGTCCTCTTCTTTGCGGCCTTTGCCGTCAAGGTTCCCATCTTCCCCTTTCACACCTGGCTTCCCGACGCCCATGTGGAAGCCCCGACGGCGGGAAGCGTCATCCTGGCGGGAGTGCTTCTGAAAATGGGTATTTACGGCCTCCTCCGCTTCTGCCTGCCCCTCCTGCCCGAAGCGACCCTATATTTCACCCCGGCGATCATCGCCTTGGGCGTCATCGGCGTCATCTACGGCGCCTTCACGGCCTTTGCCCAGGACGACCTGAAGAAGCTGGTGGCCTATTCGAGCGTCAGCCACATGGGGCTTATCGTGGTGGGCGTTATGGCGGGCAATTTGGCGGGGATGCAGGGGGGCATCATCCAGATGGTCAATCACGGCCTCAGCACAGGGGCCCTCTTTATCCTCGTCGGGGCCCTCTACGAGCGGCAAAAGACGCGGGACATGAACAGGCTGGGAGGCATGGCGGCCCGGACGCCGGTCCTGGCGACGTTCTTCGTCATCATGACCCTGTCGTCCCTGGGACTGCCCGGACTCAATGGCTTTGTCGGGGAGTTCCTCCTCCTGCTGGGCGCCTTCCGCTACCAATGGTGGATCGGCGCCCTGTCGGCCACGACCCTGATCCTCGGGGCCGTCTATATGCTCTGGATGGTCCAGCGGGTCTTTTTCGAGTCGGACCGCTCGGGGCGTTCCGAGACGCCGTCGGATCTGTCTTTTCGGGAGCAGGCGGTCATGATCCCCCTGACGCTCCTCGTTTTCGCCATCGGCCTCTATCCTGCGTACCTGACGGACCGCATCGCGACGGTCTCCCGGCAATTGATCTCCGCCCCGGCTATAAAGGCGGACAGCCCCTCGGAAACGATCCGGCTGGCGGCGGCGCCTGTCCCCGTTCCCATCGTCATGAAAAACCGTGGAGGCGACGAGCGATGAGCATGATCCTTCCCAACGTCAATCTGATCTCCTTGCTGCCCGAGTTGCTCCTCCTGGCCGGAGCGACGGTCCTCCTCTTTATCCGGGGCGCGGGCCGGGGTCGGGGCATCTTTCCCGTTGCCGTCGCGTCCGTTGTCGCCTCCCTGGCCGCCCTGGCATTTTTTTGGGATCAGGGCGTCCGCGGCTTCGACGGCCTCATCACGCGGGACAACGGCGCCCTCCTCTTCCAAATGATGATCCTCATCGCCGCCCTCATCTCCTTCGTCCTGGCCGATGACTACCTGCCGGAGCATAGAAATGCCGGCGAATACTTCAGCCTCCTCCTTTTTGCCCTCATCGGGACGGGGATCATGACCTCCACGGGGGACCTCCTCGTCATTTTCCTGGGCATTGAAATCCTCTCCCTCTCCCTTTACGTCCTGGTCGGTTTCCTGAAGGACGTGCGGGCGGGCATGGAAGGGGCGATAAAATACTTCTTGCTGGGAAGCTTTTCCTCCGCCTTGTTTCTATTGGGACTTGCCCTTTGGTATGGCGCCACGGGAGCGACGAAGCTGGCGGCCTTTGCCGTTCCCGCCGCGGCCCCGGCGCTGCTCCAGGCCGGCGCCGCCCTGATGATCGCCGGCCTGGGCTTTAAGATCGCCGCCGCCCCCTTCCATATGTGGGCCCCCGATGTCTATGAAGGGGCGCCGGTCTGTGTGGCGTCGTTCATATCCGTGGCGCCGAAGATCGCCGCCTTTGCCGTTTTCCTCCGTTTTGCTTCAGAAATCGCCGGACCGGGCCGGGAAGCCTTCGCCGCCGCCGTCATCTTCATGTCCGTGGCCGGCATGGTCATCGGGAATTTTACCGCCCTCCGGCAGACCGGCATCGTCCGGATGCTCGCCTATTCGGGGATCGCCCAGGCGGGTTATATCCTCATCGGCCTCCTCGCCGTTCCCGAAGGCGGGGCGTCGGCCATCGCCTTTTACCTGATCGTCTATATCTTCATGAACCTGGGGGCCTTCGCCTCCGTATCCCATCTGTCGCGGCGTCAGGGCAGGACGCTGCAAATCGACGATTTGGCCGGACTGGCCGCGCGGCATCCCCGGCATGCCTTCGCCCTGGCGGTCTTCATGGTTTCCCTGGCGGGTATACCGCCCACGGGCGGCTTCTTTGCGAAGTTCTATATCTTCAAGGTCGGCATCGACGCCGGCTACCTGAGCGTCGTCCTCATCGCCATAATTACTACCATCGTTTCCTTCTGCTATTACCTGCGGGTCGTCATGGTCATGTACATGGAGGAGGCCGGGGAAGAGGCTTGGGAAGGGACGCTGCCCCGGCCGGCGGGTGCGACCCTCATCGGCGTCATGATCGCTGCCATCGTCGTTCTGACCTTCCTCTTGGGCATCCTGCCGGAGGAGTTCCTCAGGAGCGCCGCGACGGCATTACCGGCCGTGATCGCCGGGATTTGATCAGTGCCGCCCGGTACTCCGGTTTCTCCGAAACTTCCACCCCGATCACATGCCAGGGGTCCCCTGTTCCGGGGCTGACCTCCTGCTTTTCGGGGACATCAAGCAGGATCTCTACCCGTTCGAGATGCTCGATGCAGCCGCCGGCGGGATACCGGGAAGGCAAAATAAAGCAGCCCTGCTCCAGGAGTTTTTACCACAGCACCAGACCGCGGCGATGCCGGTAAAGCATCTGGACCATGCTACGGTGATTGACGAAGACGAAAAGGGAGCCCGACAGGGGGTATACCCCCGGTTCAGCACAAATCATTCCGCACAGGCAGTCAAAAGGCTGGCGCATATCGCAGAAGCCCCGGCATAAGTAGATGCGTGTTGCTGAGGTCAGGCCCAACATCGATCGCTAAAAACCGCCCGAGGATTTAGCGGATTCAGCGCCCCGCGATGGCCCGGATGGCGGTTAGGGCCTGATCCACCTCTTGATCCCGGTTGAAGTAACCGAAGCCGAAGCGGATCGTCCCCCGGGGAAAGGTCCCGATGGTGCGATGGGCGGCCGGGGAGCAGTGGAGGCCGGGACGGCAGAGGATCCCGAATTCCTCGTCGAGGGTCAGGGCCGCCGTGGAGGGGGCGACGTCGTCGATCTGGAAGGAGACAACGGCCGTACGTCCCGCCGTGCCGGGCGGACCGAAAACCTTGATGCCGGGGAGGGATGCTGCTCCGGCAAGAAATCGGGCCGTAAGCTCTTCCTCGCGTCGACGGATGCGATCCACCCCTTCGGCCAAGACGAAACCCGCCCCCGCTCCCAGTCCGGCGATCCCGATCGTATTGGGAGTTCCCGACTCATATCGGTCGGGAAGAAATTCGGGCTGGGCCTCGTGCTCCGAGCGGCTTCCCGTCCCGCCGAACATGAGGGGCCGGATCAGCCCTTCCAGGTCCTCCCGGATATATAGGCCGCCGGTTCCCTGGGGACCGAAGAGTGATTTATGGCCGGAGAAGGCCAGCAGATCGATCCCCATTTTCTCGACGTCTATGGGCAGTGCCCCGGCGGTCTGCGCGGCATCGACGCAGAGCAGCAGTCCGTGCTCCCGGGCGATGCAGCCCAGCGCGGAGACGGGCTGAATGGTTCCCGTCACGTTCGAGGCATGGGTAACCACAAGAAGCCGACTCCGGGGTTCGACGGCCCTCCTGACGTCGTCAGGGTCGAGGAGACCGGCGCCGTCGCAGGGAACTATGGTCAAGCTTACCCCCTGGTTCTCCAGATGGCGCAGGGGTCGCATGACGGAATTGTGCTCCATCCCTGAGGCCAGGACGTGATCGCCGGGACGTAGGAGCCCCAAAAGGACAATATTGAGAGCCTCCGTGGCGTTCTTGGTGAAAACGACACGGAGTGCGTCGCCGATGCCGAAGAGCGCCGCCAGGGCCTCCCGGGCCTCCAGGATTACCCTTCCCGCCGCCAGGGAGAGGTGATGCCCGGAACGGCCGGGACTGCCGCCGATCCGCTCGGCGTATTCAACCATGGCCGCTGTTGTCGCCGGCGGCTTCGGCCAGGAGGTGGCGGCATGGTCGAAATAGATCACCCGCCCTGTTCGCTCGTGCATTGCCATCCTTCAGTATCCCCCCTCTTCGTCCGTCGCCGGGCGGTAAAGCCGCGATTCCAGCGCGGCTAACCATGTGCATTTCCAATGTTTCGCATTTACGAGCAAGCATTTAGCCGCACTGCGACAGCTTCGAGATCCATATGCTGAAGCCCCTAAACTCCCGGAACACCCCGGATAAACCGATCAATACTTCTTGACCTACCCCAGGGGCGCCTCCCCTTCCCAGGTCACCTTGCCCTGGAGCAGCGCCGCCACTCCGGGACGCTGCGCCCTGGCGATCCGCAGGCAGACGCCGCAATCCGAACTGATGTGTCGGGGCACCGGAATCAGCTTATGGGCCACCCCCGCCGCCTTGAGGAGTTTTTCCGCCTTCAGGGCGTGGCTGACGGAAGGGAAAATGAACACCAGATAATCGTTATCGGTATTCTCCATCAGGGACGCACCACCCGCCCGGCGCCCGCCAGGATCTCGACGATGTCGTACATATTGGAGATGTGACCCACCGACACCCGATCCGTGACGCCGAAGAAGTCGGCACAGGTCCCGCAGATCAGGATCTCCGTACCGGACTTTTCCAGATCCCGCAGGTCATCCAGAACAGAGGAATCCGCCAGGGCCAGTTTTACGCCGGCATTGTAGCAGACAATCCGGGCCGGTGGGGGCTGGAGTTGCAGCAGGGTGTGGATGAAGCCCCGGATCAGGAGATCCCCCAGGATATCGTCGCCCCGGCCCATACGATTGTCGGACAGGACGACTACCAGGTGCTCCGCGTTCTTCTTCCCTTCCACATCGCAGACGGGAAAATCCGCGCCGGCGGCGGCGGGACCGCCTGCCGGTGTATCTTCCGGGGGACCCGTTCTCGTCAGGGCGATCTCCCAAAAACCGTCTACTCTTTCCGTCGCCGCAAAGCCACAGGCCGTTTTTACGGCCAGGCGGCGGATATTTTCCACCGCCATGGCGTTGTCCACCAGGATTGTGATCCGGTCTTGAGTTTCAATGGCCTTCTTGGCCATAATCACCGGCAGCGGGCAGGCCAGCCCCCGGGCATCCACAGTTACCATCATTATTTCCT
This sequence comes from Deltaproteobacteria bacterium, assembly GCA_029561465.1. Classification (GTDB taxonomy): domain Bacteria; phylum Desulfobacterota; class Syntrophia; order Syntrophales; family UBA8958; genus UBA8958. Next base: position 20,048 of record JAKQIZ010000022.1, on the reverse strand, counting down.
CCTGGGCGGGGATTTCAGCCCGCTTCTCTTTTCCCATCCGCCAGTTAATTCTCCCTCACCACAATTTACCGCTGAATGGCTTCTCTTGACAAGATTTTATTTCTCGTCCAACGATCATGCCCGGGAGACTTGCCTCACTCAAAAGGATGTCATCATTTTTTCCCGTTTGTTCTTGACCTTCCTTACCGAGAAAAAAGCATAAAAGCGCCCCACCTTCAGAGGTGGAGCGCTTTTCTTGGCATTCACAAGATCCGCCCGAAAATATTCAAAACATCACCCGGTATAAATCCGGATATGGGGGCGGGTTAATGGTTACTTCTTGCCCTTCTTGGCCTTCTTAACCGGCGGATCGGGAATGGCGGCCAATTCCTGGAAAGCGGCGTCCCATTTGTCGATCAGGGCTTTCAGCTCCCCGGCCTTCTTCTTTGCGCCCAGCGGATCGGCGGCAAGCATATCCTTCGTTGCCTTCAAACCATCTTCGATGGCCTTGGCATCCGCCATCCATGCCTCTTCCTTTTCTTTCATCTTCTTCTGAAGTTTCGGCGCCGCGGCGGTCAGTTTATTCCATCCTTCTTCCAGTGCGGCAATGGCAGCCGTCACCTCGTCCGTAACGGCCTTCTTGCCTGCCGCGGCGGCCGCGGCGGCCTTTTCGAAGGCTGGCTTGGCATTCAGATAGCCCTGCTTGGCCTCTTCGTACTTCTTATCCTTCATCTGCGCCTCCGCGCCGTCCCAGGCCGTCTTGCCCGCCGCGAAATCAGTGGCGGCATACTTGTCTGCGCCGGCCGCCATAGCGGCATCCATCGCGGCCTTGGCCGCCGCTTTCTCCGCCTCCGGCGGTTTCGCGCAGCCGACGAAAACCAAAACCAGCGCCAGGAACATCAACAATGATACCGAATGCTTGAAACACTTCATAACTTTGTTTCCTCCTTTTTCAATTATCAGTTTCTTCTTCATCGAATAGCGCTTTCATTATCCCGATTTCCCGCTTTGTCAAGTTATTTTTATTTCAGTTATTATTGATGAACTCGTAAAAAGTCATCATTGAGACGACGATGTAAAAAGCTCCAGAGGCAAGGCGCGCGAATCCTGAGGATTGAGACGTACTCGGGCGTACGTCGCAGTGACGAAGGATGAAGCGCAACGCCGCATATGGACTTTTTACGATGTCGTCATTATTATTTCAAGCTGCCCGTTGCGTCCGCGGGCAACAGCCGATTACCGTTCATGAAATACCTGACTCCCGCTGGGTCGGGACCGCCAGGAAGCGTCTAATTTGTGACTTTTTACGAGGTCATCAAATATGAGTTGCTTTCCAAAGAATCATCATTATAAAGATGTAAGCAATATTGAACGGGAGAAGGCGGACGATACCCGCGGGACGGTGGCTCCTTTTTCCACCGTCCGGATGGTGGTCGTCCATACGCTCATGACCCATGAAAATGCCCATACGCATCGACACGATTCTTGATTCCATCGCCGACGGTGTCTTTACCGTAGATCATGACTGGCGGATCACCTCCTTCAACCGCGCCGCCGAGGAGATTACCGGCGTGCCCAGAAAGGACGCCGTCGGCCAGTTCTGCCGGGAGGTCCTTAAAGCCGACGTCTGCGACCGGCAGTGCGTCCTCCGCTACACCAAAGAAACCGGACGGGAAGTAGTAAACCGGACGGTCCACATCATCAACGCCCGGGGTCAGCGCCTGCCTGTAAGCATTTCCACGGCCATTCTAAAAGACGAAACGGGGCAGGCGATCGGGGCGGTGGAAACCTTCCGGGATATCAGCCGGGAGGAGGATCTCCGGAAGAAATTGGAAGAAAAATACACCTTTCAGGACATCGTCTCCAAGAGTCACAAGATGCGGGAGATTTTCGATCTCCTTCCCGACGTCGCCGCCAGCACCAGCACCGTGCTGCTCCAGGGAGAAAGCGGCACCGGCAAGGAACTCTTCGCCCAGGCGATCCACAACCTCAGCCCCCGCAGCCGGCGGCCTTTCGTCGCCGTCAACTGCGCGGCCCTGCCCGACACCCTCCTGGAGGCGGAACTCTTCGGCTACAAGGCCGGAGCCTTCACGGATGCCAAAAAAGACAAACCCGGCCGTTTCAAGTTAGCCGACCGGGGAACCCTCTTCCTTGACGAAATCGGCGATATCTCCCCGGCCCTGCAGGTTCGCCTCCTACGGGTCCTTCAGGAAAAGATCTACGAACCCCTGGGGGGCGTGGAGAGCATCCGTCATGACGCCCGGGTCATCGCCGCTTCCAACCGGGACCTCCAGGAACTGGTTAAAGAGGGCAGGTTCCGTGAGGACCTCTACTACCGCATCAATGTCCTCAAACTGGTACTGCCGCCCCTCCGGGAACGAATGGAAGACGTCCCCCTTCTTATCGATCACTTTATCCGGATCTTCAATGCGCTTCAGGACAAATCCCTACAAGGCGTCGACGACCAGGCCCTGGCCTGCCTCATGGCATACCATTATCCCGGCAACGTCCGGGAGTTGGAAAATATCATCGAACGGGCCTTCATTCTCTGCAAGTCGGGGATTATTCAGCGCCGGGATCTGCCGGAATTTCTCCGGGCCGGCAGGGAAGATGAGGTTGAGCCTCCGGATCATACGACCTTCCGGGAGGTGGAAGCGGCCTTTCTCATCAACGCCCTAAAGAGAAACAACGGTAATCGGGCCCAGACGGCCCGGGAGCTGGGCATTCACAAAAGCACCCTTTTCCGCCGGATCAAGGCCCTGGGGATCAAGGAGCCCCGACCGGGAAGATCCTGACGGGGGCGGGTCGATAATCTATCATTCCGAGTTTTTTCATGGCGCCGCTCCTTTCCGTCCGCCGGCGCTTTCCGTGGCGCCAGCATTACGGCGGCCGCGGTTATGAGCCGGGATGTGTGCCCCCGTAATAGGATGGAATCAGCTTTGCAATTCATCAGTTGACAACCGAAGCGATTCTGCAATCAATATATTTCTGCACGCTTTCCATTACGCACTCATCCTTTTGTATTCACAAACTTATTTCGTTTAATTTCTTTGCGGCACAACCTTTGCTGTATTCTTGATCGTCTCAGCCGGCGATCAATCGTAAAATGGCGATCACCGCCGGCACAGGGAAAGACCACGCTGATTGCCGGCGGGTAAATGAATTAGGTTGATATTGTTTTGAAATTTGCGTGAAATAATTCGCATCAAGGAGGAACTACAATGCCCAGAGGTGACGGAACGGGACCGGCCGGCAAAGGGCCGGGGACGGGACGGGGAAGAGGTGGACGGGGGCAAGGAACGGGAATGGGACGCATGGGCGGTGCCCAGGCCGGTGGAGCGTTGGGTGTTTGCATCTGTCCCAATTGCGGGCAGCGGCAACCCCATGAACGGGGCATCCCCTGCTATCAGAAGCAGTGCCCGAACTGCGGGACGGCGATGATCAGGGAATAGGGACAATGTCCGCCACCATCTTCAAGCATGTATATGGCCCCGTGCCATCGCGGCGACTGGGAAGATCCCTGGGTGTCGATCTCGTCCCCTTCAAGACCTGCACCTACGATTGCATCTATTGCCACCTCGGACGCACGACGAACAAGACCGTGGAACGAAAGGAATATGTCGAAATCGATGCGATCAGCGCCGAAATCGAGGAAAAACTGGGGCATGGGCCGGCGCCCGCTTATATCAGCCTCGCCGGTTCAGGGGAACCGACGCTGAATCTCCGCGTCGGCGACTTTATAGACAGGATCAAGTCCCGGTTCCGGATCCCCGTCGCCGTTTTCACCAACGGTTCCCTGCTGGGAAGGATCGAGGTCCAGGATGCCCTTCTGGCGGCCGACCTCGTCATTCCCTCTCTGGACGCCGGCGACGAAACCACGTTCCAACGCGTAAATCGCCCCCACAAGGACATCTCCTTCCCGGCGATGGCTGACGGAATCGCCGCCTTCATCGGCCGGTTTCCGGGCAAGGTCTGGCTGGAGGTGCTGCTCCTCAAAGGCATCACGGACATCCCCGCCGAAACGGATAAGATAGTCTCCCTGATCAGGAAAAGCCGACCGGCACGGGTACAATTGAACACCGCATTCCGCCCCCCCGCCGAGGAATTCGCCCGTCCCCTTTCCCGGCGGCAACTGCGGGAATTGCAGGTTTTATTCCCCGGCACGGTGGATATCGTCAGCGAAAGGAATGAAAACGACCCCCAACGGTCGGAGCCATTCCTCGTCGGGGAAGCGGAGGTCCTGGAGTTGCTTTCCCGGCGTCCCTGCACCGCCGATGATGTCGCCCGCGGTCTTGCCATCCACGGAACGGAAGCCCTCAAGCTGCTCCTGGAACTGGTCGCCCGGAACAAGGCCGTCAGGCTCACCGCGTCGGGGCATAACTTCTATGCCATAAACAAAGGGGACAGTGCCGATTAACAAGCGCAACTATGCGACCATTGACCACCCGTATAGTCGCATAATCACTATCACAAGGAGCGCATGTTGGAAACTGCCCACTTCCATATCTCCATAGACACCGGCTTTTCGCTCCACCGGCGCCATCGGCACACCCCTTGCTAACAGCTAACTCGGCAGGGATAGCAAGGATCGTTATTTCACGGGACAGAAACATGGCCATCGCACTGGCAGCATCACAGGATCATATCGCCACGGTTTTCGATACCGCCGATTCTTTCGTCGTCATCGAATCCGGCCACGTCCGGCAGCGGCGCATCGAAGCCATCCCGGCTGGTCTGACCATGATGCAGATGCGGCAGAAGCTGCGAGATTTGAGCGTGAACGTTCTCCTCTGCGGGGCTATTGCCACCTCCACCCGGCAATTCATCGAAGGGGCGGGGATTGTCGTCATCCCCTTCCTCAAGGGAAATCTTACCGACGTGGAGACCGGATTTTTCACCAACCGCCTCGATGATCCGGCTTTCTACCTGCCCGGATGCCGCCGGGGATGGGTTGGTCTCGGCCCGGTGCCATGCGGCCGAGGAACGGACGGCGGCCGACGCAGGGCGGCAGGCAACACAAAAGGACAACGAAGGAGAGGAAGATCATGAAGATAGCGGTAACGGCACAGAATCCGGGCTGGACGGAATCATTGGACACTCGTTTCGGACGGGCGGCCTGGTTCGTCATCGTTGATGCGGAGACGAAGAGGTGGGAGGCCGCGGAGAACCTTCAGAACCGCCAATCGGCTCAAGGAGCGGGCATCCAGGCCGCGGCGGCGATTATAGACCGGCAGGCAGAGGTCCTCCTCAGCGGCAACGTGGGCCCCAAAGCCTTCCGGGTGCTGCATTCCGGCGGGGTGCGCATGTATCGCACCGATGTCTCAAAACAGCAAACCGTTGCCGACGCCGTAACGGCCTGGGAGCGGGGCGAGTTGGAGGAAATCACGGCGGCGACCACGGAAGGGCACAGCATATAGACAATTCTCCGGCCAGATCATGAAAATAGCATTTGCCAGCGGCAAGGGCGGCACGGGCAAGACGACCGTAGCCGTCAATATCGCGAATATCCTCCAGCAGACCGGCGCGGACGTCCAACTTCTCGACTGCGATGTTGAAGAACCAAACGCCCATCTCTTCCTCCTGCCACGGATCGCCTGGAGCGTTCCGGCGACCGTGAGAAGACCTGATGTTGCGGAAGAACATTGCACCGGATGCGGCGTCTGCGCCGAGTTCTGCGAATACAACGCCATCACGGTTTTCAAGAACACTGTGATCGTCTTTCCGGAGCTGTGCCATGGCTGCGGCGTCTGCGCGCAGTTCTGTCCCGAACGGATCATCACGGAATCCGACCGGGCCATCGGGGTCATAGAAGGAGGCGCCGCCGGGGGGATCGGTTTCGTACAGGGACGTCTCAATGTAGGCGAGGTACTGGCCCCGCCCCTCATTCGCCAGGTCAAGGAAAAGGCTCCGAAGGCGGCCGTCACCCTAATAGATTGTCCACCGGGAACCTCATGCCCCGTCATCGAAGCGGTGCGGGATATGGATCTGGTGGTGCTTGTTTCCGAACCGACGCCTTTCGGTTTTTACGACCTGACGCTGATGGCGGCGACGCTGAAGACCCTGGCCATCCCCAGCGGGGTCGTCGTCAATCGCTGCGACATCGGCAATGACGAGCTGTATCGATTCTGTGACCGGGAAGGCCTCCCCATCCTGGCCGAGATCCCCCACGATCGGCGGATCGCGGAGTGTTATTCCCGCGGCGCCCTGATTACCGAGTCACTGCCGGCATACAGAGAACTATTTGCCAATCTTTGGCAGCAGACATTGACATTGCTTCCCTCCCGGCCGGACCGGTAGGGACGAGACTGAACAGGGACACCTCCATGACCAAGGAAATAACCATTCTCAGCGGCAAGGGAGGCTCCGGAAAGACCACCGTTACCGGCGCCCTGGCCGCCCTGGGAAAGAATACCGTCCTCGTCGATGCCGACGTGGACGCCCCGGATCTCCACCTCCTTCTCCAGCCCCGGATCAGGAGGAGCACGGCCTTTTACGGATCGAAAAAGGCGAAGGTAATCGCGGCGGACTGCATCCATTGCGGCCTCTGCGTCGGCGCCTGCCGATTCGACGCCATTGCCCCGGGCGAGCCGCCGGAAATCTCCCCGATTTTTTGCGAAGGCTGCGGCATGTGTTATCGGATCTGTCCCGTGGAGGCCATCGCATTTGCAGAGGCCCGCACCGGGGAATGGTATGTATCGGATACCGCCTACGGCCCCATGGTGCATGCCCGTCTGGACCCCGCCCAGGGAAATTCTGGAAAGCTGGTCAGCCTGATCCGCGATGAAGGACGTAAAATCGCCGCGGCGAACCAGGCCGAGTTTATCCTCACCGATGGACCGCCGGGAATCGGTTGTCCCGTAATCGCCTCGCTGGCCGGGACGGGTTTCGTCCTCATCGTCACGGAACCTACACTGGCGGGTGAACATGACCTCCGGCGTCTGGCGGAACTACTCGCCCTGTTTAAGATACCCGCCGGGCTCTGCATCAACAAATGGGATCTGAATCCGGAGATGACGGCCCGGATGGAGGCGGCCGGCCGCGACCTGGACATGCACGCCGCCGGCCGAATCCGTTTCGATCTGACAACGGTCCAGGCCCAGCTTCAGGGGCGCACCGTAATGGATTATCCCACCAGTCCGGCGGCCGCGGATATCGAGGCCCTGTGGAAAAACGTCGAACAATTCAGAGAAAATGGATAACATTCATGATTTTTAAGATAACCGATTCAGGAGGCTGACGAATTAGATGAGCAATTCAGAAGACGCCCTTCCCCTGTACGGGAAAGGGCAGAAACAACAGCAGGAAAATCACGACCGGATGGAAAAACGCCGGCAGGAAGAAGAGCAACTAAAGGAGCGGATGGCGCAAATCAATCACAAGATCCTGGTTCTTTCCGGAAAGGGAGGAGTGGGTAAAAGCACCATCGCTGTCAATATCGCCGTTGGTCTGGGAATGGAGGGGAAAAAGGTGGGCCTGCTGGATGTGGACTTTCACGGTCCGAGCATCCCGACACTCCTCCGGCTCGGCAATCAGACCCTGCGCACCGACGGCAAAAACGCCTTTCCCCTGGATTACGTCTATGGGATAAAGGTGGTTTCCCTGGGCCTACTCCTGCCTGACCAGGACGCGGCGGTCATCTGGAGGGGACCATTGAAGATGGGCGTGATCCGGCAGTTCCTCGCGGATATCCAATGGGGGGAGTTGGATTATCTGATCATCGATTTCCCGCCGGGAACAGGCGATGAACCTCTGTCCGTGGCCCAGATGCTTCCGGAGAGCGACGGAGCCGTAATCGTAACGACCCCTCAGGAGATGTCCCTGGCCGATGTCCGGAAGTCCATCAGTTTCTGCCGTCAGGTAAAGGTACCCGTTCTCGGCGTTGTGGAAAACATGAGCGGCCTCAACTGCCCCCACTGCGGGAAGCTGATCGAGCTGTTCAAGACCGGCGGCGGCGAGGCCATGGCCAACAAACTGAAGGTTCCCTTTCTGGGGCGCATACCCCTGGAACCGGCCGTTGTCGAGGCCTCGGACAGCGGCCGGCCGTTCATCTACCACTGCAATCAAACCGCAGCGGCCCAGGCATTTCGCGATGGGGTCATCAAGATCCTCCTGGCCCTCGACGACCGGTAGGAGATGAGAGTATCGGCTGGGATGGCAAGCGGTATTTTCTCCAACGGAAGCTATGCTTGGATAACGTATTTTAAACGAGAGCTTTGCATAACCGTGGAAAAATGGTTCGCACGCGACGAATCAAATGTTTTTCGCCATGGCGTGATTGAACTTAACGCCTTGTAATGAAGAATATTTATACGTTAACCATTCAGAAGCGAAAAAGATTTCTGAGCCGCGGCGAAGCCATTTTTCAAAGGTCACTAAACAAATATCAATGAGGTGAAGAAAGATGCAATTGATGAGAATCGCCGTCCCGACGGTGGACGGTTATCTGTGCCCCCATTTCGGCCACTGCGGCGCCTTTGTCATCGTCGACGTGGACAAGGACGAACGAAAGATCCTGAAAACGGAAACCCATGAGGCGCCGCCGCACGAACCGGGACTGCTGCCCCGCTGGCTGGCGGAAAAGGGAGCTGACCTGATCATCGCCGGCGGTATGGGCGCCCGGGCCCAGGATCTTTTCAATCAGCGGGGGATCGGCGTCGTGGTCGGCGCCCCCTCCGAAACCCCGGAAAAGATCGTCAGCGACTATCTGCAGGGAGCATTGTTCTGCGGTCAGAATCTCTGCGATCACTGACCCTTGCGGTGGTAATAAGGACATGCCGATATACGAATACGAGTGCACGGGCTGCGGGAAAATATCAGAATTCCTGGAAGGGATAAGCGGCGAAGAAGAAGTGCCCCGGTGCCGTTTCTGCGGCAGCGCCGAACTGCGCCGCATCATGTCCCCCAGCGTTCTTCCCCGGAGCGGGGCCTTTTCTGTCCCATCAGGGGGCGGGACTTGCTGCGGCCGGGAGCAGCGCTGTGACATTCCCCCCTGTGCCGGCGGCGGAGGCTGCCAAAGATGAGTGGCGGAAAATCGGCTCCGGAACCCGGCGAAAACAGGCGGGAGATCGACGGCGAAACCTTTCAGGCCATGATCAGGATGATCCGCCGTCGTCCGCGTCAGCAAATCTCGGGGCACTGGTTCAACATCGTGGAGGCGGCGGGCCATCGCTTTCTTCAGGGACCCATAAGCACGGATGTCCGGGGGCAAAAGAGGAACGGGGGGCTGGCCCATATAACGAGGCTGGTCCGTGCCGAGGACATCGCCGGCTTCTGGCCGGAAACGACGGGACGCCTCCTCAACCCCGAGGAGTGCCATGCCACCGCCGCATTCATATCCTCCCTCGATGGCCGGGACGTCGAGTTGATCGTTCCGCTACGGAATCGCGCCCTGCCGGTCCGTTGGGAAAGCTTCGAAGATTCCCGGGAATACCCCCTTTATGCCGCCCATATCTACCCGAATATATTGTCGGCCCTGTCGGAAATCACCTTTCGTCGTCTTCTCGACGTCGGTTGCGGGTCGGGGAATCTGCTGGCGGCAATCCGCCGGGACCATCCTGAAGCTTATTATGCCGGTCTCGATATCAGCCCGGACAATGTGGAAGCGGCAAAAGAGAAAGGATTCGACGATATCCGCGAGGAAAGGGGCGAAAACGTTGCCGCGGCATATGCGGCGGCGCCTCTCTTCGACGTGATCGTCTTCTGCGGAGTCCTTAACCGGCAGATCATGGATGGCGACAGCGCCCGGAAGATCCTGAAAAAAACCCTGAGCCGCCTGGGGAAAGGGGGACACGTGATCATCACCGGCTACTCCTCCTGTCACTTCAGCGCCCGGGATCTCAAAAGGCAGGGATTGACGGTGCTCAAAAAGAGCATCCCGGCAAACATTTTCAAGAACTACGATGAATTCTATCTCCGGCAGTTCTATGTGGCCAGGAAGGAATGACGCCCCCGTATAAGTCATAATCAGACATAATCAGGATGGAACGGGTAAAAGAAAGTTTGATATTTAATCTCTTATCGGCCATAATCGCCTCACCGTAACGATATGGTGAGGGTTCTTAAATAAACGGCCGCTTTACGGCCCAGGAGGATGCCCATGAAAAAAGTCGCCCTGTTCGCCTTCAACGGCGAAGCGATGTGCTTTGTCCACGTTCTGCTCAACGCCCTGGAAATGAGGGATAAAGGTTACGAGGTCAAGATGGTCATCGAAGGAACGGCCACCAAGCTAATCAAAGATCTGACCGCCGCCCCGACGGCCTTTACCCCTCTGTACGAGAAGGTAAAGGCCGCCGGCTTGATCGACTGCGTCTGCCAGGCCTGCTCGAAAAAGACAGGGAGCCACGACGAGGCGACGGCGCAGGGATTGACCGTGTGCGGGGAAATGATGGGGCACCCGAGCATGGCCCGGTACCGTGAGGACGGCTACGAATTGATCGTCTTCTAAATAAACACGGCAGCCGTCGTATTGGATTGTCACCAAGGGCGCTGTTCTTGAAACCTGGTCGCGCCGGTTGGCAATTGGAGGCAAATGATCGGAAACAGAAAGATAGAAGGTGAAGGCGCCTTACCGTCCTTGCCGTCAAGCCGCATGGATTGCCCGGCGACTGGAGAGGCGGTGATCTATCACCCTATCGGCATCATCCATTCCCCCTTCAGCGAACGGCGGGGCATGCCCATTCAGCCGGCGGGGGCCCGGGGCGTCAAAGGATGGATTGAAATCGCCGCTCCCTATCGCCAGGGCCTGAAGGATCTGGAATCCTTTTCCCATATCATCCTCTTGTATCACTTCCACCTCTCGAAGGATTACCATCTCGAAGTCATACCTTTCCTGGACACCGTCCCCCGGGGTCTATTTGCCACCCGTGCCCCCCGGAGACCCAATCCCCTCGGACTGTCCATTGTAAAGCTCACCGGTATAAAGGGCGGTGTTCTGCACATCGAAGACGTGGATATAGTAACGGGAACTCCCCTTCTGGACATCAAGCCCTATGTCCCGTCTTTCGATATCGTTACGGAGGCCACGGGAGGCTGGACTCAGGGCAAGGAGAAAGAGGTGCGGGCAATGCGCTCCGACGGCCGTTTCCACGCGGCTCCCGACCCCCGGTGAAACCCGATGGATGGGGCATTAAAAGGGGGTCAAGTGCACGCAAGCTTTATCGTATCAAACTGATCAATTCAGCGAAGCTGAATTGTGAGCTTTGCATAACTGCGGAAAAATGGTTCGCAAGCGGCGAATCAAATGTTTTTCGCCGTTGCGTGATTGAACTTAACGCTTGGTAATGAATAAGGTTTATACGTTACCCATTCAGAGGCGAAAAAGATTTCTGAGCCGCGGCGAAGCCATTTTTCAAAGGTCTTAATTATTTGCAGCAGGGGAAGCGCTTGCTTACCGTCACGAAAATCCCGCCCGCCGCAAGGCGCTCCGGGCGGGCGGGCGGCTATCTGCATCTCATCCTGGTCATCGTCATGGCCACGATGCTGATCAACGGGCGCACGGCCCGCTACTTCCGACCCGCTTTGCCCCCGGCGGATCCATGCCAAATCAAGGAACTGGGAAATCTTCCCGAACATGAATCCTGGCATGGCTTTGTCTTCAATGGCGACAATGTTGGGTTCCTACACATGAAGATCGAATATGAAAATTATCATGAAGGGCGTAGATATCGTCAATCCCGATCTCACCCAGGTATCTTTTATTTATGAACAAGACGTGGGAGAAAAGCAACTCTCCCTCACCGGCGCCGTCGTCGCCGGCAGACCGTCTGTAAAGCAGCAATCGGACGGATAGGGGTAACCATCCGCGATTTTTCCCGCCCGCCCTAATACTGGCAGCACCGGCGGTCCAAACTGTTTTCCCGGTGTTTTTTTCTTGCATCCGGAGGCACAGCGGGTTAGATTTCTTTTCAATCCCCCAGGTAATTCCGGGATACTGGGAAAAAACTCTTTTACCGCCGGTGGACAGGTTTTTTATTGGCGGTAAAGATCTCTATGGCCGGGAGGTGATCGGTATGGAAGTGAAGGTCAACAAGGGCACCCTGTCCCTGGTTCAGGGAGACATTACCCAGGAAGAAACGGAGGCCATCGTCAACGCCGCCAACTCCCGACTGGCCGGGGGAGCCGGAGTGGACGGGGCCATCCACCGGGCCGGCGGGCCGTCCATTATGGACGAGTGCCGGCAGATCGGCGGCTGTCCCACCGGTCAGGCCGTAATTACCACGGCCGGCAAATTGAAGGCCAGGTATGTCATCCACACGGTGGGGCCGGTCTATCGGGGCGGCGGCCGGGGAGAGGCAAACCTGCTCCGGAGCGCCTACGCCGAAAGCCTGAAACTGGCATCGCTCCGGAAGCTGAAAAGCGTGGCCTTCCCGGCTATCAGCACGGGGGTCTATAGCTATCCCCTGGGTGAGGCGGCCCGTATCGCCCTGAAAACAGCCGTGGAATACCTGCGGAGCCACGAGGATATCGAACTGATCCGTTTTGTCCTCTTTGACCGGGGAACTTACGAGGTCTTCGTGGAGGAACTGAGAAAAATCCTGTAGGACGCAGCGAACATCATAAGACGGACAGGTCCGGTGCCCCCCGCCGCGGCGGCATGGAGCGCCGGCCGGGGGGGGGAGGAGCCGCAGTGGTCCAGTGGCGCACTGGCGCGGACGGAAAACGCCCAACGGGCAGCGGAGGCATTGCCGGCGCCGCCGCCGTTGCGGCTTCTGAACAGAGACATTCCATTTTTTTAACGTTCCGTTTTCTTCGTTACGTCCCGCTTGATCGTGTTCACGGCATCCTGCAGGGCCGGAAACACATTCTCCCGGATGTCCCCGGCCACAACGACATACATGACGTCATCACCAACCCGGAGGGTCCCTTCCCGTACCACCGCCAGGACCTCCACGATGCCGGGGCGGTTTTTGATCGCGGTGATGATTTCCGCCAGGCGGCGGCGGTCGGCCTGGACGGTAAGTTCCGTCACCGGCTGTCCATCCCGGGAGGTGGCGCGGACCACACCGTTATGGCAGAGGATCATCCCGACCTCCGGATAGCGGGGATGTTGCTTGACCTGGGCAATCAAAGCGTCTAAAGACATATAACCTCCTGTGCCGGATCGCTGCCGGCGGTCATTTGGATCACCGCCGCGAACCGTATTTTCACCTGAAAATGCGTTCCTATGTGGTTGACTTAATTCACTAATAATTTTCCTCCCCTTTGGGGGGGACCAAGGTGGGGATGGGTATTGCATTGTATGAACATTTAGCTTCGCTTTCATCCCCCTTTGCGACGGCGTGCCGTCATGAGAGTTTCATATAAATATCCCGGTGGGGAAATCCCCGGGTTAATGCCCGTTTTGTGTTAAATGAGGAGCTGATGTATGGCCCGCCGGCGTTCCCATTTCAAACCCTTTCCCCTCGCCGATATCCTCCAGAAAGTCATGAAAAAGCAGGGGATTCCCCTGACCACCAGCGATCCCTATCTACGCCGGATCTGGAACGAGGCGGTGGGAGAAGGGATTGCCGCCCAAACAGCCCCTGACAACATCAAAAGGGGCACGCTCTTCGTCAAAGTGTCTTCTTCGGTCTGGATACACCATCTCCAGTTCCTGAAAAAGGAGATCCTCCAGCGCTTCAACGAGCTCCACGGTAAAGGAACGGTGCGGGAACTGAATCTATCCATCGGCGCCATAACGGCGCCGGTCCGTCAGTGTGAGATAGTTGTCCCCACCGATAAGATCACCAGCCTGAGCGCCCGGGACGAACGGCTCATGAAAGAGAGCCTGGCCGCGGTCTCCGACCCGGAACTGCGGGAGATCCTCCGGCGGGTGATGGCGAGGGCAATCAGCCGCCGCCGCTTCCTGGAAAAACGCAAAGATCGCTGAAGATCTCCTCCATAGCCGCGGTATATACCTGTTCCGCCGTGTAGATAAACAGGGGCGTCAGCACCGTCAGCTCCTCCCCCGCCCCGGGACGCCCCTCCACCAGGATGAATTCGCCCGCCGTTTCACGCCGGGAGTGGACCATCCGGAGCCGCTTCGGCTCCAGGTGGTGACGGCGCATCTGGAAGATCAGTTCCGCCAGCCGGCGGGCGGGATAGATGGCAAAGACGCGGCCGCCCGGGCGGACGGCGTGTGCGGCGGCCAGGAGGAAATCGCCCAGATTACCGAAGAGTTCATGACGGGCACGGGCCTTCTGCGCCAAGGGGTTGATCCGCCCCGAGCGCAACTTCCGGTAGGGGGGGTTGCAGGTCACGGCATCGAAGGATCGGAAAGGGACCAATTTAGCCGCGTCCCGGACATCGCCCTCGATGATGGTGATCTTCCCCGTAAGATCGTTGAGCTCCAGGCTCCGCCTAGCCATGTCGGCCAGTTCGCCCTGGATCTCCACCCCTACGGCCCGGGCACAGTCCCAACGGCGGCACAGGAGCATGGGGATCACGGCGCTTCCCGTCCCCAGATCCAGCAGGGAGGCGCCACTTTTCATCCGGACGAAATTGGCCAGCAGCAGGGCGTCCAGGGAAAAGCGATAGCCCCGGCGCCCCTGGATGACCCGCAGGCGCCCTCCCAGGAGTTCATCCACCGTTTCCCCTTCCCGGAGCCGGTTATCGGTCGGATACGTATGGCCCGTTTTCGCCATCCCCAGTCCTTCCATTGATTTCCCGGCTCAGCACGGCAGGATGTCTTTCATCCATCCCTGCCGACGGTGATCCGGTCACACCGGCGGCAAAGGTCCTCCGATCCGGCAGCTTAAAGACGAAACCGGCTCCCGGAAAGCGCCGCCCCATCCCATCTCCGCTTCCGCCGGAGCCGTTCAGATGAGGTGAACGAACAGACCGCTGCGGAGCTTCGGTTCGAACCAGGTCGATTTGGGGGGCATCACCAGACCGGTGTCGGCAACCGCCATAAGCTCCCCCATGGTCGTGGGACACATGGAAAAGGCCACGGCAAAGCGCCGGGAATCTACAAGCCTTTCCAGTTCCTCCATCCCCCGAATCCCGCCGATGAAGTCTATGCGCCGGTCCGTCCGGGGATCGCCGATGCCGAGAATCGGTTCCAGAAGATATTCCTGGAGAATAGAAACGTCCAAGGCACGCACCGGATCCGGGGAAACCGGCAATTCCTTCCGGAAGACGAGGCGCCGCCACGTGCCATCCAGATACATGCCGAACTCGCGGCGACGACGGGGGGAAGGGTCAGATAAATCGGTGAAGACATTAAAATTCTCGGAAATTCGCGCCAAAAAATCGTTGCCGGAAAGCCCGTGGAGATCCCTTACGGCACGGTTGTAATCCATGATCCGGAGCTGGTCGTGGGGGAACAGGACCGCAAGGAATGATTCATGAGGTCGATCCGGGGAGGGGACCGGATCAAGCTCGCGGCGTCTCCGGGCTACGGCGGCGGCAGCGGCCGCCCGGTGATGGCCGTCGGCGATGTAAAGTGCCGGCGCCTGAGCGAAAGCGGCCGTCAATATTCCCACTGCCGCCGGATCCGCAACGACCCAGACCCGGTGGGCAATGCCGTCGGAGGCGACGAAATCGTATTCCGGCGGTGATTGGGCGATCAGGCTTACGACGGCGTCGATGTCCTCCCGCTTCCGGTAGGCGATGAAAACCGGGCCCGTCTGGGCGCTGACGGCATCCACATGCCCGATCCGCTCCTGCTCCTTGTCCGCCCGGGTATGTTCGTGTTTCTTGATGAGCCCCGTTTCGTATTCCCGGACGCTGACGGCGGCAACGATGCCGTACTGGCAACGGCCGTACATTTCCTGTGCATAAACGTACAGATATGGCTCCGGATCCTGGACGAGGATCTTTTCCTCCCGCATCTTCTCGAGATTCCGGGCGGCCGTGCGAAAGACCAACCCATCCTCGACATGAGGGTAGTCCGGAAGATCGATCTCAGATTTTTCCACATGGAGAAAACTCCACGGATTGCCGCCGGCTATCTCCCGGGCCTCCTCCACGTCGATGACGTCGTAGGGGAGAGCCGCGACCCGGGCGGCATAATGACGATCGGGACGGAGGGCCCGAAAGGGGACAATACGCGCCATGAATGAAACCTTCCCAATATTTTCGCTCCGGGATTTCTACCACACTCGTTATCCGAAAGCAACGGGATGGAAGGGATACCGACCCCGGAAATCTTTGTCCCGGCGGCACAATGTCCTCGATTGCACACGTCGCTATTGCCACCGGCCCCAATCCCGCGTCAGGTCCGGAATCGCCACAAGTAGCTATTCCCGTTTGACGGCAAAGATGATATGGGAGCGGCAAAGAATCCGTAGCCCGGAGCGGGCAGGCGCCGGGCTGAAAACAGGGAGGCAGGTCATGGCGGCAGCGAGGGTTTTCATTCACGGGCTGGAAAGCACCAGTCAGGGTACAAAAGGGGTCTATTTCCGGGAATCTTACCCGGGGATGATCATCGAGGATTACACCGGTTCGCTCGAAGAGCGAATGGCAAAGCTGGAAGCGATATTGGCAGGTAAGGATGAACTGATTCTTGTGGGCTCCAGTTACGGGGGGCTTATGGCGGCTATTTACGCCTGCCGCCATCCGGAACGGGTCCTCCGCTTGATCCTCCTGGCCCCGGCCATCAATCTCGATGAATTCATCCCCTATACGAGCCACACCTTAACAATTCCCGTCTATCTCTATCACGGAGATCAGGACGACGTGGTCCCCCCGAACGAAGTGCGGCCAGTGGCGGAAGCCGTCTTTTCCGATCTCCGCTACCACCTCGTGGAAGACGACCACTCCCTCCATAACACCTTTCCCGCGCTGCCCTGGGAGGGGCTGCTCCAGGATTGAAACAGCGTCAGGGACGCCGGTATCTTCGCCTCCCTGACCGGTCTGAAGACAAGACGGGATGCCACCTTAAAAAAGTCGGAAAACCGCCGTTCATTAGAATCAACCACTATTGACACTGGAGGCTTTTTTATCGTATCATAGCAAACAGCTTTCAAGCATACCCCCCGATTATTAACAGGCAACAGCCTTATCAGCTTTCTTTATTTTTTTGAGGTGCCCAATATGGAAGAGAAAAAGTCGGACCAGATCAATCTCGACGCCATGATGCAGGACTGGATGAAGGCCTCCACGGACTTCTGGACGTCCATGCTCAAGGCCGTCCCCGCCGCCGCACCCGCCTTCAAGGTATCCGAAGTCGGGGAGGGGATCAAGAACCGTTACGCCGAATCAATGGAAGCGGCCCTGAAAAGGATGCAGTCCGCCTCGACGACGCTCAACGATCCGCAAGTTGCCGATGCCGTACTCAAAGGGTTCAACACCATGCCGGAATTCATCCTGAAGATTGCCCGGGCGTCCTGGGAGGCGTCGGCGAAGATCCAGAAGCAGGCCATGGAAAAGGCCGGCAAGATCGGCCAGAAAACCGAGGCCTACAAGTTCGAGAATCTGGATCAGGACGTCTTCAAGCTCTGGCGGGAAATATACGAGGAGGAATTCCGCCAATATTTCCAGATCCCGCAATTGGGATTGACCCGGTATTATCAGGAACGGATGAATCGCCTGGCGGATCAGGCAAACATCCTCCAGGCCGCCCTGTCGGAGTTTTTCTATCTCCTCTATCTGCCGATGGAAAAATCCATGCAAGTCCTCCAGGACAAGGTGGAAGAGCTTTCAAAAAATGGAAATGTGCCGGAAAAGGCCAAAGAGTATTACAATCTATGGGTAAAGATCCTCGAAGGGCATTACATGAACCTCTTCAAGTCCCCGGAATACCTGGCGGCCTTCCGGGAGATGCTCGACCAGGTGGAAAACTTCGCGAACGCCAAAAACGAGGTCTTGCAGGATCTCCTCCAGTCCCTGCCCGTGCCCACCAACCGGGATATGGACCACATCTACAAGGATCTCTACCTGCTGAAGAAACGCGTGCGGGTTCTCGAAAAGGAACTGGCCGCAAAAAATAAAGAAAAGAAATAAGCCCTATTGAAGGAGGTGACGACTATGGAACAACCCAAGATATCCCTGGATCTCATTTTAGCCAATATCGCCTCGGAGGCGGAAAAGGCACAGGAAACCGTCACCAAGGCGTCGGAGGTCCTCCTGGGCCCGCTGGAATCCGACCTGGCCATGACTCCCTACGATGTGGTTTACGAAGAGGACCGGGTCAAGCTGAAGCACTACCGCACCCCCGGAGAGATCGCCATGAAGACGCCCCTGCTGGTAACGTACGCCCTCATCAACCGGGAAACGATGCTGGATCTCCAGCCGGATCGGAGCGTCGTCCAGACCTTCCTCAACAGCGGCATCGACCTCTACATGATCGACTGGGGCTACCCGACCAGGAAAGACCGTTTTCTCACCATCGACGACCATGTCAACGGCTACATGGACAATATCGTCGAGTTCATCCGGGAAGAAACAGGCGCACCCAAGATCAATCTCATGGGCATCTGCATGGGCGGCACGTTTAGCGTCATCTACTCCGCCCTCCATCCGGAGAAGATCAAGAATCTCATCACCACCGTTACTCCGACAAATTTCGATACGGACAAGGGGCTGCTGCACATCTGGATGCGGGCCATCGACACGGACAAAATGATCGACACCTTCGGCAACCTACCCGGAGACGTGATGAACATCGGTTTCCTCCTCCTGAATCCGGCCCGGTTGATGATCGATAAATATGTAGGATTCTTTGAGAACATGGGAAGCAAATCGTTTGTGGAAAACTTCGTCCGGATGGAAAAATGGATCTTCGACAGTCCCGATGTTCCCGGCGAGACCTTCCGCCAGTTTGCCTCCGACTTCTACAAGAATAACCTCCTGATCCAGAACAAGCTCGAGATCGGCGGCCGGCGCGTCGATTTGAAGAACATCAACATGCCGCTTCTCAATTTCTATGGTATGTACGACCATCTCGTTCCTCCGGAGGCGTGCGGTATGCTTACCAAATGTGTCGGCAGCGCCGATACGGAGGACATTACCCTGGACACGGGACATATCGGCATCTACGTAAGTTCCAAGTGCCAACGGGAATTTGCCCCCAAGATCGTCCGGTGGCTTCGGGAACGGGATGGGGATGAAAAGTTCCCGACGGCCTACTCTGCGGATACGGTCGCGATGGCCGCAACGGTACCACCGGCCATGGATGTCCTTGCCGCCGCGGCAGGAAAGGCCGATGAGAAAGACAAAGCCGGTCCGGCGCCAAGGGTAAAGAAGGTCTCCCATACATCGGGGAGAAAAAAATCAGCGGCAAAAAGACAGACCGTCAAACCATCACTAACGCAAATCATCCAGGATACGATTTAAAGGGGGGGAAGGAAAAATGCCGGAAAAGCAGACCAGTTATTTAAAGACGTTCATCAAAGTCAGTGACGCCTTCGGCACTACCACCGATATGGACGCCCTGTTGCATTTGATCGTGGACAGCGCCATTGGAACCATGAAGGCCAAGGCGGCCTGCCTCTTTTTGGCGGATGAGGAACGGGAAATCTTCAAGGCCGTCGCCCAGCGAGGCCTGTCCGCCGATTATCTCCATGCCGGTTACGGACACGCCGAAAAGATCATCCCCATTCTGAAGAAGGATGGCTTCATCTACTACAGGGATGCCACGACGGATATCCGCCTGGAAAACCGGGAGCGCAAGAAGGCGGAAGGTATCGGTTCCATTATCGTCGTTCCCGCCATGGTCAAAGGTGAACTCATTGCCATCCTTGCTATTTACACGTCAAAAATCAGGGAATTCACCAGAGACGAGATTGAATTCCTGCAACTCCTTGCCGGCCAGGGCGGCTGGGCCATCCAGATCAAGAAACTTGTCGATCAACTGCGGGACAACACTAAACTCTTCCTGAACCTGGCCGCCGATATCGCCGCCAGTCTGGATATCAAGACGATTCTGCAAACCCTCACCGAGGAAGTGGCCAAGGCCCTGCGGGTAAAAGCGGCCTCGATCCGTCTCCTCAACGACGAAAGAACGGTGCTGCAACTGGTGGCGAGTTACGGTTTGAGCGACAAGTATTTGAAAAAAGGTCCTATTTCTGCCGAGAAGAGCATCGCTGAAGCCCTCAACGGCAAACCGGTGGCCATTACCGACGCCTATACGGACAAGGGGGTGCAATACA
>JAKQIZ010000179.1 GCA_029561465.1 Deltaproteobacteria bacterium | reverse complement strand
GTATTTGATCTCCATCCGCGCTTACCTCCTCCCCTTATGGGGTGAATGTAATTAAGAGCCCGTGAATAGTCAAGTTTTTTGACCATACGGGCTCAGCTTACATAAGGCGACTTCCCCTGGCAGGCCAGGCAGGAGGCGCCGTCGCGGAGGGGATAGGCCTCGCCGCAGCGCGGACATACGGCGGTGGGTCCCAGACGCCGTTTGACGATTATCTCCGGCTTAACCTGTACTTCCTGCATACTGAGCACCGAGGCGCCGGCTTCCTTGATCTGATTCAGGAGCACCTTCAAATCCTGTTCCCGTTTCGGCTTCAGCTTGAAAAACCAGGCGTTGAATTCCGGCCAGGCCTTCAGTTTCTCCGTGTCAAGATAGACCCGGATGCCTTTACCTGATTCCTTTTCGTAAAGTGTCACGGCAAAGCGCCCCAGGTCGAAGACCTTCAACCAGCCGTTGCCGATGGTACAGGGGGTGAGGAGTTGCACAGCGTCGGGGAGACAGACCGAGGTCTCACAGACAGCGTCGAAGAATTCGCCCTCCGGGAGATTTTTCAAGGCCGTCTCGACGATGAAGCCGCCGATGATCAGTCCCGGGGCCATACTGCCGTGAAACGATTTAACGAGATGGATATATTCATCATATGAATAAGAGCCGAATTTCATTAACTTATACCTCCTTTAACATATGTTTCATTTGGCCTGATACAGAAATGCAGCAAAAAAGTCAACCCAAGATGTGTCATGGATAGCATATATCCCTTGACACCGCCGGGGTCGATTGTATAGATGGGGGCGCTGTGCGGAGGAGCCCTTACGGGCGCAGGCATTTACCGGGGTTGGATAAAAGGAGCCAAAAAGATGAGAGATGCGGAAAAAACGGAGGAGAATCTGCGGGAGATCATGGCGCGGGAAATCGCCGGAAACCCCCACGCCGAGGCAATTATCGGCGCCTTTCAGCCTCTGCTTCTGGCGAGGAGGAGATTGCTGGCGGCTGAAAAATGGCCGGCCGTGACCTTGACGGGATTCGATCCCGCCCGTTTCGGCGCTGGCATTCCGTTGCTCCGCCAGGTGCAATTTTTTTCCGCCGCCAATCCCTGGGGGGAGATGACAGATATGATGGCGGCCGCCATCGGGGCGGGATTCCCGGTCCTCAACCGCGACATGGAGCGTATCGCCGGGGCTGCCCGCAACAAGGACATAGATTTGTTTTCATACTTCCATAAGCTGGTCGATGCCGGCAGGGACGAGAACCTCGTATTTTCCTGGGCGGAGAAATTGTCGGTTTCGGCGCCGGTTCTCGAGTTCCTGCTCCGGCAGTTGTCGCGGGTCGTCCTGGAAAAGCGCCTTACGGAAGCCGCGGCGCTGATCGGCGACATAGAATGGCGGCACGGCTATTGCCCGGTCTGCGGTGAATTCCCCAGCATCGCCCTCATCGAGGAGAAGATCACCCGCCGCTGGCTCCACTGCTCCGGGTGCGGCCACGAGTGGATCTTCAGCCGGGTGATCTGTCCCTACTGTGAACACGAAGCCCAGCAGGGCATGGACTTCTTCTACGTGGAAGACAGGCCCCGGGAGACCGCCTTCAGTTGTGATCAGTGCCGGCGGTATCTGGTGACCCTCAAGGGGGTCAGCGAGCTGGCCGATCGCGATCTCGACGTCACGGCGATGAGCTTGACGCACCTGGACGTAATCATGCAGGGGAAGGAATTCTCTCCCATGGTGAATACCCCATGGAATGCGTTACGGTGAGATGTCTGGACATATCCGGTCTTTGCCGCTGTTCTTCGCCTGATACATCTGTTGGTCCACCCGCTGAACGAAGTCCTTCATATCCTCCTGGGGCCGTCAAATCGGCCCAACCCGCCGGCTCCGGAACGCCGTGACAACCGCGGCCCCTTCCCCATGACTTTCCCGGCCGGAAGGACGCCGGCTTCTTTTCACCGCCTACCATAACACTAGATGGCCGGAAATAGTCAAAGAATCGTTGGCTTTGCCGCCTTTTCGGCCGAGCCCGACCCTTGCCGACATCGCCCCCCCCGACAGCCCTCCACGCAATTATGTTATATTTACCATAAGGAGTTAATTTGTTTGAGTTATGTTTACTTTTCGCTTGACGCTCGGCTTAAAATGGCGTAGATATGCCGCGCTTGACATAGATCAATTTTGACATAAGATTTATTCGCTTTAATTCCAAGGAACAAGGAGGCTTCTATGGAGATTACCAGAAGGGGTTTCTTGAAGGTGTCCGGGGCCGTGGGATCGGGGATCGCCCTTTCCGGCCTGGGCATCGACTTGCGCCCCGTACACGCTTATGCGGACGAGCTCGACAAGATGAACCGCGTAAAGATGGCGAAACAGGTGAGCACAATTTGCGCTTACTGTTCCTGCGGCTGCGGTCTCATCTGCAGCGTGGACAAGCTGACCGGGAAAATATTCAACATCGAAGGCGACGCCGACCACCCCATCAACGAGGGAACGCTTTGTGCCAAGGGGGCCGGTTTCTTCGATCTGACGGAGGCCAACAAGCACCGGCTGAAGAAGGTTCTTTACCGCGCCCCGTACGCAACGGAATGGGAAGAGAAAGACTGGGACTTTGCTATTCCCAGGATTGCCCGACTCATCAAAGACACGCGGGACAAGGAATTTATCACGAAAAACGCCAAGGGTGAGCTGGTCAACCGTTGTGAAACGATCGGTCACTATGGCAGTTCCAACGTCGATAACGAGGAATGCTGGCTCATGGTTGCCAAGGCCAGGGCCCTCGGCATGGTCTATATCGATCATCAGGCCCGGGTCTGACACAGCCCATCTGTTGCGGCTCTGGGAGAGTCGTTCGGACGCGGTTCCATGACCAACCATTACGTAGATATGCAAAACAGCGACTGCATCCTCATTATGGGGAGCAACGCGGCGGAACACCACCCCATGGCGTTCCGGTGGATGCTGAAAGCAAAAGAAAAAGGCGCAACGCTTATCCATGTCGATCCGCGATACACCCGGACCTCGGCGCGTTGCGATTACCACGTCCCCCTGCGTTCCGGGACGGACATCGCCTTTTTGGGCGGGATGATCCATTACATCTTGGAAAACGACAAGTGGTTCAAGGAGTACGTCCTCCAGTACACCAACGGCTCCTTCATCGTGGGGCCCAATTTCAAGTTCGAGGACGGTCTCTTTTCCGGGTATGACGCCGAAAAGAGGAAATACAGCAAGGACACCTGGGTCCTGGAAAAAGAAGGCAGCGGCATCCCGAAACGGGACATGTCCCTCTCCGATCCCCGTTGCGTCTTCCAGCAGTTGAAGACCCACTATTCCCGTTACACCCTGGACAAGGTTTCGAGCATTACCGGTGTCTCCAAGGAAAACCTCCTGAAGGTTTACGCGGAGTTCAGCGCCACCGGTGTTCCGGACAAGGCGGGCACGGAATGCTACGCCCTGGGCTGGACCCACCATACAACCGGCAGCCAGATTATCCGGACCATGGCCATCATCCAGCTCCTACTGGGGAATATGGGCATCGCCGGCGGCGGCATCAACGCCATGCGCGGCGAGCCGAATGTCCAGGGTTCAACTGATCAATGCATTTTGTACGGCAATCTGCCCGGCTATCTGAAGATGCCCTCGGCTTCGCTTGAATCTCTAGACCATTATCTGGAAAAGTACACGCCCGTATCGAAAGATCCCCGCTCGGCCAATTACTACTCGAATTATCCGAAGTTCTTCGTCAGTTTCCTCATGTCCCTCTTCGATAACAAGGCCACCAAGGAAAACGGTTTCGGCTACAACTGGCTCCCCAAAATGGACGATGGAAAACACTATTCCACGATGCACATGTTCGATGCCATGTATGCCGGTAAGGTGAAGGGATACTTCTGCGTCGGCGCGGATACGGCCGTCAGCACCCCGAATTCCAAAAAAGTCCGCAAGGCGATGGAAAACCTGGACTGGCTGGTGGGTGAAAACATCTTCAACAACGAAACCTACGAATTCTGGCGAGGCCCGGGCGTCGATCCCAAAAAGATCAAGACGGAATGCTTCCTCCTGCCCGCCGCCGCCACGATGGAGAAGGAAGGCTCGCAGAGCAATTCCGGACGGATGATCCAGTGGAAGTATCAGGCCGCCCCGGCCCCCGGCGACGGTCTGCCCGTGGGCGAGATTACGATCAAGATCATGAAGGCGGTCAAGGAGTTGTACGCCAAGGAAGGCGGACCCAATGCCGAACCCATTCTCAATCTCTACTGGGATTATCTGGACGGCGCGGGGCACTTCGACCCCCTGAAGGTCGCCAAACGACTCAACGGCGTCTTCCTGAAGGATACGGTCATCGAGGACAAGGCCAAGGGAACGAAGGTCGAATTCAAAAAGGGCCAGTGCGTGCCGGGCTTCGGCAACCTCCAGCTCGACGGCTCGACGGCGTGCGGCAACTGGATTCATAGCGGCAGCTTTACCGCCGACGGCAAGAATAACATGGCCCGGCGCGGGAAGGATGATCCGACCGGATTGGGGATCTTCCCCAACTGGGCCTTTGTCTGGCCCGTCAACCGCCGGGTCATGTATAACCGGGCTTCCTGTGATATCAACGGCAAGCCTTGGGATCCCAAGCGGAAGGTCCTGGAATGGAAGGACGGCAAATGGGTGGGGGATGTGCCTGACGGCCCCTGGCCGCCCCTGGGGTTGGAGGGGGGAAAATATCCCTTCATCATGCAAAAAGACGGCATGGGCGCCATCTTTGGCCCCGGCATGGTCGAAGGACCGTTCCCGGAGCATTACGAACCGCTGGAGGGACCGCTGGCGAAGAATCCTATGTCCTCGCAGCTCATCAATCCGGCGATCGAAATCTTTAAGAGCGATCTGGACACGATCGCCAGAGCGAGCGAAAAATACCCCTATGTCTGCACAACCTACTCCTGTACGGAGCATTGGTGCACGGGGGCGCTGACGCGCTGGCAGGCCTGGCTTTTGGAGGCCATGCCGGAAGCCTATGCCGAAATAGGCGAGACATTGGCCAAGGAAAAAGGCATTCGCAACGGTGAGCGCATAAAGATATCCTCCATTCGCGGCGACGTGAAATGCGTGGCGATGGTGACGAAGCGCTTCAAGCCCTTCCAGGTCGAGGGCAAGACGATTCATCAGATTGGCCTTCCCTTCAATTACGGCTGGCTCTTTCCGAAGGATACGAAAGACGACAGTACGAACTTTTTAACCCCAACCGTTGGCGACGCGAACACCTTCTGTCCCGAATACAAGGCGTTCATGGTCAACGTAGAAAAGTTGTAGGAGGGAAGGGAAGATGAATAATAAACGTGAAGTCGTAAAATTGATCGATACTACGCTGTGCACCGCCTGCCGTGGTTGTCAGGTGGCCTGCAAGCAGTGGAACGAGATGCCGGGGCTCCCGACGAAGCAGTGGGGCAGTTACCAGAATCCCCCGGACCTGGAGTGGAACACCTGGACGCTGATCCGCTTCCAGGAACACGTCAACGAGAAGAAGGAATTCAAGTGGCTCTTCCGAAAGGACGGCTGCATGCACTGCACCGATGCGGCCTGCGTGAAGGTCTGCCCCAGCGGCGCCCTTCACCATACGGACTTCGGGACGGTGGGTCTC
This sequence comes from Deltaproteobacteria bacterium, assembly GCA_029561465.1. Taxonomy (GTDB): domain Bacteria; phylum Desulfobacterota; class Syntrophia; order Syntrophales; family UBA8958; genus UBA8958. The sequence goes on along the minus strand of JAKQIZ010000179.1, from coordinate 507 downwards.
AACTCGTCCCTGTGCATCGGCTGCAAGGAATGCATCAACGCCTGTCCCTTCGACGTCCCCCGGTACAACCGGGAGACGGACCGGATCTACAAGTGCGACCTCTGCTACAGTCGTCTCCGGGGCGGCGAATCGCCGGCGTGTGTCAAATCCTGTCTGACGGGGGCGCTGGACATCGGCCCGAAAGATAAGATGCTGAAGAAGGCCTACGCCAAGGTGAAACAGCTGGGCGGCGACGCCAACGTCTATGGCGACAAGTTCGTGGGGGGGACCCACGTCATCTACGTCCTGGATGAGAAGCCGAAGGTATATGAGAAGCTTCCCAGGAACCCCAGTGTGCCGTTTACGGTGACGATCTGGAAGGACATTTTGAAGCCGTTGAGTCTGCTGGCGGCGGGGGGTGTGATAGGCGGCTCGTTTGTCCACTACATCCTTCATGGGCCGAAGCTGCCCGATGAGCCCGGTCAGGAAAAGGGAGGTGAATGAGCGATGAGAAAGGGATTGATACAA
>JAKQIZ010000168.1 GCA_029561465.1 Deltaproteobacteria bacterium | reverse complement strand
GGTGGCCCTGGTAACCTCCGGCCCCGGGGCGTCCAACACCGTCACGGGGATCGCCAACGCCTACATGGATTCCATCCCCATCGTCGTTTTAACCGGCCAGGTCCCCACCCACCTCATCGGGACCGACGCCTTCCAGGAGGTGGACATTGTCGGCATTACCCGCCCCTGCACGAAGCACAACTTCCTCATCAAACGGGTGGACGAACTGGCCAAAACAATCCATGAGGCATTTTATATCGCCCGCTCCGGGCGGCCGGGTCCCGTCCTCATCGACCTGCCCAAAGACGTCATGGCAGCGGTGACGGAATACGAGCCTCAAACCCCCAGAAAAGTTGAAGAGGCCAAACCCAGACCTGCTTCGAAGAAGGCGTTTTACGTCATGGACCTGATCGCCGAATCCACCAAGCCGATGATCCTTTCCGGCGGCGGCGTCATCCTCGGCGGCGCCGCGGAGGAACTCCGGAAAATGGCCTGGCTTACCAAGATGCCCGTTTCGTCAACCCTCATGGGACTGGGGGCATTTCCCGGGTCCGATCCCCTCTGGCTGGGCATGCCGGGGATGCACGGCACCTATTACGCCAATATGGCCATCAGCCACTGTGATCTCCTGATCGCCATCGGCATGCGCTTCGACGACCGAGTGACGGGCAAGATCGATCACTTCGCCCCTAACGCGAAGATCGTCCACGTGGACGTGGACCCGTCCTCCATCAACAAGAACGTCATGGTGGACGTCCCCATCGTCAGCGACTGCAAGAGCGCCCTCCAGAGTTTCAACGCCCTCCTGGGGCAGCAGAAGTTCAGCGTCGACGATGAGCAGCGCCGGGAGTGGTTCGATCAGATCGCCGCCTGGCGGAAGGAGAACCCCCTGAGCTACTGCCAAAGCGATACGGAGATCAAACCCCAGTTCGTCATCGAGACCCTCTACAAGCTGACCAAGGGCAAGGCCATCATCACCACCGAGGTCGGCCAGAACCAGATGTGGGCGGCCCAATTCTACAACTATGACGAACCAAACACATTCCTTTCCTCCGGCGGCCTGGGAACCATGGGCTACGGCTTCCCGGCGGCCCTGGGGGCGAAGATCGCTTTCCCGGACAAGCTAGTCGTGGATATCGCCGGCGACGGCAGCATCCAGATGAACATCCAGGAGATGGCCACGGCCATCCAGGACAATATCCCCGTCAAAATCGTCTTGTTGAACAACGGTTATCTGGGCATGGTCCGCCAGTGGCAGCAGCTCTTCTACGGCAAGCGCTATTCCCACACGGACATGACCTATCAGCCCGATTTTCTGAAACTCGCCGAGGCTTACGGATGGCTGGGACTCCGGGCGACCAGACCCGACGAGGTGGAAGCGGTTCTGAAGCAGGGTCTGGAGGCCCCCGGGCCGGCGCTCATGGACTTCCGGATTTGCCGGGAGGAATGCGTCTATCCCATGGTGCGCCCCGGCGGCCCGATTCATGAAATGGCCCTTGGCCGGGAGATGGCAAACTGAAATATAATTTAACAGGAGGAAACATTTAGATTATGGAGAAGAAAGAATACACTTTGGCACTGCTCGTCAGCAACAAACCTGATGTCCTGGCCCGGGTGGCTGGCATCCTGGGCGGCCGGGGCTACAACATCGAGACCCTGTGCGTGGACGCGACTTTAGATCCCGCCTATTCCAAGATTATCCTCACGACGATCCAGGATAAGACGACGATAACCAAGATCGAAAAACAGCTCATCAAACTCATCGACGTCCATAAGGTGACGGACCTGACCAAGGTGGAATCGGTAACCCGGGAACTCATGCTGGTCCGTATGAAACTCTCCGATACGAACAAGGGATACCTGGCCCTGATCATCGACACCTTCAACGGCCGGGTGGTGACGATGAACGGCGACAACTGCGTCATCGAGATAACCGGCGATCGGTCGCTGATCGAAAAGGCCGCGGCGAGCTTGAAACCTCTGGGCATTGATGATATGGCCCGGACGGGGATCATTTCCCTGGAACGTCAGAATTAAAGGAATAAGGAGGAGACGGTTATGGCAAAGTTGAACATTGGCGGGGTCATTGAAGATGTGATCACCGCGGAGGAATTTACCCTGGACATGGCCCGGGAAGCCCTCAAGGGCGAGACCGTGGCCATCATCGGTTATGGGGTTCAGGGACGGGGCCAGGCACTGAACATGAAAGACAACGGCATCAACGTCATCGTCGGTGAGGGGGACTACAACTGGCAGAAGGCGATCGACGAAGGTTTCGTCCCCGGCAAGACCCTCTTTCCGCCCATGGAGGCGGCGGCGCGGGGGACGATTATCCAGTATCTCCTCTCCGACGCCCAGCAGAAGGCCATCTGGCCGGAATTGAAGTCGCATCTGACCAAGGGCAAGGCCCTTTATTTTTCTCACGGCTTTTCCATCGTTTACAAGGAACAGACCGGTGTGATCCCACCCCCGGACATCGACGTGATCCTTGTCGCCCCCAAGGGCGCGGGAAGGACGGTGCGGGACAACTTCCTTGCCGGTAGCGGCATCAATTCCAGTTTTGCCGTCTTCCAGGACGCCACGGGGCGGGCCCGGAAACGGGCCCTGGCCACCGGCGTGGCCATCGGTTCCGGCTATCTCTTTCCCACCACCTTCGAAATGGAGGTTTACAGCGACCTCACCGGTGAGCGTGGCGTCCTCATGGGCTGCCTGGCCGGGGTCCTGGAGGCCCAGTACAACGAACTGCGGAAACGGGGTCACAGCCCCAGCGAGGCCTTCAACGAAACAGTAGAGGAGCTCACCCAGAGCCTCATGCCCTTGGTGGCCCAGAACGGCATGGACTGGATGTACGCCAATTGCAGCACCACCGCACAGAGGGGCGCCCTGGACTGGAAGAATCGCTTCCGCGACGCCGTCGCCCCGGTCTTCACGGAACTCTACGACCGCGTGGCCGCGGGGAAAGAGACGGAGATCGTCCTGAAGGCCGGTGCCGCCGCCAATTATCGCGACACGCTCCAAAAGGAGCTGGATCTGATGAAGAACAGCGAGATGTGGCAGGCCGGCGCCACCCTCCGGGCCCTTCGTCCGGAGCGCCGGAAGAAGTAGATCCGGGAAGAGAAGATACCCCCGTCACCGCTCTTATGCAACTGCTTCGGAAGCAAGCAGGCAATGGCAACGGCAATATAATCGCCCATGTCGCTCCCTCCCCTTCAAGGGGAGGGTCGGGGTGGGAATGGACTTACAAAGGCATAAATAAATATTCAACAATTAAAAGTATTTATACAAGGAGGGACACATGCGCAGCGACTTGATGAAGAAGGGCCTGGAGCGGGCGCCCCACCGCTCCCTGTTCAAGGCCATGGGATATACGAACGAAGAGATCGGGCGGCCGATCATCGGCGTCGTCAACTCCGCCAACGAAATCATCCCTGGCCACATCCACCTGCGGATCATCGCCGACGACGTCAAGGCGGGGATTCGGCTCGCCGGCGGGACGCCGGTGGAGTTTCCGGCCATCGGGGTTTGCGACGGGATCGCCATGGGGCACACGGGGATGAAATACTCTCTGGCCACCCGGGAACTCATCGCCGATTCCGTCGAATCCATGGCCATGGCCCACCCCTTCGACGCCCTGGTGATGATCCCCAACTGTGACAAGATCATCCCCGGGATGCTCATGGCCGCCCTGCGCCTGAATATCCCCGCAATCTTCGTCAGCGGTGGCCCCATGCTGGCGGGCAAGCTCAAAGGCAAGCCCATCGACCTCATCAGCGTCTTCGAGGGCGTGGGAAAGGTCAAAGCCGGGAAGATTTCCCAAAAGGAATTGAACGCCATCGAAGATTGCGCCTGTCCCGGCTGCGGCTCGTGCTCCGGAATGTACACCGCCAATTCCATGAACTGCGTAACCGAGGCCCTCGGCCTCGGCCTGCCGGGCAACGGGACGGTCCTGGCCGTCCACGCTGCCCGGCGCCGCCTGGCCAAAGAGGCGGGCATGAAGATCATGCAGCTCCTGAAGAAAGACATCAAACCCCGGGACATCGCCACCCTCGCCGCCTTCAAGAACGCCATCGCCGTGGATATGGCCCTGGGCTGCTCCACCAACACGGTCCTCCACATCCCCGCCATCGCCCACGAGGCGGGCATCGATCTGGATCTCGGCCTCTTCAACGAGATCAGCAAGAAGACCCCGAACCTCTGCAAGCTCAGTCCGGCGGGGGTGCATCATATCGAGGACTTCGACGCGGCCGGCGGCATCCAGGCCCTCATGAAACGCATCCACCCCCTGGGCGTCATCGATGAGCAGGCCCTCACCGTCACCGGCAAGCCCGTCGGCGAAAACATCAAGATGGCGGAAGTTCTCGATGCCGAAGTGATCCGGTCTCTCGACAATCCCTATATCAAGGAAGGCGGTTTGGCCATCCTCAAGGGAAATATCGCCCCGGAAGGCTGCGTCGTCAAGCAGTCCGCGGTGGCGGAAAACATGCTGGTCAACGAGGGCCGGGCCCGGGTCTTCGATGCGGAAGACGACGCCATCCAGGCCATCCTCGGCGGCAAGATCAAGGCGGGGGACATTGTGGTCATCCGCTATGAAGGCCCCAAAGGCGGCCCGGGGATGCGGGAGATGCTGGGACCCACCTCGGCTATCGCCGGCATGGGCCTCGACACCACCGTGGCCCTCCTCACCGACGGCCGCTTCAGCGGCGGCACCCGCGGCGCCGCCATCGGGCACATCTCCCCGGAGGCGGCGGATGGCGGCCCCATCGCTCTGGTCCAGGAGGGGGACATCATCGCCATCGATATCCCCAAAAAGAAAATAACCCTCAAGGTTACGCCGGAGGAGTTCAAAAAACGGAAGAAGGAATGGAAGCCCAAGGCACCCGCCATCACTACCGGCTACCTGGCCCGCTACGCCAAACTGGTGACATCGGCCAGCACTGGGGCGGTCTTCAAGGACTGACGGCATATTCCCTTGGTATAAACCGGAAGCGGGGATGCTCATGACGGCCTGTTGTTGCGGAGAGGGATGAAGCCCTCATGACGGTACGCCGTCATTAAGGGTGTTGAAACGTGCAAGACTGTACTCCGTAGCAAAGGGGGATGAAAGTGCGAGACCCATCCCCCTTATAACCCCCCCCTTGAAGGGGAGGAAATCGTTGCAAGTTAAATCGGGCACTTAGGATTGTATTTTCCGATAAAAGGAGGCCGACATCATGAAAATGTTTCTTGTCGTTTATGCGGACTACTTCGATGAACGCATCAGCAAAACGTTCATGGAAGCCGGGTTTGGAAAATATACGAAAGTGCATGGGGTTACGGGACGGGGCGAGGAGTCGGAGGCAAAGTTGGGCACCCATTATTCACCCGGAAAAAACAACAGCATATTCATGGCCGTGCAGGACGAGGAGATTCCCCGTCTTCTCGAGGTCATTCGGGGCCTCAGAGCGGAGTATCCCGGCTCCGGGTTCCGGGCGTTTACCCTGCCGCTGGAGGAATGCATCTAACGATAGTAAGCGGCGTCTATTCCAGGACCATTATGATCGGCGACGGTACACGTTTCCCGGGACCTTATTATACAGGCTGAAACCCTAACCTCCATAGCAAGCAGTCATGAGGGAGGGGGACCGGCAGGGCGATCAGAGCTGCCGGTCGAATGGCGCGGGAGGAGGTCGTGACGATAAAGGAAACGAATATGGCCGGCCACCCTGCCGATCCTGTCGCTCCCCCCGGTGCAGTGTTCATGGATGTTTCCGTTTGCGTAGAAAGGGACGTGAGCATCCGGGTTATGACCTGGCGGCCCCAACGACCCGTCAGTGAGGCACCCATAATCTTCGTAGCCGGCTGGGTATCCGCCGTATCGGGATGGGCGCCCCTGTTGAAGGTCATGGCCGCCGTCAGGCCCGTTTATTATATCGAAACACGAGAAAAGAGATCGGCCCGCATCGAGAAGAAGGACCTGCAACCGGAGGATTTCAGCATCGGCCGGATTGCGGCGGACCTGATCAGCGTTAGTCGCCAACTGGAGATTGCCGTGTCAAACACCACCGTCATCGGCAGCTCCCTGGGGGCAACGGCCCTGCTGGAGGCCCTGAAGGGGGGAGAACTGACCGCGGGGGCCGCCTTCCTGATCGCCCCCAACAGCGACTTCCCGGCGCCCTGGCATATCCGCTGGATGCTTACGCTGCCGGCATTCCTGTATCACGGACTCAAGCATATCGTCCTTTGGTACGTGAGGAACTTCATGGTCGATGTGAAGAACGAACCGGAACAGATGCAGCGTTACACGGAAACGCTGCAGGCCGCCCATCCCCAGCGGATCAAACTATCGGCCCAGGCGGCCATCGACGGCCGCTACGAGGTCTGGCCGCATCTGGAAACGGTGCGGATACCCGTTGCCCTTGCTTACGCCCCCACGGACAAGTTGCACTCCGCAACCAATATCCGTCTCATAGCGGCGCGGCTTCCCCGGGCAGAAATCATCGTCTGTCCCTCCAACAGGTATATGCACCGCCCGGAATTGATGGCCGATATCGAGGCGTTTATGAGGATGACATATTATAGTCAATGCAGTCATCAAGGTCCGTTCTACCGTGATTCCATGATGGGGCAACGGATCATTCGCGGTCCCGCCGAAGATGACGGGTTGACAAAAGACGACAAATCATCGTAGGTTGTAAGGGTAATGATTTCCACACATCTGGACAATTTCACCGTCGTCCTCCATAAACCCAAGTATCCGGGCAACATCGGCTCCACGGCACGCTGTCTGAAGAATATGGGAATGGGCAAACTCATCATCTCCGAAGCGGGCCCTTTCTCCCCAGCGGAGATGAAGATCATGTCCACCCATTTCGCCGCGGACATCGTGGATCGGATCGGCTATCATGATCGCCTCGGCGACGCCCTCGCCCCGTTTCAATACATTGTCGGCACTACCTCCCGGCTCGGGTCCGCCCGGGGTCCCGTCCTCTCCCCGCGGGAGATATCGCCTTCCCTGGCGGAGTTATCCCGGCGCAATGAGGTGGCCCTCCTCTTCGGCGCCGAAGACAAAGGCTTGAGCAACAGCGATCTTCGTTATTGTCACTCCGTCGTGGCCATCCCGGTGTCGGAAAAACTCAAATCCATCAATCTTTCTCATGCGGTGATGATTCTCTGTTACGAGATATCCCTCGCCGCAGCAGAGAGAAAAAGTGTTTTCACCCCAAAGCTCGCCTCTTCCCGGGAAATCGAGGGGATGTACGAACAGGTCAAGGAGGTGTTGATGGAAATCGGCTTCCTCAATCCTCAGAATCCGGATTACTGGCTCATGCACATCCGGCGGCTGCTGTCCCGGACGGGACTTTTTTCCCGGGACGTCAAGATCATCCGGGGCATCTGCCGCCAGGTCAGGTGGGCGTTACGGAACAAAAATTCTTGACATTTTCACGCCGGGGTTGCAGAGAATACCGCGGTAAAGGTGACTGTCGAGCAAAAGCGACCGGATCAAGCTTCGATAGAGAGAATGCCATGATTATCCTTAAAAAATTGTTTCTGTTTATGATTGCCTTATTTTTACTTCCCGGTTTGACGGGGTGCTGGTATGCAGCGGCGGCCGGCGCTGGCGCCTATGGGGGTTACAAGGCAAAAGAGGCGGGCTACTCCCTCCAAAACCCGGTTACCAAGAAAGATTCCAGCAAGAAAAGTAGCCCAAAAGAAACTAAAAAGCAGACGACCACTCAGCAATGATCTTTCCTGTCCCACACGGGGGCAAAGAAAGACGAATATATTCCATGATAGGAGGGAATCATGTCGAAGGAAGAAAAGATCGCAGCCATCAAGCAACGGGCCAGGAAGAACTTTACCCTGGGTTACAATTGTGCGGAGTGCATCGTCGAAGCGGTGACCGGCGAAATCGACACCGGCCTGCCACCGGAAGTGAAAAAGGTGGCCACGGGGTTCGGCGGCGGTGTCGGCTTATACGGCGACACCTGCGGCGCCATCACTGGGGCGATTATCGCCGTAGGCTGTGTCCATGGCCGCGGCGGTCTGCCGGAAGGAGAGGGCAAAGAGGTGGTAAAAAAGGCGGTAAACCAGCTCTACGGAAAGCCCGGGGCCTACCGTCTCTTCAATCAGATCCCGATCAAGTTCTCCGATAAGTACGGTAACACCCTGTGTCGGGAATTGACCTCGAAATGGCATGACAGTTGGCTCTGCCGGGACCATGCCCTGCACTGCCGGGAGATCATCACCGATGCGGCGGAAATCGCCGCGGAGCTTTGCCTGGCTGATTATAACGAGGCAGCCTCCAAGCCCTTCGGAAAAAACGTGGAGAATCTCAAGGATCCCGCCGCCGATCAGTCCGACAAACCCACTTGAGGCACCGCAGGTGGAGCAGGTTGCTCCAACTAAGAACTAACGCACCATTCGCACGCTGGAACCGTAGCGTCGATAAAGTGAAAATAGAACGGGAAAATTCCATTGTCAACCGGCCATCCCAGACGGGATGGCCGGTTGACCCCTTGAATGAATCTCCTCGCAGCAAGCTGCGAGGTATCAAAACTTCAAGGAACGAAGCAAGCTTCGGGGAATTCACCCTGAGAGATTAAACAAATGATCACCTTTCGACCGTAATTTCCACATGGAAAAAGGGGGGCCGATTATGATCACGCCTGGGGGCTATCTTACCCGCATCCCTTTTTCCCTCCGGTTATGACTCTTTGGTTTTGACCTTGACCGAAATACTCCGGCAGCATTCGGCATTTTTCACGACAAAACAGTCCGGTCGTTCCAGGAACTGATACTGGCCGGTGGATTCGATCTCCAGATCGTTCCGGGTCAGATTGCCTTCCTTGGGGATGAACAACATGCGGCCGATGGGTATCCCCGCTTCCTTCAAGATTGCCATTGCCCGATTCTCCTCCTTATTTATGTTAAAACCCTTTTGTACAAATGAAAGTCCCGTTTCGGCGGCCCGGTTCATCAACAATCGGCGGTCTTCTTTTTTTTGACCCGGCCCCACGGCCTCCACCGCCACGCCATCCGGTATTGCCGCCGTTATTCAATAACACCTTTGTTGACCGTTGCTCATTGCTCCGCTGCCAATACCGACTTTACCTCAAAAGGATCAAGCCCGTCCAGGTCACCCGTCCTTGGACGGGAAAGGCAAGGGACAAGCCTACGTTCTTTAGTGTAGCCACCACGTCGATCCCCATGGCCTCCAGGGAAGGGCGGGCCTGAAAGGGAAAACGGCAATGCATCCCGCCTTCCGCGGCCACGCAAACCGGACAGAGACGGCAGCAGCCGCCGATCAACCCGGCGGCGAAGCGAAAACCGGTCAGAAAGGCCTCCTTTTCTCCCCGGTTGACCAGTTCGTGAAGCCTTCCCGCCGGGGCATACACATCCTCATGGGGCCGGCAGCCGTCCAGGCCAGCAATCTCTTTCGCCACTTGGAGGACAACGGCCTCCTGGTAACGGCTCAGAGCTTCCCGGAATTCCGTCACGGACATGACAAAGGGGGGACACATGAGGTTCTTGTGAAAACTGTCGCAGATGGGCACCCGGCACTTCAGTCGGACCCGCTCGTCAACGACGATCCGGTCCACCGCCAGAGGCAGGGCGGCCGTCGCCCCCTGTTCTTTGAGGAATGCGATTAGGGAAGCGATCTTTTGCGTCGCGTCGCTGGTGTTCTGCATCTTCCCAGTTATTAGGCATCTCAACCGACGCCGCTGTCGGATGAACGTCTTTCACTCCGATGACGCCCCGGATTTCGGCGTCTCCGGAAAGGTCAGCACGGCCGGGATGGATGCCCGTTAAGGTTCACTGCGAACCCGCTCTCAAATCACCGAAGGTGATTCTTGTTCAAAAATCACCGCTTTCCCCCGGAATTAAAGAGTGGCGGGGCTTAAAACTCCATCCCGGCCCGTTCCTTGATCCCCTTGGCGTAGTGATGTTTTATCTCCTGAATCTCGCTTACCGTATCGGCCAGAGCGACAATCTCCGGGGGGGCGTACCGTCCCGTGAGGATGAGATCCACCGCCGGCGGTTTATTGGCCACCACGGCGATGACGTCCTCCAGATTGATCAACTTGAAATCCAGGGCGACGTTGATCTCGTCGAGGATGACCAGTTCATGCTCCCCGGCGGCAACCACCTGCCGGGCCATCTCCAGTCCCGCCTGAGCCAGTTCCCGGTCGATGGGCGCCGGGTTATCCCGCATGACGAAACTGTCCAGACCGCTGGGGCGGATGGTGAATTCGGGCAGACAACGCTCGGCGGCCAGGACTTCGCCGTACTTTTTGCCCTTCATGAACTGGATCATGAAAACCTTGCGCCCATGACCCAGGGCGCGGAGAGCCTGTCCTACGGCGGCCGTCGTCTTTCCCTTACCATTGCCGGTAATGACCATTACAATGCCCCGGTTGAACTTTGCCAGGGTCGCTTCGATTATATTGTCCGCCGCCACTGTCTCTCCCCTATCCTGATCGGACGATGATTGTGGTCCAGATGAAAGCCCGGGATGAGGTTCATCATCCCGGGCTTTTACCGCCGCTCAAAACAAATTTAACCACTGCATTCCTTGAGATAACGTCGCGCCACATCTTCGGCGAGGGTGTAGGGATCCGTCTCCTTGTTGATCAGTTTCTGGATCATCCCTTCGATCTCGCCGTTCTGCACGAGGCGGTTCAGAACAGGCTCCAGGACGCTGTTCCGGATCGCCTCGTTGAGCTCCACCACCGCCTTCCGGCGGACCCGGGATCCGATGAGATTGTGCTGAACGAGATGCTGGTAGTGTTTTTCTATCGTCGCCGACAGTTCCTCCAGGCTCTTGCCGAAACCATCCGGTTCGAAGGCGTTTTCCACCCTGATGATGGGGGGGCGCCAGCCCGCCGCAAAGGTCTCCGGCGGTGCCATGTCGAGCATGGCCATGATCTCCCGCCGCAGCTTGGAGGAGCCTTCCCGGTCGGCCTTGTTGATAACGAAGATGTCGGCAATCTCCATGATACCGGCCTTGATGGCCTGGATCTCGTCGCCCATCCCCGGAATCAGGACCACGAGGACCGTATGGGAATGGTTGATGATGTCCACTTCCTGCTGGCCCGTGCCGACAGTCTCCACGATCACCTTGTCTTTACCCATGACGTCGAGGATGTGAATGGCGTCGCCCACGGCCTTGGCCAGCCCCCCCAGGGCCCCCCGGGTCGCCAGGGAGCGGACGAAAACCCCCGGATCCTCCGCATGGCGCTGCATGCGGATCCGGTCGCCCAGGATCGCCCCGCCGGTGAAAGGGCTGGTCGGATCCACGGCCAGGACGCCCACGGTTTTTTCCTTCTTACGGAAGGACTCCACCAGGCCATCGACGAGGGTGCTCTTCCCCGCCCCCGGCGAACCGGTCAGACCGATGACATGAGCCCGGCCGGTTAGGGGAAAGATGTGTTTGATGGTGGATCGCGCTTCGATCATCCCATCTTCCAGGTTACGTATGAGACGGGATGCCGTTCGGACGTCCCCGCCTCTAATTTTTTTCACTTTTTCCATGATATCAATTCCTTGGCTGTACATTCGTTCTGAACCAATCCACGATGCTGTCCAGGGTCGCGCCGGGTACCCAGATCGCCTTGAGACCGGCGTCATATAGCATCTGGAAATCCTGTTCCGGAATAATCCCACCGCCCACGACGGTGATGTCGTCGGCGCCTTGCTCCTTCAGGAGCTTGGCGACGGCGGGGAACAGATAACGATGGGCCCCGGACAGGCAGCTCAGCCCCACTACGTCCACATCTTCCTGGATCGCCGCGGAAGCGATCTGTTCCGGCGTCTGGTGACAGCCGGTATAAATGACCTCGAAGCCGGCGTCACGGAAACAGCGGGCCAGGACCCTGGCGCCGCGATCGTGACCGTCCAGACCGGGTTTGGCAACCATTACGCGGATCTTCTTCTCTGCCATAGCGAATTTCCCTCCTCAAGT
>JAKQIZ010000163.1 GCA_029561465.1 Deltaproteobacteria bacterium | reverse complement strand
ACCAAAAAGGCGCGACTGCGGGCCCTCTATGATGTCATGTTCGACGAGATCGAGCTGTCCCGGCGGACCCTGGCCCGGAACTGGAACAAGTTCGCCCCCGCCGAACGGAAGGAATTCGTCCTGCTTTTCAAACAGGTGCTGGAGAAGGCCTATATCGACAAGATCCTCTCCTACACCAACGAAAAGATCGTCTTCGACCGGGAGATCACCCGGGGGGAAAACCTGGCGGAGGTGCAGTCGCGCATTATCGCCTCGGGAAAGGAAATCCCCATCTCCTACCGGGTGATCATGAAAAACAACACCTGGAAGGTCTATGACGTCGTCGTCGAGAACGTCAGTCTGGTCCAGAACTACCGCACCCAGTTTAACGGCATCCTGGCGAAAAGCACGCCGGAAGAGTTGCTGGTCACCCTGCGGAAAAAGGTGAAAGGACCCTGAGCACGATGTCCGGAGAGAACCGCAGCGTCGGCAGTATGATTCCCGCTTTGCGATCGTGCCTGATCGCGGCGCTGGCGTTCGTTTTTCTCGCCGGGGGCTGCGCCCACGGCCCCAAACAGGCGCCGGAGTCGCCCGCCCCGGCGGCGCTGACGCGGGTTACGGCCGACCCCGCCGTGGTCACGGCCGCTCCGGCCCCGGAATCGGGAGCGTCTGCCCGGCCCAAAGACAAGGAGATCACGGCGGCGGCCCCGGCGCCACGGATTGCCGCCAATTCCCCAAATGCCGCGCCATTACCCCCGGTCGCCAAGGCGACGAATCCGGGGCCGGATCCTTCCTCGTCCGAACCCGGTGCACAGGCGGACACGGAAGAAACCTCCGGCGAAGCGGACGAGGGCCTCGAGGGCGATTTCATCGCCACTGACGACGAAGGGGAAGCGGACTCAGCCGCCGGCCCCCGGGAGGAGGCCCTCACCATCGCCGACCCCTGGGAGCCCTTCAACCGGGCCATGTATCATTTCAACGACAATCTCTACTTCTGGGTCCTCAAACCGGTGGCCCAGGGATACGCCAAGGCGCTTCCGGAGGGGGTGCGGATCAGTATCCGGAACGTCTTTGTCAACATCGCCTTCCCGGCGCGGTTCGTCAATTGCGTCCTCCAGTTGGATCTGCCCTGCGCCGCCGTGGAAACGGGGCGGTTCGTCATCAATTCGGTCTGGGGTCTCGGGGGTCTGTTCGACCTGGCCTCCGATGAGGCAATCAACCTCCCCAAGCAGCGCCGGGATTTGGGTCAAACCCTGGGCGTCCACGGCATCGGCCCCGGTTTCTTCATCAACTGGCCCATCTTCGGTCCCTCCAGCCCCCGGGATACCGTCGGGCTGATGGGGGACATCCTCATGGACCCTCTGGCCTGGGTTCCCCCCTGGTATGCCGCCACCGGCATCGCCGCCGGTTACAAACTCAACGAGACATCCCTGAGCATCGGCGACTACGAAGCCCTCAAGGAAGCTGCCATCGACCCCTATGTGGCGATTCGGGATGCCTATGTGCAGTACCGGTACCACAAGATCAAACAAGTGACGGACCGCAAATGAAGCGGAAGCCCGCCCCCGGCACGGACAAGCCGCCGCCGGTCTCGGACAGGCAATTCCGGGAGAAGCGATGAAATTTTTACCCTCCGTAGTCAGCTACTTCCTCAAAGGGGAGAGCACCCGGCAAAACATCAGGATGCTGCTGCGCTTCTTTCTCGCGCTGTTCGTCATGATCACCGCCTACAGCGTCATTTTTCACCTCCTCATGGCGGCGGAAGGGCAGAGGCACTCCTGGATCACAGGCTTATACTGGACCATGGTCGTCATGAGCACCCTGGGCTTCGGCGACATCACCTTCCATTCCGACGTGGGGCGCATCTTCTCCATCCTCGTGCTTTTATCCGGGGTAATCTTCCTGTTGATCCTCCTGCCCTTCGCCTTCATCAAG
>JAKQIZ010000160.1 GCA_029561465.1 Deltaproteobacteria bacterium | reverse complement strand
GGTGGCCGGTACCTCGGAGAGGGCACCGGTCTCGTCCGAAAATCCACTTACGGTTTTGCCCGCGGGGAGAGGATACCCTACATGAGCCCGGCCGAGGAGGTCCAGACAATTCTCGAATCAAAGTTCATCAGCGGCGCCCGTGCAACCCCAAAACCTGCAGGACAGTTTATACCCACCCGCGAGATCAAGATCCGCGACCCCGGCTCCCTGGGAGACGTTCCTGCGGGAGGTCAGGTCACCGGGCAGGGGGTGTTCATGACGATCAGCCGTCCAGGCCTGATCGAACCGTACGGTACCTACTTCACCTCGAAACCCGGCGGGGTTCTGGGTGCGCTTGGCGGCAAACGAGTATACCTCCACGAGAACGTCAGGACGGTGCAGGTCCCCGAACCGCTGAAACAGAGCATATACAAATCTATACAGCAGAGAGGCGAGTTCTGGAGACAGTATGACGACATAATAAAACTCGCCACAGAACAGAGCAGGTTGTATAACGAGCCCATCGCGATCCCCTCTCCAAAACGCGCCGCGGGAATTATGCAGCCCGAAAGCGAGGCGTTCCTCGTATTCGGGAGCAAATCCGCGAGGAAGATTACCCAGACCCGGTTTGCCGGCATCGCGGGATCAGGCGCAATCGTAAAGCGGATCGCACTCGGGGAGCAGCCGAAGATCAAAACCACCCGGATCGAGTCAATTGCCGAGAACGTCCGCTATAACTGGGAGATCGGGCGGTCCGGTCTCACCCTCTACAACAAGAACCTCCTCCGTGCGATGACAAAGGACATGGAACGCAAAGCCGCCGAACTCTACGGCGGCGCGCTGTCCTATCCCGGCACGTATGGCGGGCACGGCGCCGGCCACACCAGGGGCGTATACGAGAACCTGATCCGGCAGTACGAACGCAGCCCGACCCTGCAGCGGCTATCCACTCCTGAGGACCTCTGGCTGAGAGCGAAGTACCACGACATCGCGAAGGTCGCGGATCTGGAGACCGAGCCGTACCGGCACGGGTGGGCAGCCGGAGAAGCAATCGAGAAGAAGCTCCTCTCAGAGCCGGACCTGGCAACCCTTCCTCCCGAAACCCGCAGGTCGATCGCAAAAGATATCCGGTATCACACCGAGATCCGGCCCGGCATCCTGTCCGGCAAAGGGATTGCAACCAAACTAGTTTACCGTCCGACTGCAACCGGGAAGGCACTCGCGACGGCCGACCGGCTGGCCCTTGCCAGGTTCGGGACGGAAGTGAAACAGAGCAAACTATTCCCCATCCCGGAAGAGACGTTTGGGTTCAAAACAAAACAGGCTGCATCCGACATCATCACCGGGAGGCGCGACCTCCCCATAGGGTTCCAGGTCAGGTTCGTAGAAGAGAGCCCGGTTTCAAGAGGATACCAGAAGAAACTGGGCGCGGCATACCCGGAGGCGGCAAGGGTTTCCATCTCCACATACCCGGCCACCTATGTGTCCAGGCTGAAAACAGGTTACACTGGCACCCCATCGTATCCCGGCTATCCTGGCACCCCCTCGTATCCCGGTTACCCTGGCACTCCCTCGTATCCCGGCTATCCATCCACTCCCTCGTATCCATCCACTCCCTCATATCCATCCACTCCCTCATATCCATCTACTCCCTCGTATCCATCTACTCCCTCGTATCCATCTACTCCCTCGTATCCATCTACTCCCTCGTATCCATCTACTCCCTCGTATCCATCTACTCCCTCGTATCCATC
>JAKQIZ010000158.1 GCA_029561465.1 Deltaproteobacteria bacterium | reverse complement strand
GCGGCTGGGGACGAGGTAGTCCCGGGCACCCTCGGGGGTGCTCATGGTGAGAACGGGGGTTTCCACCTCCACGAACCCCCGGCTGTCGAGGTATTCCCGGACGCATTGAAAGATCCGGTGCCGGAGGGTCAGGTTGCGTTGCATCGCCGGGCGGCGGATGTCCAGGTAGCGGTACTGCATCCGCAGCTCCTCGTTTACCTGCTCGGCGCCGCCGACGGAGGCGCCGGCCGTCATGGCCTTCTCGGAGATGGCGAAGGGCAGGGGTTCCGCCTCGCTAAGGACGGTGAGCGTGGAGACGAAGACCTCCAGATGTCCAGTTTCGATGTTGGGGTTTTCCGTTCCCGCCTGGCGCTTCCGGACTTCGCCCTGGACGGCGAGGCAATATTCGGTGCGCAGGGACGCGGCGCCGCGGCAGACCTCGGCGGGAGTGAATTCGGGGCTGAAGACGATCTGGACGATACCGCTCCGGTCCCGAAGGTGAATGAACAGCAGCCCGCCGTGATCCCGGTAGGCATCCACCCAGCCGCACAGGAGCACCTCGCGGTCCAGATGCTCCCGGGTCAACTCCCCGCAAAAGATACGTTCCGAAAAGTCCATGCGCCGATCCTTCCTCCCCGCCGCGGCACCGGGCCGGCGGCCGTTTGCACAATTTTGTACCGCGGAACGTATCAAAACCCCGGCGATATTTCAAGGTGAGAATGGCGGGGGTCAGCTCAGGAAGATGGACCAGCCCGCCCAAAGGGAGCCGGGGCGAAGATCCAGCGCCCCCGAGGCCTCGGCGACGGGGGAGAAGCCGCAGGCCCGGCAGTCGATCCGGCCCCGGCTCTTGACGTAGCAGCCCCGGGTGATGGCGCCGTCAGGATCCACGTTGACGAGGAGGTCGTCGTGGCAGCGCCAGTCGTTGGCGATCATGGTCCGGAGGCGCCCGGCGGAGTTGAGGATGGGCCGCCCCTCCCTTTTCATTCCGATCACCGCCTCCAGGACCTCCCTCCTCTCCCGCCCGTCCAGGGCCAGCGGTGCTTCCCCCTGGCCGTAGGGGTAGAAGAGCTGGACGGTCATGCCTTTGAACATCCTGATTTTCCGCAGTTGGTCCAGAAGGGGGCGGAGGTCGCGGCGGTTTTCCCGGTTGATCGTGAAGTGGACGAAGAGGCGGTCGTGGCGGGAGGAACAGAGGTTTTCCCAGACCCGGGCGAAGGAGCGGGAGCGGAGCCGGTCGTGGGTCTCCGGCAATCCGTCGATGCTCACCCAGAGGAGATCCGCCGGCACGTCCAGAGGTTGGGTGCCGTTGGTCGTCACGGCCACCCGGGGGAAGCGCCGGCGGGCGTAGGCGATCAAATCCCCGATGCCGTGGGAGCCGTCCCGCCACAGGAGCGGCTCCCCGCCCTCAAAGACGACGATGAGGACGCCCTGGCGCCGCAGGGCTTCGAGGCCGGCGGTGGCCGTCGCCCAGCTCATGTGGTCCCCCGCCTCCCCGGCGCGGAGATGGAAGGGACAGGCCCGGCAGGCGAGATTGCACCGGTAGGTCAACTTGAAACTGGCCAGGAGGGGCTGTTTTTGCCTGAGGACCTTGCGCCGGAAGAAAAAGGCGAGAAAGGGGATAAGGCGGCGGGGCCGGGAAGCCATCGCGGCGGCGCCTCAGCGGCGTTTTTTCCCGCTCGAGGCCTTCTGTTTCATGAGGTCGCCCAAAGAACCCATGGTCTTCGGCCCCTGCCGCATGTACTGCCGATAATCGTCTTCATCCTTACCGGCCGCCGCTTCCCCCGGCCGGTCCTGATCGGCCGCCTCCTCCGTCGCCAGGGACAGGGAGATCCGCTTGCGTTCCCCGTCGATGGCATCGATCCGGACCTCCAGGGAGTCTCCTTCCCGGACCGCATCCCGGGGATGGGCGATCCGTTTTCCCTTGCCCAGTTTGGAGACGTGGAGGAGGCCGTCCACCCCCGGTCCGAGGTTGACGAAGGCCCCGAAGGGGGTCAGGCGCACCACCGTTCCCCTTTGGATGGTCCCTTCGGGATAGGTGCTCCGGACTTCGTCCCAGGGATCGGCCAGGGTGGACTTCAGAGACAGGCTGATCCGCCCGTTTTCCCAGTCCAGCTTCGTGATGGCCACCTCCAGGACCTGGCCTACCGTCAGGCGCTCGTTGATGTCCGTGACCCGCTCCCAGCCGATTTCCGACACCGGGAGGAGCCCCTGGACGCCGCCGATATCGACGAAGGCACCGAAGTCACGGAGGGAAACCACGGTGCCGGAGACGACCATCCCCTCACGGAGGGTTTCTTTCAGGGCCTCTTCCTCCTTCTTTCTCTCCGCCTCGCGGATGGCCCGGTTGGAGAGAATGATGTTGCGGCCCCGCTCCGAATACTCGACGATCTGAAACGCCAAGGTCCGGCCCAGGAAGTCCTGTCCCTTATCCATCCGGGCCAGCCCCATCTGGGAGAAGGGACAGAAGCCCCGCATCCCCCCCGGCAGCTTGATATCGTAGCCGCCCTTGATCTCCTTTTCCACCACCCCTTCCACCGGGACCCCGCTCTGCCAGATCTCTTCCAGATATTCCCGGGCGGAATCCCCCGCCCCGATCCGGGTGGTGAAGAGTTTTTCGTTGTGTCTCGAAGACAGGAAATAAGCCGTCAGGACATCGCCTTCCTTTACGGCGACGGTCCCCTCTTCGTCCGCCAGCTCCTTCCGGTCCAGATAGCCCTCGCTCTTGCCGCCCAGATCGAGGAAGATCCAATCATTCGTTATTTTTACGATCTTTACTTCCACCTTCTGCCCGGGTTTCAGGAAATCCTGCCGCACCGGAGTCTGTTCAAAAAGTTCGGCAAAACTCTTCTCTTCGTTGCCTTCCATGTTTTCGCTTGTCGCCATTTCCCTTCCCACCTGTCCGTCCATATTTTGTTTTCCCGGGAATGAAGCCGCCTTCCCTTCTCCTCTCCATAGCGACAAATCGTCTCGATGACAATGTCTTTTTTACCACGGTCATGCGGCTAGGCTCATACCGTGGCCGGAGGGGTTTTTGCGGGTGCGCCGATTCTATGTCCGGGCGGTTATGGCCGCTTTGCCGTCCCGCCCAGAAGCCGGTCGAGGACCTGGTCGTAGGCGCCGAACTCACTGAGGTCGTTGTGCCCGCCTCCTTCGATGCGAATCAGCTCGTGGGGTGAGCGGATCAGCTTTTCCAGCCTCGCCGCGGCGTCGTAGGGGATGATATCGTCCTTGGTGCCGTGGATGAGATAGACCGGGCAGGCCACCTCCGGGAGCCATCGGTCGGTAGGAAAGGGATATTTCAGGATCAGGGAGATAAGGCGCCGGGGCAGCAGGGGATAGTGATGGGCGGCCAGGTCGGCGAGGCTGTAAAAGGGCGACTCCAGGATCAGGAGGCCCGGTTTGCCGGTCCGGGCAAGCCAGGCGGCCATGCCGGTGCCGATGGAGCGGCCGTAAACCACGATCCGCTCCGCCGGGGTGGTTTCCCGAAGGCGTTCGTAAACCGCCAGGGCGTCGTCGAGGAGCTGGCTCTCGCTGTCGATGCGCCCCGTGCTCTTGCCGAAGCCGCGATAGTCGAAGATGAACAGTTCGTAGCCCCGGGAGGTGAAATCCCGGGCCACGTCGCCCCAGGTACGGAGGCTGCCGGCGTTCCCGTGGAGGTAAAGGACCACC
>JAKQIZ010000156.1 GCA_029561465.1 Deltaproteobacteria bacterium | reverse complement strand
AGTGGCGAAAACGGCGGCGGTGACGAAGGTCAGGACGGCCAGCCGGGCCGTGCAGGGGATGAAGGGGGACAGGAAGATCGTCAGGAGCCGCTCCTTTTTCGACTCCACGATCCGGGTCCCAAGGACCGCCGGGACGTTGCAGCCGAAGCCCAGGCACATGGGGATGACGCTCTTGCCGTGAAGACCGATGAGATGCATGAACCGGTCCATGACGAAGGCCGCCCGGGCCATATAGCCCACATCCTCCAGGAGGGCTAGGACGGCAAAAAAGATCACCAGGATCGGTAGAAAGGTCAGAACGGAACCGGCGCCGCCGATGACACCGTCCACCACCAGTCCTTTGACCCAGGGGGAGAAAGGGGCCAGCATGGGTTCGAGCCGTTGCGCCAGGGCGCTCACCAGCCATTCCAGGCCTTTCTGCATAGGATAGCCGACCTTGTAAGTGACAAAAAAGACCCCGGCAAAAACAGCCAGGAGGATGGGGATGCCGTAACGGGGGCGGGTCAGGATATGATCGAGGCGGTCCGTGATCACCACCTGACCCATGCGGAACCGGGAGACGGCGGAACGGGTGGCGGCTTCGATCCAGTCATAGCGACCGCCGACAACAGCATGGAGGGAATCCTCGTGCTGCACCAGGATCCCCTGGAGATATGCCCAGGCCTCCGGGGGGATCGCCGCGGCGATCATTTTCGATACTTCCGCGTCCCCTTCCATCAATTTCGTGGCCAGCCAGTCATGCCGGGGATGATCCGACAGATGCTTTGCAAGCTTCCCTTTGATCTCCATATAGATGTGGCGGTGGTCAGCGGCGATTTCGGGACGGCGCGGATGGTAGGACGTCTCGCCCTGGGCGAGGGAGATGATCCGGTTGATCAGTTCCCGAAGTCCCTGATTCTTTTTGGCAACCATCCCCACTACGGGGACGCCGAGAGCGTGCTCCAGGGCGTGGATGTCGATGCGGATCCCCTGGGTCTCCGCCACATCGATCATATTGACGGCGACGAGCACCGGCGGACCCAGAAGAAGGAGCTCGGTAAGGAGATACAGGCTCCGTTCCAGGGCAGCGGCGTTGGCTAAAAGGACAATGACGTCGGGGCTTTCGTCGAGGATAAAATCCCGGGCCACCCGCTCCTCCTCGGAAAAGGCGGTCAGGCTGTAAGTTCCCGGGAGGTCCACTATACAGAGGTCCCCCTCCCGGCAAGCGTAGGCGCCTTCCTTCTTTTCCACCGTCTTCCCCGGCCAGTTGCCCACATGCTGGGTGAGACCCGTCAGGATGTTGAACACCGTGGATTTGCCCACATTGGGCTGACCGGCCAGGGCGACGAGGATTCTCTTCGCCGGTGCCGGCACTGGCGCCTCGGCCGGTTCCGCAACCGTCTCGGTGCGGTAAACCGATATCTTTTCCGCTTCCCCGTGCCCCAGGGCGATCCGCGTATCCCCGACCCGTACCATGATCAGACCGCTGCTGTTGCGGAGCATCCTGATCTTGGCACTCAGGGAAATTCCCAACCCCGCCAGGCGGCCCGCCAGCTCCCGGCCGCCGGCGAAGGAGATTACTATTCCCTCCTCGCCATCGGCCAGGGCAACCAGCGGCACGGGGGGATGGCTGGGCAACAATTTTTTATTCTCCGGCATATGTTCCAAGATTTATGATCTCGTAATAACTCATTATTTAAGGTGATGAAGCACTTCGGCTGCCTATGGGCTCCCGGCACTGTCGTCAATATCTCCGTCCCCCTACAACGGGACGGACGCAATCCGGGCATTCGGGGCAAGAAAATCATTTTTATTAAGAAAATGCAAGCTCACATCGGGAATTTTCTTGTACAAATCCTTCCGGACCTTCCAGTCATGAACAGAACCCCGTCCCGGCCGTTTTCAACCAGCGCCGGCGCTGCCTATAGTCGGGGCAGATCTCGCCCACCAAGGCCCAGAACCGGGGGGAATGATTCTTTTCCCGGAGATGGGCCAGTTCATGGACGACGACATAGTCGATGACGGCCGGCGGGGCGATCATCAGACGCCAGGAAAAGGCCAGCCGGTTAGCGGCGGAACAGGAGCCCCAGCGGGACCGCGCCTCGCTGATCCGCACCGAACGGGCGCGGCAGCCCCAGAGACCTTCGAAATGGGCCACCCGGGCCGGCAGGAGGGACGCCGCCGCCCGGCGATACCAGGACGCCAGCAGCTCCCGGCCCGAACCGGCGGCGGCCGGCGCCAGGAGGAACCGCTCCCCGTCGAAGGAAAGACCGCCATTAGCATCGGCGGCGGCGCTCATCACCACGGGATAGGAAACCCCGAGGAAGAGGACCTCCGACCCCGCCGCCAGGGAATCATGTCGACCGGCCCGGGGAAAGTTTTCCAAATCCGCCCGTTTCTTTTCGATCCAGGCCCGCTTGCGACGGAAAAAGTCTTCGATCTCTCCCCGTGGGGCATGACGGGGCGCCCTGATCACGACCTCCCCGTCCGGCTTCACGGTAAGCGACAAGGTCTTTCTACGCGCGGCGCTCCGAATCAGCTTATAGGTAAGATTCATGACGGGAGAGCATATTGAGTTTTGTCGGCCCCGTCAAGACAAAGGATGGCGGGGTAGGAAACGTTTTCAGGGCTTTACCGGGACACATTCCTGCGACTATGCAAAGCTGGTCCCTTATGGTAAAGAGAGGGGTAATATTTTCCATCTTTACCGCACGAGGAGGGTCATGGAAACGGATCACCGCCCCTGGGGTTGCTATGAGGTTTTAGCCGACGCGCCCGATCACAAGGTCAAGCGCATCACCGTCTATCCCGGTCAACGTTTGAGCCTGCAACGACACCGTCGCCGCTCCGAACACTGGTATCTCCTCCGGGGGCAGGCCGTGACCACCGTGGACGGGCAGGAAATACCCCTGTCTCCCGGCCGGTCCGTGGACATCCCCGCCGGGACCAGTCATCGCCTCGCCAATGTCGGCACGGAAAACGTCGTCTTCATCGAGGTTCAGACCGGGGACTATTTCGGTGAAGACGACATCGAAAGGATCGCCGACGACTTCGGTCGGGCTTGAAGGCGGGCAGGCATCAACATAATTGACAAAATCATATCGATCATGATATCGTAGCACAAAACGGATCGATGGAGGTATTGGTATGCAATCAGTCACCGTATCACCAAAATATCAAGTCGTCATACCTAAAACAATCAGAGAGGCACTGAAGCTTTATCCGGGACAAAAAATGCAAATTGTTGAATATGCAGGGCGCATTGAACTGATACCGGAACGTGATATCAAAGCGCTCCGTGGATTTCTCAGGGGCATCAATACGGAATTCACCCGTGAGGGAGACAGGATATGAATATCGTTGATTCTTCCGGATGGCTTGCCTTTTTTGCAGATGAGCCGAATGCCGAACATTTCTTAGCCCCGCTCAGTGATTCGGATTTACTTCTCGTACCAGTGATAACGATATACGAGGTCTTCAAGGTAATTCTGCGGGAATCCAGCGAGAACGAAGCGTTGCAGGCGGTTGTCGCTATGCAAAAAGGAAAGGTTGTGGATCTGAACACCCAACTGGCAATGGCGGCTTCAAGGCTGAGCATAGAACATCAGCTCCCAATGGCGGACGGCATCATCCTCGCAACAGCACAAGAATTCAAGGCGACTATATGGACTCAGGATTCAGATTTTAAAAATATGAGTAAGGTGAAGTACTTTTCCAAAAAGTAACGCCCAATCAATCGCTCAAGCCGATCGCGGCCTTCGTGGGCTGCTCCGGGTGAGCTTTTCGTCAGGCAGTAACCGAATCTATTCACACCCCTAAGGAGTTTTTCCACAATGGACATTCCACGAATATTCAACATCACCGAAAGTGCTCACCGCATCCACAACCCGATCACACCCGAAAAGCTCGCCACTCTCGGCGCGGCGTTGCGCCTGGAATCGGGGGCCCGAGTGCTCGACCTCGGC
>JAKQIZ010000154.1 GCA_029561465.1 Deltaproteobacteria bacterium | reverse complement strand
AACTCATCACCCCCCGCTCCTTTCACCGGGCGGAATACATTCGCCTGGTGGAGGTCCAGAAGCAGGAGGCCCTGGGTATCTTCAAGCAGAACGAGATCTGGTACCGGGGAAGCAACGCCATTTACAATGTCCGGATGTTCGACGGGAAGAACAACTCCCTCCACGGCATCACCATCCACCACCTCGATCCCTCCTTCCGGCTGGTAAAGCGCATCGACGCGGGAAAGGCCCGCTGGCGGGACGGCAAATGGGTCTTCGAGAATGTCCTGATCAGTTCCCAATCCCCCGCCGGCGGATTCCCAAAGCTGGAGAGGCATGACATCCAGGAGATCGATCTTCCGGAAAAACCTGATGATTTCAAACAGGTGCAAAAAGAGGCGTACAAGATGGGCTTCTTCGAGCTGTATCCCTACATCAGGAAGCTGGAAAGGGAGGGCTACGACGCCACCCGCTACCGCGTCGATCTCCACGGCAAGCCGGCCTTCAGCGTGGTCAGCCTTATCCTGCTGGCCATCGGCATCAGTTTCTCCCTCCGGTCGGAGCGGAGCGGTGGGGTGGCCCAGAGCATCGGTGCCGGGGTCGTCATCGGCTTTTCCTACTGGCTGGTCTTCGCCTTTTCCCTGTCGCTGGGTCGCTCCGGAAATCTGCCCCCCATCCTGGCGGCCTGGCTCCCCAACCTGCTCTTCGGCGGGGCGGCCTACTACCTGATCCGCCGGGTCAATACCTGACCCGCGCCTTCCCTAGGGGTTTTGGGGTACACCCGAGCCGCGGCCTGGTCTTGTGATTCGGCTTCGTTTCGGCCGATGGAGAGATCACCCCGGGTGACGCACGGCGACCATGCAAAGCCCTGAGCACCCGCAGCGTCGCCTTCAATACCGGTAGTGGTCGGGTTTGAAGGGACCGCGCGTCGGGACGCCGAGATAGTCGGCCTGGGCCTTGGTAAGCTTGGTCAGCTTGACGCCGAGGCGGTCCAGATGGAGGCGGGCCACCTCCTCGTCGAGAAGTTTCGGCAGGGTGTAAACCCCGGGTCGATAGCGCTTCTTGGCCAGTTCCATCTGGGCCAGGCACTGGTTCGTGAAGCTGTTGCTCATGACGAAGCTCGGGTGGCCGGTGGCGCACCCCAGATTGACGAGCCGTCCCTCCGCCAGGACGATGATGGAACGCCCGGAGGCGAGGGTCCATTTATCAACCTGGGGTTTGATGGTCTCCTTTCGGCATCGGGGGTTGCCCTCCAGGTAATTCATGGCGATCTCGCTGTCGAAGTGGCCGATGTTGCAGATGATCGCCTCGTCCTTCATCCGCTCCATATGAGCCCCGGTGATGACGTCGCAGCAACCCGTGGCCGTGACGAAGATGTCCGCCGTCGCCACCACCTCTTCCATGGTCTGGACCTCGTAACCTTCCATCGCCGCCTGAAGGGCGCAGATAGGATCCACTTCCGTAACGATGACCCGGGCGCCGAAGCCCCGCATGGACTGGGCCGAACCCTTGCCAACGTCGCCGTAGCCGCAGATCACCACCACCTTGCCCGCCACCATGATGTCCGTGGCTCGCTTGATGCCGTCCGCCAGGGACTCGCGGCAGCCGTAGAGGTTGTCGAACTTGGATTTCGTCACCGAATCGTTGACGTTGATGGCGGGAAAGAGGAGTTCTTCGCGCTGCTGCATTTGGTAGAGGCGATGGACGCCCGTCGTCGTCTCTTCCGACACCCCGAGAATTCCCCCGGCGACGCGCTGCCAACGCTGGGGGTCCTGTTTGTATCCCCGGGCCAGACGTTCCATGATGATGGCGAATTCCTTGTTTTCCTGCTTTTCATTCAATATTTCCGGATGCTTTTCCACTTTCACGCCCTGGTGAACCATAAGGGTGGCATCGCCGCCGTCATCCACGAGCAGGTCGGGCCCCGATCCGTCGGGCCAGGTCATGGCCTGTTCGGTGCACCACCAGTAATCCTCCAGGCTCTCCCCCTTCCAGGCGAAGACCGCCGCTGAACCCGCCGCGGCGATCGCCGCGGCGGCGTGATCCTGGGTGGAGAAGATGTTGCAGGAGGCCCAGCGCAGATCCGCCCCGAGTTCCTTCAGGGTCTCGATGAGCATGGCCGTCTGGATGGTCATGTGGAGGCTCCCCATGACCTTTTTGCCCTGGAGGGGTTTTTGGGGCCCGTATTTTTTCCGGACCGCCATGAGCCCCGGCATCTCGTTTTCCGCCAATTTCATCTCCTTTCGCCCCCAGGCCGCGAGATTTATATCGGCCACCTTGTAAGCCAGTTTCGGATCGATCTTCTTGTAAGCCACAACTCCTCCTTGAGGTGATAATTTTTGTTGAATAACCGCACGGGCCTCTTAGGCCGGCCCGCGTGAGGCTCCGCCGCCGGGGACAGGCGGCAAGGGACCAAAACTCCCCGCCCCGGCTTCCCATGCCGGCGCGATCAACGGCCCGCCGCCTGCCGCAGCGCCTCGACCCGGTCGGTCTTCTCCCAGGGATAGTCATCCAGGAAGAGAGTCCGGGCGATCTTCTTGTAGGTCCGGCTGTTGAGAAGATCGAAGGCCTCGATCATCCCCCGGGGGGTCAGATCGAAGATTTCCGAAACGATCTTCCCCAGTTTGTCGTCTTCGAGCTGACCGCCGCCAAAGGTGTTGACGTATATGGAAATGGGCCGGGCAATGCCGATGGCATAGGCGATCTGAACGGAACATCTTTTGGCCAGCCCGGCGGCGACGATATTTTTGGCCACATAACGGGCCCCGAAGGTGGCGGAACAGTCCACCTTTTCCGGCGTCTTGTTGATGATCGACCCGCCGCCAATCTGCGCCCCCGGATAGCCTCCGTAGAGCTGCACCACCAGTTTTCTCCCGGTTACCCCGGAATCCGCGGCGCTGCACGAATTGACCGCCTGCCATTCCCCCGTGGGATTGAAGAGGAACTCCGTCTTGGCATCGACGTAGTCGGCCAGGGTTTCCATGGCAATGGATCGGGCCACGTGTTCGATGGTGTTCCGGAAGGTATCGGGGACATGGCGGTAATCGATGGCGTTGGACATGAGGATCGTCGCCAGCCGCACCGGCCGCATGTCTTCATCGTATTGCACGGTCACCTGTCCCTTCCCGTCGGGAGCGAAGACGGGGTTGCCGCAATACTCGAAGGCCCGCATGAGGCGATTGCCCAGGACATAAGGCAGGGGCAGCAGCTCCGGGGTCTCGTCACAGGCAAAACCGTAGATGATCCCCTGGTCGCCGGCGCCGATCTCCTTGTATTTTCCCTTATCGGCCCGGGTGCCGATATTGATGTCCGGAGACTGGGGGATCATGGCGTTGAGGACCCCCATGGAATTGCCGTTGAGGCCCACCGCCGAATCCTTGTAACCCAGCGACAGGACGGTATTGCGGATCACCTTTTCGATATCCACGTAGGTGCGGGTGGCTACCTCGCCGCCGACCACGCAGAGGCCCTTGCCCAGAAATACCTCCAGCCCGCAATGGGGCATGTTGTCGATGGTCATGCCGATCTTTTTTTCCTCCGACAGGACATCGGCAATGATATTGGCGGCAATGGCGTCGCAAACCATGTCCGGATGTCCGACCTTGACACTCTCCGAGGCAATGTTCATGGCTTCATCTCCTTTGTTCCGTTTTTGGGAGATTTCTAACACAACCATCTCGAACTCATCAATATATTTTTTGGCCGGCGGCCGTTTCCCCCGGTCTCATTTCCAGGGACGGGGGCTGGACGAGGCCGCAGGAAACGACATAGGTCAGGGCCTCCTCCACCGTCATGTCGATCTCCACGAGTTCTTCATCGGGAATCGCCAGGAGGTAGCCCGAAGTGGGGTTGGGAGTGGTGGGAATGAACACGTTCGTGCAGGGGCGGCCGGTCGATTTGCCGATGCGGCGGTGGGCCGGGCCGGTGACAAAGCCGAGGGTGAAGGCGCCGGCCCGGGGGAACTCCACCAGGACCACCTTCTTGAAGCTCCGGTTGTTATGGACGAACATGCGGTCCATGACCTGCTTGGTGCCGTCGTAAATGCTGCGGATCACCGGGATGCGATGAAATACGGCCTCACTCATCTGTACGATCCGGTTGCCCAGATAGCTCTTCATCATGAGGCCGGCGGCGAAGATCAGGATCACGACGAAGATTATTCCCAGGCCCGGGATGTGAAACTGCAGGAGGGTATCGGGGTGGAGGCGGTGGGGAATGATCCGGAGCAGGTCGTCCATGACCTCGATGAGGAAAAAAAGGACGTAGAGCGTCAATCCGATGGGGATGGTAACCGCCAGGCCGGCAATGAATATCTTCTTGATTTTCTTGCTCATTCAGTCATTGTTGCGGAAGAAAAAGAACGGGCCGGGCGCCCGGGCGCCCCGCCCGCATAGTCTTGGTGAGTCCGGATGATCAACCGATCTTCTTGATCTGATTCTTTTCGTTGAGGAGGACGCACTTGGGCGACCATCCCGAGAGTTCCGAAGCCTCGGCGACGACATAGGTGGCGATGATGATCACATCCCCCTTGGACGCCCGGTGGGCCGCCGCCCCGTTGAGGCAGATCGTCCCGGATCCCCGGGCCCCCTTGATGGCATAGGTGGTGAAGCGCTCCCCGTTGGTGACATTGTAGATGGCCACCTTTTCATAGGGGATTATATCTGCCGCCTCCAGCAGGCCTTCGTCGATCGTGATGCTCCCCTCGTAGTGGAGGTTGGCATCGGTGACCACGGCACGATGAAGCTTCGATTTCAGCATGAACCTCTGCATCGTTCCCTCTCCTCGTTCATATCTCCAGCGGCGCGCCGAAGACGTAGTTATCGATCAGCCGCGCCGACCCCACCCGTACGGCCAGGGCGATCACGGCTTCGCCGTCCAATCTTTCCACATCCTTCATGGTGCCGGTGTCGCAGATCTGCACGTAGTCGATCCGGGCGTGAGGATGCCCCTCGATAAATTTCCGCACCGCCGCGAGGATGACCCCGGCCTCCCGCTCCCCCCGTTCGTACATCTCCTTCGCCATCTTCAGGGAACGGCTCAGGCTCAGGGCCGATTCCCGCTCCTCCGGCTTGATATAGATGTTGCGGGAACTCATGGCCAGGCCGTCGGGCTCCCGGGTGGTCTCCATGGGCACCACCTCCAGGTCCATGTTGAGGTCGATCACCATGCGCTTGATGGCCGTCAGTTGCTGGAAGTCCTTCTTGCCGAAGATGGTGACATGGGGCTTGACCATGTTGAAGAGCTTGCAGCAGACCGTCGTGACGCCCCGGAAGTGCCCGGGCCGGGAGAGCCCGCAGAGATTGTTCGTCACCTCCTCGACGTTCACATAGGTCTGATATCCGGGAGGATACATCTCCTCGTTGGGGGGATAGAAGATCACATCGACGCCTACGGAGGCGGCCAGTTCCCGGTCCCGCTCGAAATCCCGGGGATATTTCGCCAGGTCCTCATTGGGACCGAACTGGGTGGGGTTTACGTAGATGCTGATGACCAGACAATCCCCCAGTTTCCGGCCGATGCGCATCAGGTTCAGGTGCCCTTCGTGAAAGTAGCCCATGGTCGGCACGAAGGCAATCTTTTTCCCGGCGTTCCGGAGCGATTCGGCAAACGCCTGCATCTCTTTTACCGTCTCGATGATCTTCATTGGCATCTCCTCCCCCAACGAAAAAAGCCTCGCCGTCAATGACGGGAGGCCTGGAGTTTTGTCCCTTGCTGCTTATCCTCATACCTTCCCGTCCCGGTCCCCGACGGGGATCCAAGCGGTGGATTTCCGCGTAACAGAATGGCGGCCGATCGTCAAGCGTTTTTTTCACCCGCCGGAGCGGCGAATATTTCGTAGGCGTTGCCGCCCCTCCCCTTGGCCAGGTACATGGCCGTATCGGCATTTTTTACCAGGGCGTCGAAATCCATGCCATCCCGAGGATAAAGGGCGATGCCAATGCTGACGCTGAATTTGAACGTCGCCGCTCCCATCGTCACCGGCGCGGCCAAGGCGCCGACCAGGGTCTTTCCCAGCATGGCCAGATCCTCGCGGCGGCGTATCCGGGGCATGATGATCATGAACTCGTCGCCGCCGGTGCGGGCAAAGGTATCCCCCGCCCGCAGTCTCTTTTTTATCCGTTCGGTAAAAGAGCACAGGACGGCATCGCCCACGTCATGGCCGCGGGTGTCGTTTATCTCCTTGAATTTATCCAGATCCATCATCATTACGGCCAGTTGTTCGCCGTTGCGTTTGGCCTGTGCGATGGCCATGACCAGGCGGTCGCGGAAGAGAAGGCGGTTGGGCAAACCGGTCAGGGCGTCATGATAGGCCAGCCAGTGGATCGTTTCCTCGGATTTCCGCCGTTCCGTGACATCATGGAGGATCCCCATAAAACCCGACGGTTTTCCCTTGCCGTCCCTTTTGAGCGATACGGAAATCTCCACGTACTGTTCCTTGCCATCGGTTCTTTGGAGACGCTTTACCATTCCCCTTTTAGATTCACCGGTTACAAAAGTGGCATTGAACATCCGGATAATGTCCGCTATATCCTCCGGAAAGAAAAAAACACGGAAATTGGCCCCGATGATTTTATCGAGAGACTGTCCCGTTATTCTCCGGCAGGCATCGTTGGCGAACCGGAGGTTGCCGTTAACATCGACTTCGTAATAGCCATCGCCGATGTTCTCGATAATGGTCCGGTAGCGTTCCTCGCTGGCCTTGAGAGCGTCCTGGGCCTGGCGGCGCTCCGTCACGTTGCGGCCGATGCCGAATCTCCCCGTCGCCCAGCCGGTAAGGGGGTCCAAAAAGGTGGAAGTGAGAAACTCGATGATCACCCGCTGCCCGTTCTGCGCCGTCAGCGCCACTTCATAGGGGGGTATCGCCTCTCCCCTTATCCCCCGTTTGAACCTATCGACGATGACGGGGATGCTCTCCGGAGGAATGATGGCGGTGAACGGCCGGCCGAGGAGATCGGCGGGCGGGATTCCCAGCGCCTCTTCAAAACGCTGATTGGCGTAGGTAAAAACCCCTTGCCGATCTACGGTATATACCAGATCCGGGGTGGTTTCGATCAGGGTCCGGTACCGCTCCTCGCTTTCCGTCAAGGCCCGCTGCATCCACTTGCGGAGGCTGACATCCACCAGGGTGCCTACAATTCCCTGAATCTCGCCGCCGACCGTCACCGGATGCTCATGCACTTCCACCCAGATTGTCTCGCCGTTTTGCTTCCACAGCTCCAACTCATAAGGCGGCTGTCGCTCCCCCGTTTCCAGGGCCCGCTGCGTGGCTTCCAGGCCGTGACGGTTGACGGGATTGTCGGTGAGAAACTCCTGCCAGGAAATCGTCGCCTCCTCCGGGGTGCATCCGAAAAAATGTTCGGCGTTGGCGCTGACAAAGGTCAGGACGTGGTTCGGGGCGTGGGTGTAGAACAGGACGCCGCTGTGTTCGATAATGTTCCGGTACCGTTCCTCGCTAACCCGTAATGCCGTTTCCGTTTCCTTCTTCTCCGTCACGTCCATGGAATTGCCCAGGATGGCCGGAAGTCCTTCATAGCGGATGGCCGTCACGGTTTCCATTATCCAGCGGATGTTGCCCTGCTTGGTAACAATCCTGAACTCGTAGGGATCGGCCCGCAATCCTTTCAGCATGGCCCGGGCGAACCGCATGACCTTTTCCTGATCGTCAGGGTGGACAATCCCGTTCGCCTTACACCCCGTCAATTCCTCCGGCTCATAACCGGCATAAGAAGCGGCGTTGTGGTTCAGATAGCGGAAGATGCCGTTTTGCACCACATAAATGCCGGCAAAGGAGGATTCCGCGAGGATCCGGTAGAACGTTTCTCTTCTTTCTCCGTTGTCGTTGGTCTCATCACTCATAAACCGCCACTGCTCCCTTAAACTGCATATCGTTCTATCTCCTCAATAAGCCTGAGTTTCTTTATAGGTTTGGTAAGGTGGCCGTCACAGCCCGCCGCCCGGCTCTTCTCCTCGTCCTCCTTCAGGGCATAGGCGGTGAGGGCCACAATGGGCGTCCGCTGCAATCCCAGATCGTCCTCCCAGCGGCGGATAGCCGCCGTCGCCGTATAGCCGTCCATGACCGGCATCTGCATGTCCATGAAGATGAGATCGAATCTTTTCCCGGCGTTCTTGAAGGCCTCCAGGGCCTCCAGACCGTTCTCGGCCTCCTGGATGGAGTGGGGGCCGCCCTTGAGGAACGAACGGAAGAGAAGACGGTTGTCTTCATTATCCTCCACCAGCAGGATGTGCAACGGTCTCGCCGCCGCCGTCGCCGCGGGCGCCGGCGGCCCGGACTGCGGTCCTGATTCCCATCCGGGTTGCAGGACCCTGCTGATGGCGGCCCGCAATTCCGCCATCTTCACCGGCTTCTGGATGAATCCGGACACCCCGTATCTTTCCATATGTTCCGGACGGTCGAGACAATAACCCGAAGACAGGATAATGATGGGGACATGGCGCAAATCCGGATCCCCGGTGATTCTGGCCGCGGTCTCGAAACCGTTGACCTCCGGCATCTGGTAATCCATGAGGACCAGGCGGTAGGGAGAACCCGACGCAACGGCCCTTTTCAATTCCTCATAACCGCGGGCGCCGTCCTCGACATCCATCGCCGCCGCTTCCCAGCGACCGAGCATCCCCCGGAGAATCAACCGGTTGGTCTCATTGTCGTCCACCACCAGGATCTTAACGCCCGCCAGTGATTCTTCCACCGGTGCCGGTCCGGCCTTGACGTCCCCCGGCAAGGCGAAACGGGCGGTAAAGTGGACTTTCGTCCCCCGCCCCGGCTCGCTCTCGATCCATATCCGTCCCCCCATGAGCTCCACCAGCCTTTTGGAGATCGCCAGGCCCAGGCCGGTACCCCCGTATTTGCGCGTCGTCGAGGCGTCGGCCTGGGTGAATTTCTCGAAGATTATCCCCAGTTTGTCCGCGGGAATGCCGATCCCCGTATCGGACACGGAGAACATCAGCGCCACTTGATCGGGATCGGGAAGGAGGCACTCCTCTTCGGCCATTTTTATCCTCAGCATTACCTCGCCCTTTTCGGTGAATTTCAAGGCGTTGCCGATGATATTGATGAGCAGTTGCTGGAGCCGACCCGGATCGCCGCGGAGTTGCTCCGGCACATCGTAGTCTTTATGATGCAAGAGCTCCAGCCCCTTGTCATGAGCCCGTTGGGCCATGACGTCGCAGGTCCTCTCCACCACATGGGAGAGTTCGAAATCCACCGTCTCCAGGTGGACATGTCCCGCCTCCACCTTCGAGAGGTCAAGGATATCATTGATGATAACCAGAAGATTCTCCCCGGCCGCCCGAAATACCTCCACGTATTTTCTCTGTTCCTCCGTGAGCGGCGTTTCCGCCAGCAACTCCGCCATCCCGATGATGGCGTTCATGGGCGTACGGATTTCGTGGCTCATGGTGGAGAGAAACTCGCTCTTGGCCCGGCTGGCCTCCTCGGCCTTGAGGCGGGCTTCCACCAGATCGGTGACGTTGACGATGTTCAAAAGGACCCCGTCGTAAATCCCTTCCCGGTAAACCGGCTGCATGCGGAGGATCACATGGCTGTCCCTGAGGGACTTATTCATGATCACGGCCGTGGCGCCGGGATGTTCCCGGAATTTGCGCAGGGAATCGGCGACCTTTTCCCGGACGGGGGAAGCGTGAAAGGAATGGAGGTCCCGGCCGACAATCTCCTGGTGGGTGACACCGATAAAACGGCAGAAATAATCATTGGCCGCCACGATGACATCCGCGGCGTCGGCAAACACCACTCCTTCCTCCATCCCGGATATCATGGTGGAAAGTTTGGCGTTCTCACGTTTGGCCTCCTCTTCCGCCCTTTTCAGTTTTGAGATATCCACAAAGCTCTCGATGAGATAATCACGGTTCTTGATGACGATGGGAACCACTGTTTTCAGGATCGGCACTTCTGCTCCGGACGCCGTAAGGAGGATGCGCTCCGAATTGTCAATCTGCCGGCCCAATTCCGTTATGGGACACCTGCCCTCCTCCGCCGGACAGATAAAGCGGTGGCAAACCCGCCCGACAATCTCCTCCTTGGGGACGTTGATCATCTGCACGGCGCTCTTATTGGCGTCTTCGATGACATGGGTCCGGGCGTCCACGAGGACGATGCCTGCCTGTACGGCCCCCAGGATCATGTTGAGGCGATGCTCCGAATCCTGGAGCTCCGCCTCCAGTTTCTTCTGTTGGGAAATATCCCGGGCAATGGCATGGAAGCCAATGATATCATCACCTTCCATTACCAACTGCACGTGCTGCCCAAGCCAGACCTCGCTGTCGTCCTTTCTTCTCAGGGAAAACTCAAAATAGGTGCTGGCCGTCTTTTTGAGATATTGTCTTCCGTAGAGTCGCTCGGCAGCGGCCCGATGATCGGGATGGACCAGTTCGAGGAAGTGCCTGTGCATCAGCTCCGCCTCGGAATAACCGGTAATCTTAATCGCCGCGGGATTGAAAAGGGTAAAATGGCCGGTGGCGTCGGTTCGGTAGATTATGTCCGTCGCGTTGTCAACGAGATGCCGGTAAGACTCCTCCATGCTCCGCAATGCCGCCTCCGCCTGGGCGCATTTTTCTTCGGCCCGGTGGACGGCTTCTTCTTCGGCCAGGACGACGGCTTGCCGCCCCTCCGGATCGAATTTCCGCTCCTGCATATCGTCTCCCATGCCGTTCCTTTCCCCGGGTACTTCAGGAGATATTTCACCCCCGGTGATTTGTTAATAGGGGCGCCGACTGCCCCAGCCTGGTTTTTATTATATCATGAAGGGCTTCAGAAGGGAGTCAATTATTTTCACCGCCAGCGCGGGGACAATTCTATTGACATCCCCCCCGCCCTTATGGTAATCCCCTCTGGCATGACGATTAGCTAATATGAGCCTGTTTTTTAACACTATTCTTTCAGTAAAGGAGACCAAGGTGACCCTTCGAGAGGTGAAAGATATTCTGGATGCTGAAGTCCTCGTCGGCTATGATCAATTGGACAAAGAGGTGAAAACCGCTTTCGGGGCCGATCTCATGAGTGATGTGCTGGCCTTTGCCAAGGCGGGAAGTCTATTGCTTACCGGGCTCACGAATCCACAGGTTATCCGGACATCCGACGTGCTCGATATCGCCGCCATCATCATGGTACGTGGCAAACGTCCTTCCCCGGAAACGATCCGTCTTGCGGAAGAGCTGCTGATCCCCATCCTGGTCACAAAATACATCCTCTTCGAAACCGCCGGGAAGTTGTACGCAAAAGGGATCGTCGGCTGCGTGGAAAGGGTTGACGACGAACGTGCTTTCTCATGACACGGCCATCTATGAAAACTCATTCTCCGTAGAAGGAGGCACCTTTGACAACGCCGGGCATGTTTCCAGTCAGATCAAGGCCCTGTTGAAAAAAATGAAGCTGTCCAAGGAGGTTGTCCGCAGGGCGGCTTTAGTTACATATGAAGCGGAGATAAACATCTGTTCCTATGCCGACCGGGGTAAGATCCACCTCCGGGTGACGCCGGAACACGTAACCGTCGAGGCCATCGACGAAGGTCAGGGGATCGTGGACATCGAGCTGGCCATGCAGGCCGGCTATTCCACGGCCACGGAGCGGATTCGGGAAATGGGTTTCGGCGCCGGGATGGGGTTGGGCAATATCAAAAACTTCTCCGATTTCTTTCGGATCACTTCGGAAATCGGCAAAGGCACTTGCCTGAAAATGGTCATTCGCATCGACAAGGATTTCGACGGCATTTAGAGAACTCTCTTAACCATGAATTTAGGCGCGATCGTCAAAGAACTCGATTTGAAGGTCCTGTCGGGTCGGGACCGGCTTGATGCCGAGGTCACCGGCGGATACGTCGGCGACCTTTTGAGCGACGTCATGGCCAACAGCAAGGAAGGAGACGTGTGGCTCACCCGGCAGATCCACCAGAACATCGTGGCGGTGGCCAGTCTGAAGGACCATGCGGGCGTCATTATCATCCAGGGGGCTGAACCGGCCGCCGACACCCTGGAGAAGGCCCGCAAAGAAGGGATACCCATCATGGTGTCAGCTATGCCCGGCTTTGAAACGATCGGCAGGGTATTCAACATGATCACCGCGAAGAAGTCGCTGGAGGCATCGGACAGATGAGACCATGTAGCCATGGTCTTTTTTTTGTATTTTTAGGAACGGCCCATGTTGAAGGCGATGCGTTGCGACCTTCACATCCACACCTGCCTTTCACCATGCGCTGAGCTGGACATGTACCCCCGGGCCATAGTGCGCCGGGCCCTGGAGAAAAAGCTGGACATCATCGGCATCTGCGACCACAATGCCTCGGAGAATGCCGTTTACGTTCAGCGCGCCGCCGCCGGACTGCCGCTTGCGGTATTGCCGGGAATGGAGGTGGCCAGCCGGGAGGAGGTGCACACCCTGGCGCTCTTTGAAAACATTATCCGGTTGCGGCATTTTCAGGAACTGGTTTATGGACACCTGGAGGGGGAAAACGATGAGGAAGTCTTCGGCTGCCAGGCCATCGTGAACGAATACGACGAAGTGGAAGGATTCAACGGCCGGCTGCTCATCGGGGCCACCGATCTGCCGTTGCAGGAGATCATCGCCGGCATCCACGGGGAGGGCGGCATCGCCATCGCCGCCCATGTGGATCGTGAGAGTTTCAGCGTCATCGGGCAGTTGGGGTTCATTGATCCCTCCTTCGCCTTTGACGCCCTGGAGTTCACCCCTCGGACGGGCTTGGGAAAGGCACGGCAGTGCAACCCCGATCTGGCCCGATATCCCTTTATCTCCTCTTCGGACGCCCATTTTATCGGCGACATCGGCCGGGGCTGGACGGAGATGCTGCTGGCCGAGGCAAGCTTCCGGGAGGTGCGCCTGGCCCTGGCCGGCGGGAAAGGCCGAAGAATAAACGGTTGACATGCTGGAGCTGGCATTGCATATCCTCGATATCACCGAGAATTCAACGCGGGCAGGGGCCCGTCGCATCGACATGAACCTGGAGGAGAATCACGAAGCGGATCTCCTCACCCTGGAGATCAGCGACGACGGCGCCGGGATGGACCCGGAGACCCTGAGCAAGGCCCTGGATCCCTTTTACACTACCAAAAAGGTCCGCCGGGTGGGCCTGGGGCTCCCCATGCTGGCCCAGGCGGCGGAAAGAACGGGGGGCGGCCTGACGCTGACGTCGGAACCGGGCCGGGGCACCCGCCTGAAGGTTACCTTCGGGTTGAGTCATTTGGATCGGCAGCCGCTGGGAGATCTTCCCGGCGTCATCACCACCCTGCTCGCCGGCAACCCCGACATCGAATTCAATTATCATCACCGTTGCGGGGACCGGGTTTTTGCCCTGAAGACGGAGGACTTAAAAAGGGAACTGGAAGACGTTCCCATCAATCACATTGAGGTGCTGAAATACATAAGGCAGTATGTTAAAGATGGACTGCAGGACATAGTATCCGAAGCGTGAATGCGCTTTTCGACTTAGGAGGAAGATATTCATGAAGCTTGAAAAAGAGGAGTTACTGAAGGAATTTACTGAAGCACAGGTGTCGAAGCTCTATGAAATAATTGCCAGATACAAGGGCAAGCCGGGAGGTCTGATTCCAGTTTTGGAGGAAGCC
>JAKQIZ010000153.1 GCA_029561465.1 Deltaproteobacteria bacterium | reverse complement strand
TGATCGGCTTTGCCGTATTGATTATTTTGATGTTTCTGCGAATGCCCGTTGGATTCGTCATGGCCTTGGTCGGCTACCTGGGGTTCGGCCTGCTCGTTTCCTGGAGCGCCGCCTCCAATCTTGTCATTCGCGACTTTTATTCCACGTTCAGTTCGTATAACCTGACTGTGATCCCTCTGTTTGTGCTCATGGGCCAGGTCGCCTTTCATTCGGGCATCAGCGGCCGCCTCTTCAACGCCGCCCACAAGTTCTTCGGCCATCTGCCTGGGGGGCTGGCCATTGCCACCATCGGCGCCTGCGCCGGTTTCTCGGCGGTTTGCGGTTCAACCAGCGCCACAGCCGCCACCATGGCTTCCGTAGCGCTTCCCGAGATGAAGAAATACCAGTATGACCCGGCGCTGGCCACCGGTGTGGTCGCGGCCGGAGGAAGCCTGGGGATTCTGATCCCTCCCAGCACCATCTTCATTATTTACGGCATCATGACCGAGCAGTCCATCGGCGAGCTGTTCATGGCCGGCGTTATTCCGGGGATTCTCCTATCGTGCTTCTTTGTTCTGTCCATTCTGATCTGGGCCTGCTTTCGTCCGGACATCGGGCCGCGCGGCCCCAAGAGAACCTGGGGGGAGAAATTCAAATCCTTATCCGGCCTTATCGAGACCCTGCTTTTGTTTGTTCTGGTCATGGGCGGGCTCTTTGCCGGAATTTTCACCCCCACGGAGGCGGCGGGCATCGGGGCGGCGGGAACGATTCTGATCGCTTTGATCGGGCGGCATTTGACCTGGAAGGGGTTCAAGAACGCTCTTTACGACACCACCCGGATTTCCTGCATGATTTTCGTCGTGGTCGCCGGCGCGACGGTCTTCGGCCATTTTCTGGCCGTGACCCGGATACCGGCGGACATCGGGACTTTCGTTTCCGGTCTGGAACTCCCTCCGATGGTGATCATGGGCATCATCATCGTCATCTATCTGCTTCTGGGCTGTCTGATGGATTCGCTGGCCATGATCATGCTGACGATCCCCATTTTTTATCCGGTCGTCCTCACCCTGGGGTTTGACCCGATCTGGTTCGGGGTGATTATCGTCGTCGTT
>JAKQIZ010000150.1 GCA_029561465.1 Deltaproteobacteria bacterium | reverse complement strand
GTCTTTACTTCTTCCAGGCTTCCGGTCCCCAGGGTGTGGGCAAAACGGCCTTCTCGGTCCAGTCGGGCGGTATCCGCTGGCCGGGCTTCTCGCCTTCCCTCTCGATGAGCTTCTTGAGACCCGGACGGGCAAACTTCATGTGACCCTCCTTCTGGGTGCGCCCGTTGATCACCGCCTCGCTGCGAAGCCTGCGGCCGATCGTCTTCTCCATCTTGCGCCCCAGCCACAGCATCCGGTCCACATCGTAGCCGTGCTCGATCCCCAACTCGTCGATCTGAACCAGAAGATCCTCCAGGCAAACCAGACCCACGTAGCGCGGATCGTCGTAGTAGTACTCACCGGTGCCCCGGATCGGACAGTCATCCAGGAAATTCGCCGGCTGGCCGCCCATCCCGCCGAAGGTCCCCTCGAAACGGCAGATCCCCGCCTGGAGAGCCGCCAGAACCGACTGCGAGGCAATCCGCTTGGTCTCGTGCAGGTGGCACAGGTGAGCCTCCGGGTTCGGCATCGCATCCAAAACCATCGAAAAATACCGGTACACGTCCAGGGCGTTGGCCGAACCGTCGTGATCCGCGTGCTCGATGTCATAGGCCCCGATCGAGAACCAGCGCTTCGTGAACTCCACCGCGTCCTCCAGCTTCGTCGCCCCGCTGATCGGGCTGCCCCAGATCGTCGAAACCGTGCCGCACATCTTGATCCCCGCGTCGGCCGCCTTCTTGATGCAGCGCTCGGCCTCACGCCAGTACTGCGTCAACGTCGTCCCCGAATTGGCAAAGTGGTGCTCCGGGTCCGTCGAAACCATCATCAAAATCCGGTCCGGACCGAAACCCTCCTTCTTCATCTTGATCGCGATGTCCACCGAGGGCTCCCGAATCGTCACGCAGGTCAACGTCAAATCCTTGTCCAGATCAATGCCCGCCCGCGAGGCCCGCTTGCGAAACTCCGGGCTCCGCATCGCCTTCATCACCTCCGCCGCATCCACGAACTGCGGCGTCGTCCCGGCCGCCAGGTTCGTCACCTCCAGCTCCCGGCAACCCGCCAGGATGCTCTCCTGACCGTAGAAAATCTTCGCCTTCGTCGAGATGAACTTCTCCTCGTGCTGAAACCCGTCGCGGATCGTGATGTCGCCAATCATGACCTTCTTCGGCCATCGCGGGAAAAGCTTCCTCAGATCGTACTCCGT
>JAKQIZ010000147.1 GCA_029561465.1 Deltaproteobacteria bacterium | reverse complement strand
CGGGCGTCGGTTCGGGAAGGAGGACAATGTGAATATTGTTGCATGTGTAAAGCAGGTTCCGGATACGGAAGCCCAGATCAAGGTCAAAGGTGACGGATCTGGCATCGAAGAGGGCGGCATCAAATGGGTCATGAACCCCTACGATGAATTCGGCGTCGAAGAAGCCCTGAAACTGAAAGAAAAACTCGGCGGCGATGTGACCATCGTTTCCGTAGGTCCGGCCCGGACCATGGAAACGGTCCGTACCGCCCTGGCCATGGGGGCCGAAAAGGGCATCCAGATCGATGATCCCGCCCTTTACAACACCGATGCCTATGCGACGGCCGAAGCCCTGGCGGCGGCCATCAAAGGCATCCCCTACGATATCATCTTCTGCGGCCAGCGGGCCATCGACGATGACTCTGCCCAGGTCGGGTCCATCCTGGCCGAGCTCCTCGGCATCCCCCAGGTGACCTTCGTGACAAAGCTGGAGATCAACGGGACCGCCGTCAAGGCCACCCGGCCCATCGAAGGGGCGTCCGTGGTCGTCGAGACCTCCCTGCCCTGCGTCATCACGGCCACCAAGGGCTTGAACGAACCCCGCTATGCATCTCTGCCCGGCATTATGAAGGCGAAGAAGAAACCCGTGGACATGAAGAAAGCGGCCGATCTCGGCGTCTCCGGCGCTGCCAAGGCCAAAGTCGTCAAGTTTGCGCCGCCCCCCGCGCGTCCCCCCGGAAAGATCATCTGCGCGGACGATACGCCGGAAGGCAAGGCCGCGGAGCTGGCGAAACTCCTTCGGGAAGAGGCGAAGGTTATCTAATTATCAATGAACACGGAGGAATGAGAAGATGGCAAAAGGTGTATGGATAGTAGCAGAACAGCGAGACGGCGCCCTGAGGAAGGTCAGCTTCGAGCTGGCGAGCACGGCCAGGAAACTGGCGGATCAGCTTGGCGACGAGGTGGCCGCCGTCCTGTGTGGTTCCGGCGTCGAGGCCATGGCCGCGGAGCTGGGAAAATACGGTGTGGATAAAGTCTATGTGGCGGACAATCCCGCCCTGGAACCCTATACAACGGACGCCCATGCCGCGGCGGTGGCGAAGGTCGTGAAAGAGAACGATCCGGCCATCCTGCTTGTGGCGGCTTCCGCCCAGGGCAAGGATCTGGCCCCGAGCGTCGTCGGCAAACTGGCGACGGGAATGGCCACGGATTGTACGGACGTCAAGATCGACGGCGGCAAACTGGTGGCCGTCCGCCCCATGTATGCCGGCAAGTGCTTTGGCGAAGTGGTAATCGATACGTTTCCCCAGATGGCCTCCCTGCGGCCTAACGTCTTCACGATCGTGGAGTGCGCCAAGGCGGGCGCGGTAGTGAAGTTCGATGCCGGGCTGGGCGAAGCCAAGACCAAGGTGGCGGAGATCCAGAAAGAGGCCTCCGGTAAGATCGACGTCGCCGAGGCGAACATCATCGTCTCCGGCGGCCGTGGTATGAAGGGTCCGGAAGGTTACGGGATCCTCGAAGAACTGGCCGCGCTCCTCGGCGCCGCCGTCGGCGCCTCACGCGCCGCGGTGGATGCCGGCTGGCGTCCCCAGTCCGACCAGGTCGGCCAGACCGGCAAGGTCGTTTCCCCGAACCTCTACATCGCCTGCGGTATCTCCGGTGCCATCCAGCATCTCGCCGGAATGAGCTCTTCGAAGTACATCGCGGCGATCAACAAGGATCCCGAGGCCCCGATCTTCGCCCGGGCCGACTACGGGGTGGTTGATGACCTCTTCAAGGTCGTTCCCGCGCTGACCCAGGAAGTGAAAAAGCTGTTGGCTTAAGAATCATAACCGGGGACGCCACCAAGGCGTTCCCGGTTTTTTCATGGTTGTACAACCTATAAATGTCACGAGACTCTTGAATGCCGGCGGCGGAAGATACGCCGGGGCCTTCCGGTCTCGAGTCAGGGAGGATATATGGAGCTATCTAATTTTTCGATCGGCCATGAAGGGCGGGAGGTATTCTGGAATGCCGAGCATTTCGAACCCATCCTCTTTGCCTTGACCTTTGTCGCCTTGGCCATCTTTGCCTATGGTGTGTATCGGCGATGGCTGATGTGGACGGCCATCGGCAAACCGGAAGACCGGACGGACGACCGCAACGAACGGATAAAAACGCTTTTGAAGAATGGGCTTCTCCAGCTCAAGACCTTGGCCGATCCTTATCCCGGCATCATGCATGCTTTGATATTTTTTGGATTTGTCGTGCTCTTTTTCGGCGCCGCCTTCGATGCCACGGAATTTCACGTAGCCGAACCTTTAGGGGTCCCGTTCCTGGTCGGCAAGTTCTATCTGGTCTTTTCCTTCCTCATGGATCTCTTCGGGCTGGCGGTGCTGGCCGGGGTCCTGATGGCTCTCGACCGCCGTTATCTGACCAAACCGGATCGCCTCGGCTACCGGGGTACACCCGATAACACCGCGGATGACGCCATCGTCCTGCTTATCATCGCCGGGATCATCGTTACGGGATTCATTATCGAGGCCCTGCGGATCCATGTCACGTGGCAGCAGACCCCCTGGGAGGTTTGGTCCTTTGCCGGCTGGACCATCGCCAAGGCCTTCTCCGGCGTTGACGTGGGCGCCGCCAAGGCGATGCACAAGTGGACCTGGTGGATCCACACCGCCTTTGCCCTGAGTTTCATCGCCTACATCCCCTTTTCCCGGCTCATGCACATCATCACCACCCCGGCGAACTACTTCATGGCGACCAGGAAGCCCGTGGGCGTTCTGGAGCCGATCAAGGATTTTGAAAATGCCGAATCCTTCGGGGTGGGGACGCTTGAGGAGTTTACGTGGAAGCAGATCTTCGATTCCGATGCCTGCACCCGGTGCGGGCGCTGCCAGGACGGCTGCCCGGCCTATCTGACCGGCAAGCCCCTGTCGCCGAAGAAGCTGGTCCAGGACCTCAAGACCTATTGGCTGGAAAAGGCCCCCGGCGCTGTGGCGACAAGGAAAGAGCAGCTTTTGGCGGAAGGGGGAGACCTGGAGAAGATCAACCCGAAATTGAAAACCCTCTTCCAGTGGCTGGATAAAGTGGACAAGGTGGTGGACGAAAATCTGCCCAAGGGTCCGGAACCGACGGAAAAGGCCTTGGTCGGCGAGGTCGTTGATCTCGACGAACTCTGGGCTTGCACCAACTGCATGTACTGTATGGAAAACTGCTCCGCCTCCATCGAACATGTTCCCAAGATCGTCGGGATGCGGCAGTACAAGGTCCTCATGGAGGCGGATTTCGCCCCCGAACTGCAGTTGACCTACCGGAACATGGAGAACAACTCCAACCCCTGGGGCGTGGGTTCTCACCTCCGCGCCGACTGGGCGAAGGAACTGGGCGTAAAGACCCTGGCGGAAGATCCCAATGTGGAATACCTCTTCTATGTCGGTTGTGCCGGATCGTTCGACGACCGGGGCAAGAAGGTCTCCGTAGCCCTGGCCAAGATCCTCAAGGCCGCCGGGGTAAGCTTCGGCATCCTCGGTACCGAGGAGAGCTGCTGCGGTGATTCGGCCATGCGCGGTGGCAACGAGTACCTCTACCAGACCATGGCGCAGGCCAATATCGAGGTGATGAACGGTTACGGGGTCAAGAAGGTCATCTGCACCTGCCCCCACGGCTACAACGCCCTGAAGAAGGATTATCCCAACTTCGGCGGCAATTTCGAGGTCTATCACCACACGGAAATCATCGCGGAACTCATCGAGAAGGGCAAGATCAAGATCAAGAACCCGGTGAACGACGTCCGCTTCACCTATCATGATTCCTGCTTCCTGGGTCGTTACAACCAGGTCTATGACCAGCCCCGGAAGATCATCAAGGCCATCCCCGGGGCCCGCCTCGTGGAGATGGAACGCAACCACGGCAAGAGCTTCTGCTGCGGCGCCGGCGGCGCCCGCATGTGGATGGAAGAGCACGGCGACCGCATCAACGACGCCCGGGCCAAACAGGCCATCGACGTGGGCGCTCAGACCATCGCCGTCGGGTGTCCATTCTGCCTCACCATGATGAGCGACGGCCTTAAGACCCACGGCAAGGAAGAGCAGATGGTCGCCCTGGATCTGGCGGAAATCGTCTGGAAGGCCATGGGCCTCGAAGCGGAACCCGAGCCGGTGGAGGTCTGTCAGGCATAATCTCTATCCGGAGCGGATGGATCCACAAGGATATCGATATTCCATAAGGGTAGATTGAAAAAAATTTCGGAAGCCCCCGGACAGTCGGAACTGATTGTCCGGGGGCTTCTCTTTCTAGGAACGGTATGGCAAGCGATTAAGGATGAAACAATGATAATTCCTGGGCGAGCACTTCGGCGACTACCTGATGGCCATTAGCCGTCCAGTGTAAATTTAGGGGAAAATAAAGATAGGGAGTTGTCCTTCCCGCTTTTTGAAGAGGCGTCAGTAAATCGATGAATTGAATCCCTCTTTGGCGGCACCATGCTTCCAGGCGCTTGTTGGGTGTCGACGGGTCGAGCGCCTTATTTCCTAGTTCCCGCCCGCCCAGTCTTTCCCGCCAGAGCTCCGGATAGACCTGCACGGGGCTGGGCGCTACCG
Source organism: Deltaproteobacteria bacterium (assembly GCA_029561465.1). Taxonomy (GTDB): domain Bacteria; phylum Desulfobacterota; class Syntrophia; order Syntrophales; family UBA8958; genus UBA8958. Next base: position 24,357 of record JAKQIZ010000147.1, on the reverse strand, counting down.
CTACGACCAATCTTCCTCCCTGTCCTTTTACCTCCGCAGCCAGCTTGGCGATGAGGGCGAAGGTTACCTGCCAGGGCTTGTCCATTTCATCGGACCCTTCCGGGGCATACATTTGGACTTCCCATCCGTAACCGCCTTGCCGGATCGGAATGATCCCGTGTTCCTCCAACAACTTCCTTATGGTTGAGCTTTTTACGCAAAAATTGACAAGCGCCGCGGCTACCGCTGAATGACCGATGCCGTCGGAGAACCAGGCGGACCGGCGCTCGGTGTTGCTTCTATCGCCATGGGACCAGTGACGTTCTTCTCGCGGGACGGGGGTATTTTTTAGCACCAGCTCCCCCGAGGCATTGGGTTCAAAGACGGGTTTCTCATAGCCGTATTGCCGGGATATGGTATTATCCCAGAGATCGGTCCACAAAGTTACCAATAACAATACCTGATCCGGTTTCCATTGATGTCCCTTGTTCTTCCAGAGCAAGTATTCCTGATCGGTGCCGTAGCCGGAAACGCCGAGGTTGACAACTTCCACGTCCCGGTTCCTATTCCTCTCCAACAAAGAAGTGAAAAGCTGTTGTTCTTCGACACCGAATCCCCAGGCATATGAATCGCCCAGCACCAAGAGGCGCGGTTTGCCGGTCCTGCCAAAGGGGTATTCACCGCCCCGGCAGCCATAGCGGTTTTGTCGGACACGATGAGATACATCCATCCAAAGGAAATCGTCCTGGACGTTTTCCTTTCCCGTCCATCCCAAGGTCGAATCATAGCGTGCGAACTTGCCCCGTTCCGATTCAAAATAACGATTCATCTTCAACAGATTGACGGGGGGAGGAGCAAGAAAACGGAGGATGATTTCCCCGATTATCAGTCCCCCGACAACCCCGGCGATGATCAGTGCTGCCTTGATTAGGATGGATCTGGCCTTTTCCCAAGCGGATGTTCCGCCTGGCGGTGCTGACGGAGATTTCCCGCGCCTTTGTTTACGACGGACCGTATGCTTGGCCTCCTTTACTTAATGGGTTCGAGCCGGATAGATTATGAGGGAATGTTTGTCAAGACAATTTTCTCGATAGCAAATTAATCCACTTTTTTGTCTTCTTTGTGCTATAATGTCGACTTGTGGGGGCTAATCGATCTGTCGTATGTGGGGGCGTGATGGTATTATCGTTGCCGTGGACAATAATTTCTCTGAAAGGAGTATGGAGATTATGGCGGAAGAAAACATTTACGTGAAAAAACAGTGGTTAAAGTCATATGAACAGGGAGTTCCCGAAGCCGTGGCCTATGAAGATCTCTGTATGCCGGAAATTCTTGATCGTACGGCCAAACAGTTTCCTGATCGGCCGGCCTTGATTTTTCAGGGAACGACGATCAGTTTCCGGGGGTTGCAGGATATGGTGGATCGGTTCGCCACCTGTCTGACAGCTTTCGGGATCAAGAAGGGGGACGCCGTCGCCCTGCTGCTGCCCAACATCATTCCCTGCGTGGCGGCCTACTTCGCCGTCCTGAAGATCGGCGCCATCGCCGTCATGAACAACCCCCTCTATTCCGATCCGGAACTCGACCATCAGTTCAACGATTCCGGTTCCAAGGTCTTGATCACCCTGGATGTATTGGCGCCCAGGATGATTGCCCTCCGTCCCAAGACCAAGGTCAGGCAGATCGTCTATACCTGCATCGGCGACTATCTTCCTACCTTGAAAAGGGTGCTCGGCCGCTGGCTGAAGAAATACCCCTTTGCCGATGTCCCGGCGACGGCCGATGTCTATTCCTGGAAGGAATGTCTGGCAAAATATTCCCCGAACCCCCCGGCGGTGAAGAACAGCTTTGAAGATATAGCCATGTACCAGTACACGGGGGGGACGACGGGGGTGTCCAAGGGCGTCATGTTGACCCATGCGAACCTGAGCAAGCAGGTCCAGCAGTTGGAGGCGTGGTTTCCCAAGTTCACCAAAGGCACGGAGATCATGCTGGGGGCGCTGCCCTATTTTCACGTCTTCGGGCTCTCCGTCTCCATGAACCTCTCCATCCACATGGCCTGGTCGCAGGTTCTCATCCCCCGTCCCCAGCCCGTGCCGCTCCTCGAGGCGATCCGCAATTTCCGCCCCACCTTCGCCCCGCTGGTGCCGACGATGTATATCGGGATGCTCAACCATCCCGACCTGAAGAAGACCGACATGAGCTGCATCAAGGGGGCCTTCTCCGGGAGCGCGCCGCTGCCCGTGGAGGTGATCCATGCCTTTGAAAAGGCTACCGGTGCGGTGATCGTCGAAGGTTTCGGGATGACGGAAACGACACCGGTCACCCACGTGAATCCCTTTGCCGGCGGCGCCCGGAAGGTGGGGAGCATCGGCGTTCCCATCTCGGATACCCTGTGCCGCATCGTCGATCTCGATAGCGGGACCACGGACATGCCCGTCGGCCAGCCGGGGGAACTGATCATCAAGGGTCCCCAGGTCATGAAGGGTTACAAGGACAAGCCGGAGGAGACCGCCGCCTGTCTGAAAGACGGCTGGATGTTTACCGGCGACATCGCCACCATGGACGAAGACGGCTACTTCTACATCGTGGATCGCAAAAAGGACATGATCATTTCCGGTGGCTACAACGTCTATCCCCGGGATATCGACGAGGTTTACTACGAGCATCCGAAGGTGCAGGAGGCCTGCTCCATCGGCATCCCCGACGCCAAACGCGGTGAAAACGTCAAACTGTTCGTGGTCTTGAAGGAAGGGGAGACGGCTACCCAGGAAGAGCTGATCGAATACGGCAAGACGAAGCTCGCCGCCTACAAACTGCCCGTCGAGGTGGAGTTCCGCAAGGAGCTGCCCAAGACCAATGTGGGCAAGATCCTTCGCAAACAGCTCCGGGCGGAGGAGATGGAGAAACGGAAAAAATAGGCCGCAGGCAGTAAGCAATTGGTGGCCTGGCAGCCATCCTGGATAGTGAATGAACTCGGGGAGCGGATTTAACTCGTCATCTGTTCCCCGAGTTCATTTTTTACCTCGGGAAATCGCCGTCGTGGTTTTTTTTCAAAAACTGTTAAAAGTTGCTGATGAATTCCACCTCCCGGGGGAGCTTGTAGGAGGATAGATAGGCCCGGCAGTGGCGGAGGATCTCCTTCTCGTCGGCTTCCACGCCCGGTTTCCGGACGATCAGGGCCTTGACGATCTCCCCCCGCATCATGTCCTCCTTGCTTTCCACCCGGGCCGCCGCCACGGCGGGGTGCATCTCCAGGACGATCTCCACCTCCCGGGGATAGACGTTGAAGCCGCTGGTGATGACCATTCTCTTTTTTCTGCCCGTGAGGAAGATATATCCATCCGCGTCCATCCTCCCCAGGTCGCCGGTATGGAGCCAGCCGTCCCGGATGACCTCCGCGGTGGCCCGCTCGTCCTTGTAGTAGCCCTTCATGACGTTCTTTCCCCGGACGATCAGCTCGCCCGTTTCCCCCCGGGGCACGTCAGTATTGTCGTCGGCGATGATCCGGGCCTCGACGCCGCCAATGGGCGTGCCGATGGCGCCCGGTTTGTTCTCCTGCTCCAGCCGGGTGATGGTGCAGATGGGCGAGGCCTCCGTCAGGCCGTAACCTTCCACCAGCGGCGCACCGAATTTTTCCCGGAAGAGGGGGATGAAATCCGCCGGCATGGTGGAACCGCCGGTGATGCATAACCGCAGGGAACTCAGGTCATACTTTTCCCCGCCCTGGTGAAAGAGCATCCCGAGAAACATCCGGGGGACGGAGCAGGTGAAGGTGACCCGTTCCCTTTCAATGGTGGCGAAGATGCTCTCCAGGGTGAAGCGCTCCATGAGAACTATGCGGGCCCCGGTGCGGATCGCGGTGAGCATATTCGCCGCCGCTCCGAAGGAGTGGAAGAAGGGAATCACCGCCAGCCCGCGGTCGGCGGTCGTTCCGTTATACGCCTCTTCCAGGAGCACCGCCTGGGTCATCAGATTGGCGTGGGTCAACTGCGCCCCCAGCGGGCGTCCGGTGAGGCCGGAGGTGTAAATCATTACCGCCGGATCGTCGGGGTCTATCGCCGGCATCTCCCAGGTCCGGGGGTGGTCGCGGAGGACCCGGGTGAAGGGACAGTCCGTATCCATGCCGGCGGTGATCAGGGCGTGCCGGCAGAGGGGCAGATCTTCCTTTATTTCCTCGTAACGCCGGACGGCGACGCTCTGGGCGATCAAGACCCTGGCGTCGCTGTTGCCCAGAAGATGTCGCAGTTCGTAGGGAGTGGACATGACATTGATGGTTACGGCCACGGCGCCCAGCTTCTGGGCCGCGAAGTAGGAGATGATGAATTCCGGACAGTTGGGAAGCATCAGGGCGACCTTGTCACCCCGGCCGATCCCCAGGCTGCACAGGTAATGAGCCAGGGCGTTGGCGGCGCCGTTGAGCTCCGCAAACGTCATCCGGCATTTTTCATGGATGACGGCCATATTGCCGGGATATTTGTTCGCGGTCTCCTCTATCATCCTTCCCAGGTTCATAATTGTCTCTGCGCCCCCCTTTATCATTGTTGATTGCGGATCGGACTCCGGATCGGCAAATGCCCGCGCCCCGGCCGGTCATCAGGCCGGCGAACCCGGCGTCCGGAGATCTTCCCGCCACTTTTCGCGACTTTTGCTTAGCACATGCCTCCGGCCTTTTCAATGCTGGAGATGGTCTTTTTTCTTGATCACGGCGGGGATTTCGTATAGGAATGAGCTGCCTGTGGGCGTGCTCAATAAACTTCAAGGAGGTTGCAGCGATGAAAAAAACGATGTTGATGGCCGGGGTGATTTTCTTCTTTTCCGTTTCTCTGGCCCTGGCCGCCGGGTCGCCGGTGGGGAAGTGGAAGACCATCGACGATGAAACGAAGAAAGAAAAATCGATTGTCGAGGTTTACGAGGTAAACGGCAAGATCTATGGCAAGATCGTCCAATTGCTCCAGGAAAAGGATGGCGGGGCGGCGAAGCTGTGCACGAAGTGTCCGGGAGGCGACAAAAACAAGCCCATGCTGGGCCTGGTCTTCCTGAAGGATCTCAAGGCGGACGGCAGTGAATACACCGGCGGCACCATCATGGATCCCAACAACGGCAAGATTTACAAGTGCAAGCTGGAGGTCGTGGAAGGGGGCGGCAAGATGAAGGTCCGGGGTTTTCTCGGGGTGTCGCTGCTGGGACGCACCCAGATCTGGCATAAGGTGAAATGAGTGATATTGAACAATATACTAAGGTTGCCGACATCGTAAAAGGTCAAAAAATGTCCCATTTGGGACGGCATCTTAAAAAGATCCGCAGGCGAGGCGCGCGAATCCTGAGGAATGAGGCGTACTGGGACGTACGTCGCAGTGACGAGGGATGAAGCGCAACGAAGCATCCGGACTTTTTACGATGCCGTCAAGGTTGCATAGTAAATATACGCAAGATTCTTATGCCCGAGATTATTAACGGCAATGAAATCGCCCGGGTGATCCGGGAGGAGATCCGTAAGGAAACCGTAGTGATGCGGGAGATAACGGGGGTGACTCCCGGTCTGGCCGTGGTCCTTGTCGGCGATGATCCGGCGTCGCGGATCTATGTCCGGCGCAAGGGCCGGGCCTGCGCGGAGGCGGGCTTCCTGTCCCGGGAGATACGCCTGCCGGCGGCGGCGGCGGAAGGGGAGCTTTTGGATATTATCGTGCAACTGAACGGGGATCCCGCCGTTCACGGCATCCTCGTTCAGTTGCCGCTACCCCGCCAGATCCGCACCCAGATGATCATCGAGGCCATCGCTCCGGCCAAGGACGTGGACGGCTTCCATCCCGTGAACGTGGGCCGCCTCATGGCCGGAAATCCCGGGCCGGTGTCCTGCACGCCCCGGGGCGTCATGGAACTTCTGGACCGCACCGGCGTTGACATCGCCGGGCGGGAGGCGGTCATCGTCGGCCGGAGCAACATCGTCGGGAAACCCCTGGCCCTGCTCCTGCTCGCCCGTCATGCCACGGTCACCATTTGTCATACCCGGACGCAGCGGCTGCCCGATGTTACCCGGCGGGCCGATATCCTGGTCGCGGCGGCGGGGAGCCCCGAGATGATCCGGGGGGACATGATCAAGGAGGGGGCCGTGGTCATCGACGTGGGGATCAACCGCCGGGATGACGGCCGGCTGGTGGGGGATGTGGCCTTCGCGGAGGCGGAACGCCGGGCCGCCTATATCACCCCCGTACCCGGCGGCGTCGGTCCCATGACCATTGCCATGCTCCTGCGCAACACCCTCGAGGCGGCCAGGCGGATCACCGCTCCGGTTTGAAGCGCCAATAATATAAGGTGAACCCGCAAAAAGCGATGGCGCAGGAAATGCCAATATTTGCTCCCCTTATCTCTTTCGGAGCGCGGTTCCGCGTCCGGGGGCGAATCATATTACGCCGCTGATCGCGAATACCTTTTGGAAGCGGCTCTCCCAGGAATGGTCCCGGAGCGCCCGTTCCCGCCCCCGGCGCCGGATTTCCTCCGCCAACGCGGGGTTGGAAAGGAGCCGGCGGATCTTGACCAGCAGGTCGTCGAAATCCCGGTAAGTCACTATTTCCCAGCCGATTTCATAAACCCTTTCCAGTTCCGGATGATGTTCCGTGAGGTAGAGACCGCCGCTCATGGGGATCTCGAAGTCCCGGCCCTTGAGGCAGAAGGCGTCCGAATGGCCGCTGACGCCGCCGAAGCCGAGATTGATCCGGCTTTGGGAATAAAGGCGCACCATGTCTTCCGTGCTCAGGGGGCCGTCGGGCCATCCCGGTCCCCGGACGACGGCTTTGATCCCCGCGGCGGCCAGCCGGGCGACGACTTCCGGACGATTGCCGTAGCGCTGCCCCACGAAGGAGACGTCGATGGTCTTTTCCCCCTCCCGGGGACGGTGCAGCTCCGGGTTGGCCCCTTCGGGCAGGTAGATGGGCAAGGCCCCTTCCACGACGTATTTTTTCCGGGCATCCTCCGTGCTGGTCCAGCAAAGGGTGAAGAAGCGACAGATGTCCCGGACACCCAGGGCCTGGCCGCCCCGGATCTTGCCGACGAAATTCTCCTTGTCGTTCAGGGCGAGGTTGATGATCGGCACGCCCAGGGCGTTCAGGGAGGCCATGGCGGCGGGCGTGATCTGCTCGCCGGAAAGATAGGTGAAGATGACATCGAGATCCCGGCCGCGGTTCAGCTTTCGGGCATAGGCCAATAGTTCCCGGTTCATCAGGGGACGGCCGGAACGGCGCCATTCACCGGCCGCGGCGCCGGGACCGCGGAACCAGTCGAAATGATAAACGGTGCCGAATTTCTGCAAGGCCGGCTTCAAGGCCGTTTCTTCCCAGTTGTAATCGTGGTAAACGGCCAAGATCTTCAACGCCCCCCGGGGCTTGGGGCGGAGGGAGGGAAAGCGCTCCCGGCAGGCGGCGCAGAGGGCTTCCTCATCGGGAACGCTCAGGCGCCGGGAGGCAAAAAGCCCTTCATAATGAAGACGTTCCGCTTCCAGGCGCTGGTCGTTGCTCCATATCCGGAGACGCTGTCGATATCTCTTCAACGGATCCATGGGGAGGGCCTTCTCGATGGTGTTCCTGAACTCGGTTGAATCCTCTCGGGGTATATTACCCGAAGCGTGCTTCGTTCCTTGAGGTTTTAATGCCTCGCGTCCTGCCGCGAGGAGATTCATTGGGTTGACCGCCGGCGCTCCGGGCGAACCGTCGTCCCCGCGGGTAACAAAGCCGCCGGCGCTTACCGGCGATAACGGGTGTAAAGCCGGTCCCCGTTCGACTTGTCGATCCGGTCGTTCATCATGTTGAAGACATGCCCCGCGTCCAGAACGGGGATGGAAAGGGACGCGGCGACGTCAACACAGACGGGAAGGGCCCCGATGCCCGCCCCGGTGAGACAGAGCTCCGTGTCGGCGGGTACCGTCCCAACGACGGCCGCTTTCATTTCCGGCCACCGGGTGGCCACGAATTCGGCGGGAATCTTGACGAAACTGAGCCGTGGCCCGCTGTCGCCGCGGGCGAACCAGTCCCGGCAGGCCTGCTCGTCCCAGTCCGAACCGATGAGACAGACTCTCTTCCCGTCCGTCAAGCGGGTGAAAGCGGGAGAGGAAAGCCAGGCATAGACGGCGTAGAAGGGAAGATAGTTGCCGCCGGTAAGGGAGACGTCGTGGCGGTGCAGAAAATCGAGAAAGGTAACGGCCGACGGACGACTCCGAAAACCCGAAAACAGGGAGAAAATCCCCCGGCGGGGCGGGGCGATGTTGCCGGGAAACACCAGGGGGGCCAGCAGGCCGGTCCGGGAGAGGCGGGTGAGGGCTTCGACATGGAAGGGCAGGGCCGCCCTGATGGCCGCCCGGGATTCCGCCTGCCGGTAAAGACCGTTGCATTCCAGGTTCCGGGCGTAAAACGCGTATTCGCCGTCGGCGAAACGGACGACGGGGAAGGGGGCGCGGTGGGCCATCGCGGCCTCCACGCGTTCCTGAAGGCTTTGCAGACATGCGTTTCCGTCCGCCAGGTCGGGGTGAAAAAGGCAGATTTCCTCGGCGGCCATCTCCGGCTTGTTGGCCGTCAGCACGGCGCGGTTGTCGATCCCGTCGATTTCCAGGCGCTGAAAAGAGAAATCTCCGGAGATCGTCTTAAGCCCCATCTCTGCCGCCGGGATCTTTACCATGACTTCTCGAAGTCCCCGGGGGCGTATTTTTTGTTCAGGTCTTCAAAATAACTCTTACGCTTGTTGGCCAGGAAATGCTCCACGAGGTGGCGGTTGAAAATCCGGTACAGGAAGGCCAGGGGGGTGAGGATCAGATAAAAAGTCAGCGTCAGGATGACCCGGGAGTTGAAGGCCCCGAGCCGCTCGGCGAACTTAAGCCAGCCCCGGGCCAGGGCTGAGGTGACCCGGCTTTCCAGGGCGTTGCCCAGGGCCAGCAGGGCCGCCACCCATACCAGCCAGACGGCGCCGAAGATCAAATAGGCGATCAGGACGGCCAGGGTCAGTATGTTTACCGTTTTGACGGTTCCTAAACGATCGAGTTCCACTTTCTTCGTCTCTTCCCCTCCTTGCCCCGCGGGAACGACCCGGAGAATCAGAAGGAGATCGCCTAACCCCAACGGGGGTTAGAACAGGGTGTAGATAAAGGGCGCCACGGCGGAGCCGCTGGACATGATCAGGAGGCCCATCAGCAGCAGCATGATGATCATAGGCAGGAGCCACCATTTTTTCCGTTCTTTCAAAAAGCCCCAAAAATCTTTCAGAATCTCCATATCGGCACGTCTTTCCTATCCATTGCTTTTCGTTGGCTTGAAGGTTGGGCGTCAAGACCCGGCCTCCCACGGCGGGCGGGCCCGGATGGAATGACGGCGCCCCCCTCATATCGCGAAAGCCTTTTCGTTTCGGCCTGTTCGTATAGCAATGAGTTTTTGATTATGCAAGGGAAAATAATTTCAGGGCCGCCCCCGGCCGGCGATGACCTGGGCCAATTCGGCGGCAACGACGGCGTGACCGGTGGCGTTGAGATGGTCGTCCAGGACATAGAAGTGTTCCGGACCCAACCGAGAGGAGAAATCGAGGACCAGCATGTCTTTCAAATAAGACGGGTAGTCGCCCGCGGCCAGCTTTCTTTTCAGCGCCGCCGGAAACTCCCGGTTGTCGTTGGGATTACGGCCGTTCATGACGAAGACGATGAGCGTCGCTTTCTCGAGGTCCAGGCCGCTGTTTTGCAGGGCGTAGAGAAACAGGTCGATCTCGTCCCGATCGAGCTTCGGCGCCTGCTCCTGCCGTCGTTTCTGTTCCATCTCCTCCCAGCGTTTCCCGATCTTCATCCCCAAGTATTTCCCCGGGTAGTACCGCTGTGACTCCTGGTAAATCTCTCTGTATTCTTCATATCTTTCTGCCGTCATGACGGGGAGGCGCCCGTTCTGGAGGTAAAACTCCCGGTTCTCCTCCCGGTCGTTGCCGCAGTATTGAATGATGAGGTATTTCAGGCGGTCCCTGGGGACGCTCCGGAGGATCCCCAGTTCCCGAACCGTCCCGTAAGAGGAAACGGCGGCATTGAGGACCTTGAGACCCGTCCGGTGCTGCAGGAGGGCGGCGAAGGTTTCGTCCTGTTCCACCCCCCAGCCCATGGCGAAGGAGTCGCCGGCGACGATGATCTCGGGATGCCCGAGGGCCGCCTCGCCGTCCCGGACGCCCAGGCTGTTGATGTCATAGCGATTGGTGAATTCCCGTCCGCCGAAGGTGCAGGACCCGGGCTTGAGGGTGTAGCCCAGGACTGGGTCATGACGGGCGCATTCCGCCTCGAACTGGATCGTGGGGCGCTCCCGGGCGTAGAGGTAGCCGATCATGTTGCCGATCCGCCGGGGGCAGTGTTTGAGGATGTCCGGGTTGCGGACGAGAAGGAGCAGCATCCCCTCCAGGAGAGACAGGACGATCAGGAGCAGGACGATATTGACGATGATCAACTTGGCGGCTTTTTTCAACTTTGATGACATCGTTAAAAAGTCAAATGTCCCATTTGGGACGGCATCGTAAAAAGATCCGCAGGCGAGGCGCGCGAATCCTGAGGAATGAGGCGTACTTGTACGTACGTCGCAGTGACGAGGGATGAAGCGCAACGAAGCATCCGGACTTTTTGCGATGCCGTCAACTTTGCTTCCCCGTTAAAACCCCATGACAGTCGGGTCACATGTTTCATCACCGCCGGGAGAAATGAGGATAGATAGGGCGCCGTCCCTGATTTGTCAGTCGAGGCCGTACTCTTCCTGCCAGTTGTCCTTTTCCTGCCAAGGCGGCTGTTCGGTCTTGGCGAAGATGAAGTCTCCCACCACCAGGTAATCCATGTCCGTCCGCATGAAGCAGCGGTAGGCGTCCTCGGGGGTGCAGACGATGGGTTCCCCCCGGACGTTGAAACTCGTGTTGACGATCACCCCGTAGCCGGTCCGTTCCTTGAAGGCGTTAAGCAACTCCCAGAAGCGGGGATTGGTTTCCCGGTGCACCGTCTGGAGGCGGGCGGTGAAGTCGAGATGGGTGATGGCGGGGATGTCGGAGCGCACATAGTAGAGCTTGTCCCGGATGGGTTGCCGGTGGTAGTCCGGCGGCAGGGGGTTCCGGCGTTCCTTCCTTACGTCGGCGATGAGGAGCATATACGGCGAAGGCGCTTCCAGCTCGAAGTACTCCGCGGCGTCTTCGGCGAGGACGGAAGGAGCGAAGGGCCGGAAGCTTTCCCGGAATTTTATCTTCAGGTTGAGGCGTTTCTGCATCTCCTTGTTCCGGGCGTCCCCCAGGATGCTCCGGTTTCCCAGCGCCCGGGGGCCCCATTCCATGCGTCCCTGGAACCAGCCCACGGCCTTGCCCGCGGCGAGATAGCCCGCCACGGCGGCGCTGAGTTCCCCGCCTTCTTTCATCCGGTGACAGGGGGCCCGGTATTTTTTCGCTGTGGCGAGGATCTCCAGGTCGTCGAAATCCGGCCCCAGGTAGGCCCCGTGCATCCGGTCCCCGCCGTCCGCCCGGGGCCGGGGTTTCCGGTGGTACATGTGATGGATGGCATAGGCCGCCCCCAGCGCCCCGCCGGCGTCTCCGGCGGCGGATTGGATCCAGATGCCGGCGAAGTCGCCGCTCCGCAGGAGCTTGCCGTTGGCCACGCAGTTCAGGGCCACCCCGCCGGAGAGACAGAGATTCTCGGCCCCGGTGAGCCGCCGCGCCGTCCGGGCCATCTTCATGACGATCTCCTCCGTCACCTGTTGAATGGCATAGGCCAGATCCCCGTGGCGCTGCTCGATGGCCGTCTCGGGGGTCCGGCGGGGGAAGCCGAAAATTGCCGCCCACTTGTCGTCCTTCACCATGCTGAGCCCGGTGGCGTAATCGAAGTAATCCTGATTCAGCCAGATCGATCCGTCCTCCTTGACATCCACCAGGTGGGTACGGATGGCCTCCCGGTAGCGCCGGACCTGTTCGGAATCGGGATCGCCGTAAGGGGCCAGCCCCATGAGCTTGTACTCCCCGGAATTGACCCGGAAGCCCAGATAGTGGGTGAAGGCGGAGTAGAGCAGCCCGACGGAATGGGGGAAGCGCATCTCCTTGAGGAGGGTGATGTCGTTGTCCCGGCCGTGGCCGATGGAGGCGGTGGCCCATTCCCCGACGCCGTCGATGGTCAGGATCGCCGCTTCGGGAAAGGGAGAGGGGAAGAAGGCGCTGGCGGCGTGGGCCAGGTGGTGATCCGTGAAGAGGAGCTTGACACCTTTCGCGGTGCCGTTGCCGATCCGCTTCAGCTCGTCGCGGATCAGTTTCTTGAGGAACACCTTCTCCTTGATCCACACGGGAATGGCGGAGAGAAAGGACTTCAGACCCCGGGGGGCGAAGGCGTAGTAGGTCTCCAAAAGCCGCTCGAATTTCAGCAGCGGCTTGTCGTAGAAGACCACGGCGTCCAGATCCTCCACGCCGATCCGGGCCCTCTGCAGGCAGAAGGACGCCGCATGGGCCGGGAAGGATGGGTCGTGCTTCTTCCGGGTGAAGCGCTCCTCCTGGGCGGCGGCGACGATCTCGCCGTCCTTGAGGAGGGCGGCGGCGGAATCGTGATAAAAAGCGGAGATGCCTAAGATATGCATGACGTTCCTGATGTTGTCCTTCGATAAATGTCCAGCCTTATAGGCATAATAGGTTATTCTGTCAACAGCTTCTTTGTCTCGATCCATGCCGCCAGCTCCCGGGCGACGGCGCGGTGTCCGGCGGCGTTCCAGTGGCGATTCTTGTAGTAGTACAATTCGGCTCCCCGGTCGGCCTCGGACCGCAGGGCCGGGGTCAGATCCAGAACGGGGATGCCGAGGTCGCCGGCGATGCCGGTGAGGATTTTATTGGGGAGCAGGAGATCGTAATCCTCTTCCCGGAGGTTATAGACCTTCTTGATCTTTCGCCAGTAAATATCTGCGTGGATCTGGGTGACGGTGGGGGCGAGGACCAGGGCAAACCGGCCGCCCTGACGCCGGCAGCGGGCGTCCGTTTCCCGGAGGATGCCCCGGAGCAGGGGCAGGGCCTCCTGCAGTGATGGATCCAGGTCTTTGCGGCAAAGCCGCACCTCCGGCGGCAGGACGTCCAGGGCGTATTTGTCCCGTCGCTGGTGGAGAATCCGGTCGAAGAAATCGACGAGGTGGGAGCGGGGAAGGCTGCATGTCTGCCGGCGCTCGTTCCGGGGACGGGAGGTTTTCGGGACGGGGATGTTCGTGAAGGAGATCCGGCCCCGGTGATCCAGAACGGCCCGGGGACGCTGGTAGCCGTCGATCCAGGCGGTGAGATTCGTGGTGTCGTCGAAATCGTTGCCGATATAGAAGACCATCACGACGAGATCGGGGTGGTAGGGAAAGACCCTGGTGGTGAGGAGGAGATACTCCTGGGTGGGACCGAAGCCGTTGACGCCGAAATTGAGGACCTCCGTAGCGCCCGGTAGGGTCGCCTCCAGGACGGCGGTGAACACCTCTGGGTCCTTGACGCCCAGGCCGGCCGTGAAGGAATCGCCGATCACGGCGATCCTTCTTGTTCCCGAGGCCTTGGCAAGGGGGCGTTCCCGATCCCGAAAACCCGCGGCGTTGATGTTGATTATGTTCTCATATTCATGTTTGGAAACGAGGAGGCCCGATTTTCCCGGGATGAGCCGCCAGCCCAGGGTCTCGTCATAGGCGAAGAATATCTCCTGTTCCGACCTCCCCCCGATCTGGGGATGGAAATTCCGCATCAGGATCTCTCCCAAGGAGAAACAGACCAGGATCGTAGCGGCAGAAAGGAGGATATTGACGGTGAGCGCCTTCCTCCGGAAGACGAGCAGCAACACGCCGCCGAGAAGGCACAGCCCCTGAAAGGCGGCGATCCGCAGGCGGTCGTCCGGTTCGAAATGTCCGTCCGGACAGCTCCACCAGGCCAGGGTCCATTCATTGATCACCAGGGCGACGGCCATCATCAGGACCGCGGCGATGACGACAATGTGCCCGATATTTTTCGGCGCCGTGGCGGCGTATTTCCCCTTCATGCACGATCCCGTACCCGGATACGAATAGAGCCTGGCCATGAAAACGTCGTCTTCCTGCTTCGTGGCCCTCCCCGGGACATGGGGCCTTTTATCACGGCGGGGCCGATAATGCCACGATTTATGTGTATTGCCGCCGGCGAAACCGGTCCAACTGCATAATTTTTGACGCCATCCTCCGGACATGCTATTAGTCGCCCCATGCGTAACCTGCTCAAGAACATCGCAGCACTTGCCTTTGTCCTGCTCTTGGGCCTGTATCTTGCCGAGTGGCTCCTGGGCTTTTATCTGGTCCGGGCGGTTCCCCGTTATCCCCTGCCTCCCTTTGCCGTGCAAAGGCATGCGACGGTGGATTACGACGTCGCCTATCGTTATAACAACCATGGCCTCCGGGGACCGGATTTTCATCCCGGCGAGGCATATGACGCCGTTCTTTTCGGCGATTCTTTCTTTTTCGGCCAGGGCGTCGCGGAGGGGAAAACCATCACCGATAATATGCGGGGAAAGGGCCTCAAGGTCCTGAACGTCTCCGAGATCGCCACCAACCCCAGCGATTATTTCCACAAGCTCAACGTCATGAAGTCACAGGGGCTCCGGAGCCGGACCGTGGTCATCGGCCTGTGCATGGGCAACGATTTTCAGGACATCGCGGACAAGGACATCGGGCCGGCGCTGGCCCATCAATATCGCACCCCTTTTCTGGCCTACGACGTCCGGTCCTTCCTGACCCTGGCGCGCCTCCGTTATCAACTGGGCAGAAAAACCCGGCAAATCAAGGACTGGTTCAATTACCGGTTTTTCGGCGCTCCCGATCGCGAGACACTGATGGTGCATGAATTCGAGCACCGGCGGAAATTCCATTCCGACTGGCTGCGCTTCTTTGCGGACAACCGCCCGGAGATCATGGCGGCCATGACGGGTTCCCCGGCCCGGCCGCTGAACAGGGAAGCGCTTTCCGAACCGGAGTATCTGGAAAAGATCCAATTGGGGCCGGAGTCTCTGGAAAAGACGACGCGGATTCTTTTGGCCATGCCGGAGAGGCTGCCCGGCACGAGATTTTTAGTGGTCCTGATCCCCGGCCCCCATTACGTGTGGGGCTTCCGCTCCGGGCGGTATGACGGCTATGTGGCGCAATTAAAAAAGTCGCTGTCGCCTTCCCTGGAAATTATCGATCTCCACGGCCGGACGACACCCCGGATGCATTTCCTCCATGACGGTCATTGGAACGAGGCGGGACACCAATACCTGGCGGATTATCTTGTTGATTATCTTAAGTGATTTTTTGCTTACCCATGAAGAAGTCCGTTGAGCTTTATACATGTCTATGGGGACTTCTTTTGTGCGCCGGGGCCCTCCTGGTAAACGACTGGGTTCTTGAGGCACTGTTCTGCTGCCCCGATGGCATGCCGGATCATTTTCGGCTTAATTTTCGCGTTTACGCGGCCGTCATGGCCGCGGTCGGCCTGGCGCTGCTCTACGGGCGCAAAAAGAACATGGCTCAAAACGGTGCTTTATTGCTGAGCAGCCTGGTCGTCATCGGGTTGGGAACGGAGATCTATCTGCGGTTGTTCGATCCCCAAGATAAGGGCCGCGCCGGTCATGAAACGCTGTTCGAGCTTCACCAGCGCTGGGGATGGCGGTTTAAAGCCGGGGCGAAAGGAGAATTCTCCGCCTACGAATATCGTACCCCGGTCGCCATCAACCGGGCAGGCATGCGGGACCGAGACTATGCGCCGGAACCGTCGGGAGGGAAAAGACGCATCGCCGTTTTGGGGGACTCGTTTGTTTCGGGCCTCGAGGTACCCATGCCGGAGGTCTTTACGGAGGTCATGGAGGAGAAGCTTCTTCCCGGCACGGAGGTGCTGAATTTCGGGGTTAACGGCTTCGGACCCCCCCAGTCCTATCTGCTGCTCCGGGACATGGCGATCTATTACCGGCCGCGGCTGGTGGTTCTGGTGATATATTTGGGCAACGATTTGGATGATATCAGCGGCGTGTCGGATTGGTTGGATGGTTACCGCCGACCGCGGCCCGTCATGGATGGCGGCCGACTGAGGATCCTGCCCCCCGTGGAAGGATCGCCCCCGTACGGGGAGGCGCCGAAGAAGAACGATGCCTGCTGTCGTCTTCCCCAGTCCCACCTTGCCAACCTGGTCGAGAGATTCACGGACAATCTCAAGCAAGACAAGTATGTCATCGAGGTCATGCCGTCGGAACTCCGGTTCTGCGGAAAAAACCCGGATGAAAGGATGTCCGAGGCATACAAACTCTTGATCGCCCTGCTGTTGGACATGGATGTCTTTTGCCGCAACCACGATGCGCGGCTGGCGGTCGTGGCGGCGCCCACGTTGGTCCAGGTTTACGAGAAGAAATACTGGCGTAAAATCGTGGCTAAATACCAATTGAACGCGGGAGACTACGACCTCGCCATGCCGGGCCGCGAACTGGGAAAGGCATGCGCCACTGCGGGGATTCCCTTTCTGGACCTTGCTCCCGCCATGAAGAGCGCCGCCGCGGAGGGGAAAAAGCTCTATTACCCCCGGAATCAGCATTGGACCCCCCTGGGACACGCGGTGGTGGCGCGTAGACTGGCCCGTTTTATCGAAGATGAATTGAAAAACGGGAACTGATCAGTCTCTCCATGTCCTTATTCAAACGAGGACCATGGCCGCTTCCCGGGCGATACGCCGGTGCAAGGTCATGATTCAAGCGGCGATTTTCGCAGTTCTTCTTTCATGATTTTGTATTTGTTCAGCTTTTCTCTCACCTGATCCTGGCGGACGTGAAACGGCCGACAAAGGGTCAGGGACAGGAGGCGCCAGTTGATTTTCCACCGTGCCGCCCGGCGGATCCGGGCGATGGTTTCCGGACGGTAGTGCTTGCGGTAGAAGAGCCATTCGGCCCGGAACTTCTTGCGCCATACCTCCGTCGGGGTGGAGCGCCGTTCGCTCTGTCCGTGGTGGTGAAGCACCCGGGCGGCGGGGATATAGCCGATCTGGAGGCCCCGGCGGCGGAGGCGCAGGCAGAGGTCTTCATCCTCGCCGTAGAGAAAGAAATCCTCGTCGAAGCCGCCTATGGCATCCACGGCGCTCCGGGAGGCGATCATGGCGGCCCCGAGGACGGCGGCGATCTCCCCCGGCAGTTCCGCCAGTTCCCCGGTGGTGTAACGCTCGCTGAGATAGCGGTAGGAAACCGATTCCTGGTCGGAGCCGTCGGGGTTAAGGATCCGCAGCCCCGCCAGCCCCAACTCGGGATGGCCGTCCATGTGCGCGGCGGCGGCGGCCAGACAGCCCTCCTGGAGGACCGTATCAGGATTGAGGAACAGGATGTGCCGGCCCCGGCACCGGGGCAGGACCTGGTTGTTAGCGGCGCCGAAGCCCCGGTTCTCCTCGTTGGCGGTGAGGTGAACCGCCGGGAACCCGGCGGCGACAACGGCAGCGCTCCCGTCGGTGGAGGCGTTGTCAACCACGAAGACCTCCGTGGTCACCTCCCGCTGGCTTAAGACGGAGGCGAGGCAGGGGCCGATGAGATCGGCGGTCTGGTAGGAGACAATGATCACGGATACATCAATATTCATGCCCGTTCCCGAAATAATATTTACAGCCGTCCTTTCAACGACATGATTTTATCGTATATCTCCGCCACCCGACCGGCCGTCTTTTCCCAGGAATACTCCTGCGCCGTCGCCAGGGCCGCCGTCCTCAGGGTGGTGAGCCGCTCCGGCCGGAGGGCCCGGAAAAGGGTTGCGGCGACCCGGTCGACATCATCGGGATGGGGAACGACAAAACCGTTGTCCCCTTCCCGGATGAGATCCCGGGCGCCCACATTGCCGCTGACGACGGCGGGCAGCCCCTTGGCCATGGCCTCCAGGACCACCATCCCGAAGGTGTCGAATTTGGAGAGCATGGCATAGAGGTCGCCGGCGGCGTAAATGCGCGCCAGCTCCGCCCGGGAGACGGCGCCCGTGAAGGTGACGCGGTCGCCGATCCCGGCCGCCCTTGCCGCCGCTTCGTATTGCCGCCGGTCGTCGCCGCCGGCGACCAGCAGATGAAATGCCTCCTCGGGGTGGAGGGACTTGAGCCTGCCGAGACCCGCCAGGAGGAACGCCAGGCCTTTGATGTCGAAGTTCATGGCGGCGAAGACGATCAGCGGCGCGGCGGCCGGCAGGCCGTATCGCCGGCCTGTCTCCCGCCTTTCCGTTTCGCCGCTCCGTTCCGTGACCGCGCCGGGGTCGATGCCGGGGTGGATGACGGGGACCCGGTTGGGATCCACGGGGTACTCCCGGAGGAAGATCTCCCGGGCCAGGTGGGAGACGGCGAGAAAATACCGGCAGGCCCCCCCCGTGACCATTCCCTTTTCCACCTGGATGGTGGCCAGATCGAAGAGGCTCGGACGGCGCTTCTTCCGGACCTCCCGAACCCAGAACCGGTGGGGAATCCCGTGCATGGTATAGAGGTCGGGACGGAACATCCGGTCATGGGCGTGGATGATGTGGACGCCGGTCCGGGCGACGGCCCGCTGGGCCAAAACGGCGAAACCGGGCGTCCGGAGAAACCTGGGGAAGAGGATGACGGGGACGTGATGAAAGCGGATCGCCCCGGGGTCGTCATCCGCCCGGCGGCGGTTGGCGAAGACGTGGATTTCCAGGGCGGGATCGCCCGCCAACCGCTCCGTCAAGGCGGCGGCGAAGCCCTCGGCCCCGCCCACCAGGCCGTACTTGGGGATGACGACGGCTACGCGGCGGCGCTTTTGCATCTTCAGACGAGCCCCGCGTCCACAGGTTCTTCCCGTTCCCGGAGCTGCCAGAGAATGGTCAACATGGCCAGAATGACAAAAAACAACTTCGCGGCGGGTCCGCTGGCGATGCTCTCGAACATCCCCTGGATCATCCAGGCTATCAGGGCGGCGGTCAGCCCCGTGGCCCAGGTGCGGACGAAATTGCTTTTCCCCCGTTTGATGAGCGCGGCGGCCAGGGCGAAGCATCGCCAGAGGAGGAATAAGAAAATGGCCAGGCCGACGAATCCCGTCCGGACGGTGAGATCCACAAAGAAGTTGTGGGGTGATTTAAGGGGGACGCTCTGGCGGTAGGCGGCGGGGACGCGCTGGTTGTATTTGTTCAGCAGGTCCTCGTCGTGATACGTTTCCATCCCGAATCCGATCCCGGTTATGGGGTGATCCTTGGTCATCTCCCAGAAGGTGTACCAGATTTGCAGCCGGTCGTCGGCCTGTATCTTGGCGGTCAACTCTTCGGGGGAAAGGCGTTCCTTGACGGGCATCGCGACGACGAGCATGACCAGGGCCAGAAAGAACAGCAGCAGGTTCCTTTTGTTGCGGGCGAACAGGACCAGGACGGCAACGAAGAGGGAAAAGATGGCCCCTCTCGTCTTGGTGGACAGGGTGGCAATGACCAGGATGCCCGCCGGGATGGCGAGCAGCAGCTTGTATGCTTTCAATTCCTTGAAATTGTATATGTTGATCGATAAAAGCAGGGCGAATATCGTCAGAACGCCGATGAAGTTAGGGGGGATCTCCCAGGGCATTTTATATCCCAGCTTGACGGCGAACGGATTGCCGATGATTAGGTAAAAGTACACCATGAGATAGACCGCAAAGACGGCGGTGGAAAAAATGAGCAGCAGCCATAGGAGCTCAAAACGACGAAAGGTATTGAAATAGTTCACCAATAAAAAATAAAAAAACAGGTATTTCAGTAGATGGGCGTAGATGTCATGGATCGTGTTGGCCTTGTCGAGGGCGAAGAACAGGCCGACCACCGTCCAGCCGACAAAGAGAAACAAGGGCATGGTCAGCGGACCCTGGAAGCTGAAGGTCGTCTGTTTCGACCTGAGCAGCGCCGCCAGAACAAAAGCGGCGCCGTAAAAACTTATTTCTTCAATGGCGGTGAGTTGCGGAAAGGGATTGATGAAGACATGCACCCCGATGAGGACCAGGAGCGATATGTGGAGATATTTATAAATTTTTTCCTTTTTTTCAGACGCCGGGGCCGGGGTCGTTGCTCCAGCGACGTTATTTTCCAGTGATTTCAATGGCATAAAAAAACAATCCTTACGGAAGCTCAAATTACGCCTTTTGTAGCATAGTCATTGGGGGAATTCATCATTTAATTGCATGACCGTTTGTGTTATAGGCGGATGAATATGGGACGACAAGCGGAGAGCGGCGTCATCGACGGTTGCCGGCAGGAAAGACTTCGGGCAAGGCGGGTAGAACGGACATTGATACCGGACATCACTTATCTGGTGCTCAACTATAATCCCTCCGGGGAAGATACGGCCTGCCGGGTGCTGGAGGAGAACCTCCGGGCCTTTTATGAACGTAAAAGCCCCCGCCTGCGGGGGGACGTGTATCTTCTCGACCAGGGTTCCCCGGAAGGGCATCGGCGGCGCCTCCTGGAGCTGCAAACCAGATACGGCCTTTCGGCGATCCTCCTGAACCGCAACATCGGCATCAGCCGGGCGGTCAATTTTCTGGTGCGCACGGCAAAGTCCCCGGTCTTTGCGTTGATCACCTCGGACGTGATCGTAACCTCGGGAATGGACGAAGATCTGTTCCAGAAGGTCCAGATCCCGGAAGTTTACCAGGCCACCCCGTTCACCGACAAAAGCGATGTGGACCACCAGATCTGGAAACCGCAGGCGCCCTACGGGACGGACCATCCCGATCTGACGGAACTTCAAGAAAAGGAAACCACGCTGAAGGATAAACTTTTCCGGCGGCGGCGGCGCGGCTATCTCCGTTATGTCGGAGTGGAATTCAACGTCATGTTCTGGAGGCGGGAAATATTCGCCGCGATCGGTTATTTCGATGAGCGCTGGAAGGCCGCCTATGAGAATAACGATTTCTCCCTCCGCTGTTTCCTCGCCGGGGGGTGTACCGCCCTGAGCGTCGATTCCTTCGTCTGGCACTATCACAAGGTTACGGAGAAAAACGCCTCCCGCGAGCAGGCCTATCCGCACTGCCGGCAGGACTGGCGCGGGGAGATGCGGCGGATCTGGGACGAGAAATGGCCGGAGCTGGATCGTTATTTCAATATCTACAAACCCCTGGGGGAAAAGACGATCCGGGACTTTCCCGCCTTCCATGAACGGTTCAAGGGCAACATCTTCCTGCCTTACGACCAAAAAATCGAATATTTTTGAGGATTATCGATAATGTCGATCATAAAGGGCTATCTCGGCACCAAGGACACCCCGGCGGGGGCCCTCACCAAGGTCCTGAAGGCCGTGACGCGGCGGGCGGCGCGGCCGACGGATATTTGCGACCACCTCGCAACCCTGTTTATGGAATGTCTGGGGATCGAGGCGCGACTGATCGTGGAGCTGGGATCGGGGGACGGCGAGTCCACCTTTGTCCTGGAACGGGTGGCGAAACTCTGGGACGGCGCCCTGGTGAGCGTCGATATCGAAGATCGGGAAGAAGTCGGCACCTATCCGAAGCGGCATTTCGTGAAAAGCGACGACATCTCCTTCGCGGCCCTTTTCCCCGCCTGGTGCGCCGCCCGGGGGCTCGCGCCGGCCATCGACATCCTGTTCATCGACACCAGCCATCGCTACGAGCACACCGGCGAGGAGATAAGACACTGGTTCCCTTACCTGTCCCCCCGGTGCAAGGTTGTCTTCCATGACACCAACCTTCAGGAGGTGTTCGTCCGCCGGGACGGCAGCCGGGGCCAGGGCTGGAACAACGACCGGGGGGTGATCAGGGCGATCGAGGACCATTTCGGGCGGCGGTTCGATGAATCCCGGGATTTCTTTCGGGAGGACAAGGGGTGGCTGATTCGCCATTGGGCCCATTGCAACGGTCTGTTGATCATGGACCGCTATGAGGGAGGCGCCGCCGGTGACGCCTTCTGAACCTTCCGGCCGGCCCGGGGGAGCGGGGGGCGGGGCGGTGAATCCCGGCACCGGTAAGGCTCCCCTCTCCGTGGCCGTAATCACGCAAAATGAAGAGCGTAATATCTCCGCCTGCCTGCAAAGCGTGGCGTTTGCCGCCCAGATCGTCGTCGTGGATTCCCACAGCGGCGACGCCACCGCGGAAATCGCCCGGGCGTCCGGCGCCGAAGTCTTTGCGGAGCCCTGGCGGGGCGGATTCGGCGCCCAGAAGCAGTTCGCCATCGATCAGTGCCGCCAGCCGTGGATCCTGATCCTGGACGCCGACGAGCGCATCCCTCCGGAAACGGCCGTGGTGATCGCCAGGGTCCTTGCCGAGCCCGGTCCCGCCGGTTACAGCTTTCCCCGGAAAAACTACTTTCAGGGGCGGTGGATCCGTCATGCCGGTTGGTGGCCCGACCGCCTCACCCGCCTTTTCCGCCGGGGGCAGGGCCGGATGTCCGTCGCCGCTGTTCACGAAGGCCTGGAGGTCGAGGGCCCCGTGGCGGCCCTCGACGTCCCCATTGTCCATTGCACGGAGAGCGATCTGAGCCTGATTCTCCGGAAGATCGACCACTATTCGACTCTGGGCGCCCGGGAGGCCTATGCCGCCGGCCGGCGGGCCACGGTGGGCGGCGCCCTGGTCCGGGCGGCATTGACCTTTCTCCAGGATTACGTATTCCGGCTGGGGATGCTCGACGGCCCGCAGGGCCTCACGCTGGCCGCCACCGATGGGATAAATAAGTTCTGCAAATACGCCAAGCTGGCGGAGATGACCCGGCGCCGGGGACGGCCGGCGGGGGAGCCATGAGCATGCCGGCGGGGGGGAAAACGCCGGATGTCTCGGTGATCGTCGTCAACTGGAACACCGGGGAACTGCTGAAAAACTGCCTGGCGTCGCTCCGGGGGACCCGCGGCGGCCCAACCTGTGAGATCATTGTGGTGGACAACGCCTCCACCGACGGCAGTGTCGCCATGCTGCGGGAGTGTTTCCCCGCGGCGCGGGTGATCGTCAATGAAACGAACCGCGGGTTCGGCGCGGCGAACAATCAGGCCTTTGCCGTGATGCGGGGGCGCTATGCCCTGCTCCTCAACACCGACGCGGTGGTGACGGAAGACGCCGTCCGGGAGCTGTTTTCCTTTATGGAATCCCGCCCGGACGCCGCCATGGCCTGCGGTCAGCTTCTCAACCGGGACGGGACGAAGCAGAATTCCATCGCCGCTTTTCCGACGCTGTTTACCCTGCTGTTCAACATGCCGGTTCTGGAATATCTTTTCCCCCGCCGCTACCCCGGCAAGCGTTACGATTACGATCGGCCCCTCGCGGTCGATTCCGGGGTAGGCGCCTGCCTGCTGGTGAGAAGACAGGCCATGGATGAGGTGGGCTGGTTCGACGAGCGGTATTTCTTCTTCATGGAAGAGACGGACTGGGCTTACCGGATGCGCCGGCAAGGCTGGAAAATCTATCATGTGCCGTCCGCCCGGATCTATCATCTTCAGGGTCAGAGCATCGGCCCCGGCGTCCGGTCCCGGATCGAATTCTATCGGTCCCGCTATCAGTTTTTCCGCAAATGGCACGGCCTTCCCTACTATGCGCTGATCCGGATCACCATCTTCCTCCGCCTGCTGGTCAACTGGTTTTTTACCTCCCTGGCGGTTATTTTCACCCTCGGGCTTTCCCGGCGCATCCGCAGCAAACTGCATGTCTATTCAAGTCTCATCCTTTGGCATGCGGGCCTTCGGGACGACGGCAAAGCGTAGCTTTCAATAAATTTCCCTTGACTTTCTATCCGCGCTGGTTTAGGAACGGCGCATGTTCATGCATTGAACGCAAGGAGAATCCGCTTGTCGAAACCGGAAATGCCGCCGTTGAACAATGAAGACGTCCTGAAGATACTCAAGGCGATCAAGGAAGAACCGGCCCTGACCCAGCGGGAGCTGTCCTCGCGCCTGGGCATAAGTCTCGGCAAGGTCAACTATCTGATCAAGTCCCTGATCCGGCGCGGCCTGGTCAAGGTAGACAACTTCAAGAGCTCCAGCAACAAGATTTCCTATCTCTACAAACTGACGCCCAGCGGGATCGAGGAAAAGGCCCGCACGACCTTTTACTTCCTGAAGCGCAAGCTGGCGGAGTACGAGCGTCTGGAAAGAGAGATAGTCGAACTGCGCAATGAGTTGTCCGGCGTGGAGACCCATGTCCAGGGCCGGTCGGACACGGAGTTAAGACCTTAGCCTTTTCAAGGCCTCGACCTGGCCCGGATCCCGGGCCGCCGCCAGGGGATATCCGCCCGCCGGGAATCCAGAGGGCGGAGCTGTATGTACAACCGAATACATTGGCAGAAATGACGGCATCGTAAAAAGCGCCCTAGCCCGCCGACTGCCGGGCCTGTATAAAAGAAGTAAGTCGAGTCTGTGCCATGAAACCGGCCCAAAACCGTCAAACACGTATCTAAAGAATCCAATTAGTTACGTGCGACTTACTTA